>NZ_AP038333.1:321838-643676 GCF_047159385.1 Alteromonas sp. D210916BOD_24
TGTCAAACTAGGCGTAGATAGTGGAGGGGAATTATTTGAGGGTTTGGTAAAGGCTTGGAAACGTATTCGTGATGAAGTTACCGAGCATGATCAGTCACCTCTTCATATTCATATTCTCTATGACAACGATCTTGAAGAAGCTTACCATGCCAAGTTCATGGCACAAGCAATGGAAAAGGCGGGAATTATCACGCACATGCAACTAGGTTTTAAAGGAATAAAGCGCAATTCAGATGGTGGACTATCTGACAAAAATGGCGTTGCTATCCGACGGGTTTGGAAAACGTGGGCATGGGAAACTGCGCTAGATCAACTCCGCTCTGAATTGGCAAATGAGTCAAAACAAAATACATCATCATTGCGCTTAGTCGATGTCTTGTTACACGATAATATTATGGTGCACGAGCCCTTGTGGACGCTACTTCCAAGTAATAAAGCGATCCTGCCTATTTTGTGGGAGTTATTTCCAGATAGTCCTTATCTACTGGAGTCGACTATGCAGCTAACAGACAGCCTGAAACAGCAAGGTTATGTCAGCAAGCCGATTGCAGGGCGGTGTGGGTCGAATATCAGTATCGTAGACGCGCAAGCGAATGAGATCGCAGGCACAAGTGGTCAATTCGCTGATCAGAACCAAATCTATCAAGCGTTTTTTCCGCTTCCTTTGATTGGCAATCAATACGTACAAATTTGCAGTTTTTGTGTTCACGGCAGTATGCACGGGTTATGCACACGTATCGATCCAAAGCCTGTTGTCACTAGCAGTAGTGACGTGGCTCCATTGCGCATTGTATCTGATGATGAACATGGTGAGTTTCTAGTGAGTTCGATCAATAATTAAAGGCAACAAATGAATTGGTGTAGGCAACGTGCAGCACTTTTGATGAAGGAGAACTTCAATCCTTATTTCATGCAGATAAAGCGTTGATTATTGCCCCAATGTTGGTTCACATACAAATAATGAGAACAGGGATTGATTAATATGAATATTGTTAAAGTGTTTAAAGATAGCGTCTCGTCTTTGTTAAATAATAGCGAGCAGGAAGTCAGTGAAAAGCTGATACAGTTAGCAACCTTCTTTTATAAAGTAGACAGAAGGGTTTCTCTAGAAGAGCAGAAATACATGGACGATCTCCTCGAAACAATCGAATGGAACTCGCCCATTGATGCAGATTATTATCAGCGCACTTGTATCTCTGAGATAAACAATTTACTTGATCGTTCTGAAGACCAAATTTATGCCTATCTCTCTAAACTGATGCTAGATTTGAGTGATTTAGGCGCGGCAGAAAAAGCAAAAATTTTAGCTAAAGAAATATCGGATTCAGACGGTGAAATCGCTGACGATGAAGTGAGATATCTTGAATATATATTGTCGTTTTCACAGTGAATCAAAGCCCGAAACAGCTCAGCGCCAAAAATGCAATCTCAATATGTGGTGGCTGGCAGTGTGTCACCGCAATTTGATATTAGCTAATTATTCAATTTCTTCTATCTGAAAACGGCCGGTTGCAATATATCGCTCGGTTTCTTCTGAAATCTGACCAAACGGAATCAATGCAGGGCCGGTAGGATCGTAGAGGATATATGCTTGGCCCTCGTGCTCGATAGTTTTATCTTCAGGTTTGGCCGTCAATGCAATTCCTAATAGGGCGTGGTTGGGTAAGAAGACCATTATCATTTTGGTAGTAGGGAGAAAAGCCCTAACCATTGATGATGCCAATACCGCCTTGCTGTCACAGTCTCCGAGATTTTGAATCAGCAGACCAATGGGAGGTGCAAATCCAGAGCCGTTGCTTGCCACTCTATCTTCTAACGTGTTGTATGGAATACTTTGAATCCAGCTAAGTAGTAGCGCAAAATAGT
Organism: Alteromonas sp. D210916BOD_24; assembly: GCF_047159385.1. Taxonomy (GTDB): domain Bacteria; phylum Pseudomonadota; class Gammaproteobacteria; order Enterobacterales; family Alteromonadaceae; genus Alteromonas. Next base: position 323,705 of record NZ_AP038333.1, read on the forward strand.
CGCGTGTGTTGGCGTTCTGTTTTACTTTTTCATAGAAAGCCTGTGATGCGGGGATCAGTGGTTTGATGGACTCTTTAATGTAGCGCAAGTGATCCGGTTTTATAGCACGCTGATTAAAAAGGGTGGTGAAACGGGTGAAATAACGCTCTTCCAAGTATTGATCGAAGGCGCTTTGCTGAACACCTTGTAAATGCTGGAGTACATCGTCCACCTTTTGTGTTTTGCCTCCACTCACTTTAATGTCAACGGAATCACCAGTGGGTGTGATTTTTACGCGCGCATCTTTAGGATCCACTTTTTTTGCTGCTTTAAGTAGCGCGACAGTAACGTGACGATGAGCTATTTTGGGTTTGTAATTCGCTTGTCTTACCGGCGTGTCTTCAAAGGCAGACTTAGGTAAATGAAAAGAAATGTTTTGTAAAGTGTGATCGGCATCGATCCACTCGTAACTAAATGTCATACCCTCTGAGGTAGATGTTTTTTTAAAATTGAGTTGCTCAGCACAGACTGCACCGGACAATAAAGCGCCTGCCAGTATCAAACTGTTATACTTCAAAGCTTTTATCGTGAATTCATGTAGGCGCGTATTTTTAAACACTAACAACAGAAGCGACGTTCTCAATCAAATTATCGTTATTTGAGTATGAGCCTCACACTATAAATTACAAGTCAGTTCACTAAAATGGTTAAAAATTATCTTTATTGTTTAAACCAGTTAAGTGAATGATGTAAGTTCACAACACTGCCTACAATAATTAACGTTGGCGGTTGCAACTGCGCTTCTTCTTGTTTAGCGACGATGTTAGATAACGTACCGGTGACAACGTGTTGTTGTTCAGTCGTGGCCGATTGCACTAATGCAATGGGGGTATCAGCGTCCAGTCCGTGAGCTATTAAATTTTCACAGATAATCGGCAAACCTGTCAGTCCCATATAGAATACCGCGGTCTGGTTTTTTTGAGCCAATACAGGCCAGTTAAGATCTATGCTGTTATTTTTTAAATGGCCCGTTGCAAACACCACAGATTGCGCGTGGTCTCTATGGGTCAGCGGAATGCCGGCGTAGCTTGATGCACCACTTGCCGCAGTGATACCAGGCACCACCTGAAATTCGATGTTATGTTCGATGAGTGTTTGAATTTCTTCACCGCCACGGCCAAATATAAACGGGTCTCCCCCTTTTAGGCGTACGACGCGATTACCTTTCTTGGCTTCGTTCACCATTAGCTGGTTAATATCCCCTTGGGGAAGCGTATGGTTACTTTTTGCTTTTCCCACGTAAATCTTTTCAGCGTCTCGACGAACAAGCTCTAATATTTGAGGTGATACTAGTCTGTCGTATACCACCACATCGGCTTTTTGCATTAGGCGTAAAGCGCGAAACGTCAGCAGGTCAGGATCGCCGGGGCCGGCACCCACTAAGTACACTTGACCGGTGACGTTGTTGTCTTCAGCTGCCGCTTGAAGCGCTACTTCAAACGCATCATCTGCTTTTTTGTCTTGCCCTTTCTCCACCATTTCAGCAATGTCGCCATCGAGCACGTCTTCCCAGAAATAACGACGGGCGGTTACAGTGTTGAGCGTCTGCTTTACTTTCTCACGGAATTTTTCTGAAAATGCCCCCAGTTTACTTAAATTGGCGGGTAACACGGTTTCCAGCTTTTGGCGTAAGTAACGCAATAACACTGGCGCTACGCCACCACTGCTCATGGCAATAACAATAGGTGAGCGGTCAACGATAGATGGCGTGATGAACTGACACAGTGGAGTATTGTCCACGACATTCACCAGCACTTTGTTGGCGCGGGATAAGTCGTGAATATGCTGGTTAACGTCACCTTTGTCAGTGGCTATGAAAACCATATCCTTATCGGTAAGGTCACTATTTTCGAACTCACGTTCGATGAGCGTTACTTTCTCATTTTGCGCTAATTGCTTTACCGTATCACAAACCCAAGGCGCAACTACGGTAATGCTCGCAGGCGTCTTCATAACAAGCTCTAGTTTACGAGCGGCCACTTCACCGGCCCCAACAATAAGGACATTAAGTGTTCTGGCATCCAGGAATAACGGAAAGTAATCCATAAAGGTTTTCTTAGCTTCAAATACAAAAAAAGAACTGACACTATTTTGCGCCAATTCTTTTTAATTAGAAAACAACGAAAACAGCCTTTATATTGCGAATAGTTATATAAAGGCTTAGTTTGCTGTTATTTAGTTCTTACGCTTGCGGTTTTCACGATCGCCGCGATTGCCACGCTCTTCACGGTTACCACGGGGCGCTCTTTCACCACGGTTGCCGCGATCGCCACGTCCTTCGCGTTTCGGTGGAGGTGTGTCAGACCACTCGCGAATGTTCAAACGCTGACCTGCTACTCGTGTGCCTTGCAGCGTGTCACGGGTTTCTTTCGGCATGCCTTCTGGAAGGTCAACCGTACTGAAGTTGTCATAAATTTCAATGGCACCTATGTGCTTTGAATTAATGTTAGCTTCATTAGCAATAGCACCTACGATATTACCTGGCTTAGCACCATGTACGTGACCTACTTCAATGCGGAAGCGCTGCATGCCTTCTTCAGGCTTGCGGTTCCCACGTGGTACTTTTGGCTTTCTTTCGCGACCGTCACGACCATCACGAGAGTTTCTGTCACGGCTATCGCGCTGTGGCTTGCTATTAATATCCGGACGATCTGATTCTTTAAGAATAAGCGGCTCGTCGCCTTGCGCTATTTTAAGTAGCGCTGCCATCAATACTTCTGGAGACGCTTCGTTTTCTTCTTTAAGCATTTCAACAATAGGCATTAGTGATTCAATGCTATCGTCTTGTGTTGCTTCGGCAACCGATTGCTTGAAACGGCTTAAACGTGTCTCGTTGATTTCGCTAATTGAAGGGATAGGCATTGCTTCAATAGGCTGCTTAGTGGTTTTCTCGATAGAGAACAGTAAGCGCTTTTCACGGTGTGAAATAAATAAGATCGCATCACCTTGACGGCCAGCACGACCAGTTCGGCCGATGCGGTGTACGTAAGACTCACTATCGTACGGGATATCGTAATTAATAACATGACTTACACGTTCAACGTCAAGACCACGTGCTACTACGTCAGTAGCAACAAGAATGTCGATATTGCCCTGTTTAAGCTTTTCAACGGTACGCTCACGGGCTGCCTGCGGGATATCACCGTTAAGTGGTTCAACATCGTAACCACGAGCAGATAGCTTGTCAGCTAGCTCAACCGTTGCCGTTTTCGTACGCACGAAAATGATCATACCGTCGAACACTTCCACTTCCATGATACGCGTTAACGCTTCAAGTTTGTGGTGTGGCGCAATTTGACAGTAACGCTGGCGAATAGTACTCGCGGTGCTTACCTTAGACGCAATTTTAACGTGCTTAGGGTCTTTCAAATAGCGTTGAGTAATTTTCTTAATTGGGCCGGGCATAGTGGCTGAGAACAACGCAGTTTGACGCTCTTCTGGTGCGTGGCTAAGAATAAGTTCCACATCATCAATGAAGCCCATGCGCAGCATTTCATCAGCTTCGTCAAGCACTAGAAACTTAAGTTCGCTTAAGTCGAGTGTTTTACGCTTAATATGATCGATGATACGGCCTGGTGTACCCACAACCACTTGCACGCCCCGCTTAAGCTGGCGAATTTGGTTGTCGTACGACTGACCGCCGTATACTGGAAGTACTTTAATTTTTTGACTAAAGCTCGCATAAACCTGAAACGCCTCGGCAACCTGAATGGCTAGTTCACGGGTTGGGGCCAATACCAGTAATTGCGGCTTACGTTGCTCAGGATCGATATTTGCCAACATAGGCAGGGCAAACGCGGCGGTTTTTCCTGTCCCTGTCTGTGCCTGACCGAGTAAATCGTGACCATCAAGCAAAAGAGGAATACTTTCAGCCTGAATTGGTGACGGTTTCTCGTAGCCAACTTTTTCAAGGGCTTGTAAGATAGGTTCTGGTAGATTGAGGTCTTTAAATGTCATGTCGACAGTTGTGGTCATTAAGGATCCTGGTGCATTAAATATGGAGGGCGCGGCAAACAAGGTTTAGCGTAAAAACGCAATCTAGCGTGCCAGCAGTGTTGCAAAAGCCTATAGTATATTCGAATAATAGCTTGGTTGCCACGAAATTACATATTTGCGGTGGAAAAATAAACAGCGAACAGTGTGAATTAATATGTCAATATACATACTGAGGTGTAGCAAGGAATCAATATGAAATTGAATAAAAGAAAGAATTTGCTGAAAGGCGCGTCAGTAGCCGTGCTTTTGTTAAGTAGTTTAATGGTGGGGTGTACTGAAAAATCAGCGGAAAGCCATTTAGTTGATGCGAGAGCTTTTGTCTCTCAACAGCAAATTGATGCGGCCATCGTAGAATATAAGAATGCGATTCAAAAAGCGCCTGATTCGGCAGAAGCACGTGCAGAGCTGGGTAAACTATACATTCAAAAGAACAACTTTATCGCTGCAGAAAAAGAACTAAATAGAGCGTTAGAGTTGGGCTACCCAGCAAGTGAAATTATTCCGATTTTGTCGTTGGCGTATCAGCAAACTGGCGCTGAAAATGCGTTGATGAATATCGACCATGCTGCAGAAGGAATGACAGCTGTCGAGTCAGCAGAAGTGGGGTTCTATAAACTTCAATCATTAGTCAGGCTAAATAAGCCAGAGGAAGCGCGAGCACTATTAACTGAGTTAAGCACTCTGGATACCAGTTCGGTATATAAGGGCTTAATCGATAGTTATACCTATATCCTAGACAACGATCTGGAAGGGGCTGTGGCAGCAACCGAGCAATTGAGAGAGCAAGCGCCTTCAAATCGCGATGTATTGCAGCAGCTAGCCAGTCTTTATTTACAACAGAATGAATCAGACAAAGCTATTGACGTATACAGTAGCTATATGAAGTCTTACCCAGAAGACATTGCGAATAAATTTACTTATGCGGCGCTATTGGTTCAGAACCAACAGCTGGCTAAAGCGGATCCAATTGTTGATGAGTTGCTAAAACTCAATGAAAACCACCCGTTGTTAAATACATTCAAGGGCATTATTGAGTCTGCAAAAGGTAACTTTGCCAAGGCACTGGAGCACCTTGAGGTGGCAGTGCAAAACGGACGTAATGATCAGGTTGTGCGTCTTGTGGCAGGCTTTAGTGCTTATCAGATTCAAGACTTTGAAGCAGCTCAGCGTCACTTGACCATGGTTGCATCAAGTTTACCAGATAATCACCCAGGACTGCGTATGCTCGCTGACAGTATGCTGCAACTGGGAGAGAACGATGAAGCGCTGGAAGTACTAGCCAGAGTTGAGGGTGAGCAAACCTCTGACGCAGCACTATTTTCTAAAGCGAGTTACCAACTTCTTAAAGATGGCAACGTTGTGGGTGCTAAGAAAATGGTGGAGAAAACCGAAACGGTTAGCTCCACTGCAGAAGATTTATCGCGCTTGGGTGTGTTGCAGTTATCGCTTAACGACATCGAAGGTTTGGTTAACCTTGAGCAGGCGGTAGAAAAAGCGCCAGAATCGGTCACTACGCAAAATACCTTGATACGCGCCTACATTGCCACCAATCAGTTAGATAAAGCTAAACAAGCTGCAGAGCAGTGGCACCAGACGTCACCAAAAACGGCTGTCCCTCTGGTTTATTTAGGCAGTATTGCGATAGCGCAAAAAGAGTTCGATAAAGCGCAGTCATATCTTGATCAGGCCGGTCAGCTTGATGATGCTAACAATGAAGTAGAATACGCGAAAATAAAGCTACTCATAGCACAAGATAAAAAAGATGAAGCAATGGCAAGTGTGCGCAACGTTATTAAGGCGCAACCCACGGATATTCAAGCGCTGACTATCTGGTATGCACTTGCGGCTGAAAAAGGGCAAACCCAAGACGTGCTAGTTCACGCACAAAAACAGTTAGACAGTAACACTGACGATCTTAATCTGCGTATTTTGTTGGCCCGTTTTTACTCTTTAGAAGGGTCACTTGATAAAACCCATGAGTTACTTGCCGAGGTTCAAGGTGATGGGGCATCCCCGCTGTCTTACTGGAATCTAAAAGGCCAAACACTCATTGCATTAAACAAAGTTGATGATGCAGTGGCCTTTTTTGACAGTTGGCTATCTTTCTACCCGCAGGACCTCAATGCAGTACTAGGTAAATTGTTAATCCTAGACGCTACAAGGCAATTCGAAGAAGCGCTTACGCTGACGAACAACGTGTTGAAGAAGCGTGCCGACACCAGACTAAGTTTATTGAAAGCTTACTTCCATACTCGCTTAGCGCAACCCAAACCCGCTTGGGATATTGTCAATAGCGCGACAGATGAGGTGAAAGCATTGCCCTTTGTTCAGGGGGTGATCGCTCGTCTTAAATTGCTTGATGGTAATGCTAGCGACGCGGTGGATAATGCAAAAGTCGCTTATGAGGCAACGCCAAATGCTGACAACGCTCTGTTGCTGTTGGCCATTTATGAGAATTCTGACAACGCTGAGCAGGGTTATAACTTCCTCACGCAGCACGTTAAGGATAATGCTCAAGACATACAAAGCACAATGCTATTGGCTGAGCGACAGATTCAAAGAGATAGAGCATCGTCAATAGCGACGTATGAAGACATTCTTAAGCGGTCACCCGATAACTTTGTGGTACTCAATAATCTGGCTTATCTGGCCTATGAGGATGGCGATCTCAGTAAAGCTGAGTCCTTGGCAAAGCGCGCAGTGTCTTTACAAGGCCAAAATGCCGACGCAGTGGATACGCTGGCACAAATCTACATTGCCAAAGGTGAAAAAGACGCTGCGCTGGCCTTGTACGAAGAGATATCTATCCGTCCTATTCCTAACGAAGAGGTCTATCTGAATCATGTTGAGTTACTCCTAAGCATGGATAAAAAGACCCTAGCGAAGCGCCGTTTAGCCAGCCGAGAGTTTACCTCTGATACGGCAAAAGCGCGCGTTGAGGCACTGAAAGCTAAATACAATATCTAGAAAGTGTCGATGACGAATTACAGCTGATATCACTTTTCAGTAAAAACGCCCAATGTATTCATTGGGCGTTTTTTTATGCCATGTTCATATTCTTTGTACCAGTTCGGTTTTCGCGATTGGTGACTATGCCCTTGCTTTTTTCCGCTTTATTGCTTCTGAGCAAGTTGGGTTTTTATTGCGTTAAGTTCAGCCATAACGTCTTTTAAAGTAGGCTCTGCATTACCTTTAGCCGCTTGTTCGGCAAGCAGTTCTGCTTGCTTTTCGGCACGGGCTTTCTCGTTTTCCCGCTCCATTACGTTAACGACAATACCTATTACCATGTTTAAGAAGGCAAACGCGGTGAAGAATATAAATGTTAGGTAGAAAACCCAGCTAAGTGAGTACACTTCCTGCGTTTCATACATTACGTCTGTCCAGTCTTCAAACGTCATTATTCTAAATAACGTCAGCATGGAGATAGTGATATCACCCCATAAGACGGGATTAATGTTTTCAAACAATGTGCTGCCAACTGCGGCGTAGATGTAGAAAATGATAAACATCAGTAGCATTACATATCCCAACTGGGGGAGGGCTTTGACCAGTGAAACTAGTAGAATACGCAATTCGGGAATAATCGATATCATCCGCAACACCCGAAATACACGGACTAAGCGGGCTACTACTGCTAATTCTGCGTCGTCAGCCGGAATGAGGCTTATCACCACAATAAGGGTATCAAACCAATTCCAAAAGCTTTTGAAGAAATAGCGTTTACGCTTTTCTGCAAGAAATCGAATAGTAATTTCAGTGAGGAAAAAGGCGCTGATAAACCAATCGAGAAAAAGGGTTACCGAGGACATGCCCGACGGGAGTTCATAGGTTTTAGCGCCTACTAAGAGGGCAGATATAACTATCACGCTGATTACAAAGGCTTCAAACCATTTGTTAGCGCGGATCCGTTCAAATTTATTTTGAAGTTCAGAGGCTTGCATTGTTGTTTATCACTTAAAAGGTCAATCAAATAACCAAAGGGGTTGAGCTAAGTTCCTTTGGCGTTATACTAAATCGAATGTCTAACTATAAAAACAAAAAAGGGGGCTAATCATGGATGATGAGTTACAGGTACTGCAAGAAAAATTGAACGCAGTATATACTCAACTGACGAATTTCGTATCAAGCAAGCAAAATGCAGAAGATTTGTGTGCAGAGTGCGAGCAATTGCTTAACGCATTAGAAAAGTTTACCCCTGTTCGCTGATACGCGATAAAACCTATTCCCGTCATACCAGATACACGTATTTCAAAAAAAAGGGCAGCATCACGCTACCCTTGATTTTGTATTAATGCTTAGTTGCTTAACCGTTGTCGCGGCTTTCAACTGGTTGCAAACCGCGATTTATCATGGCCACATCTTCACCCGTTAACGTACCTGCGGCCTGTTTAAGGGTAATAACAGACTGAATGAAGTCATAACGCGCTCCTGCCAGATTACGACGGGCATCGAATAAATTACGCGTACTGTCTAACACGTCAACAATGGTTCGCGTACCTACATCAAACCCTGCCTCCGTCGCCTTTAATGCACTGTCAGCAGAGACCACCGATTGTTCCAATGCGCGAATAGTGGAAATGGAAGCTTTGACGTTGTTAAACGAACTGCGCACCGACTGAACGGTCTGACGGTATGTTTGCTCGGCAGCTTGACTGGCGGCAACATAGTTATACTTGGCTTGAGACGTCTGGGTGTCAACGCGGCCCCCTTGATAGATAGGCACATTTAGCGTAACGCCAATGGACTGGCTGTTAAGATAAGGTGTTTTATACCCAAATGGCGAAGTGGAGCCATCATCGTTAATTACATCTGCATTGACATCGTCTTTTGAACGACCATAGCTACCACTTAATGACAGCGTAGGTAAATGACCAGAGCGGGCGATAGCGATATCTTCTTTCGCGATATCCATCGCAAGGCGATCGACCAACAACGCCAGGTTTTTATCTTGTGCGGTTTCAAGCCAGCTATCTACAGTCTGTGGAACAGGCATGGTGGCTGAAAAATTCTCTTTATTCAAACCGTATAAGCGGTCGTGATATTTACCCGTGATCACACGCAGCGCTTCCAGGGCAAACTCAAGTTGGTTTTTCGCCTGAATTTCCTGAGCCACCGTGCTGTCGTAGTTTGCCTGTGCTTCGTGAACATCGGTAATAGCAGTTAAGCCCACTTCAAAGCGTTGGCGGGTTTGTTCTAACTGACGCTCGATAGCACGCTTTTCTGCACCAACAAATTCTACGCTGTCTCTGGCGCGCAATACGTCAAAATACGCGGTCACCGTGCGCACAATTACATCTTGCATGCTGGCAGCAAGTTGTGCATCGCTTTGCTCTGCCACTTTTTCAGCGCGATCTAATCCTAACCAGTTAGCATGGTCATACAGTGACATTGATAAAGAAACACCATATTGCATGGTATCAACTTCAGAGTCAGTGGTGAAAACCCGCAGGCCGTCGTCGCCCGCCGCTTGTTGAAAGCGTTCGGCCTCTGACATGGTGTAGCTAACCGAACCAGAGAGTTGGGGTAGAAGATTGGCGCGGCTTAGGGTAATTCCTTCAAACGCAGCATCTCGTTGCGCTTTCGCCTGGTTTACGAGAGGGTCGTTGGCCAATGCTTGTTGATATACCTGCATAAGGTCATCGGCTAGCGCACCAGTTGTCATTGAAACTCCGATAACCAGCGACAGAAGTGTTCGTTTCATGCTTACGTCTTCCTGTTGTGTTCAAGTTGTATCGCCTTTTAAACGATAAGCGACTAATTAAAACCAAGTGTATGAAAAATCAACCACAAACCGAAAGTCCAAACTCGTAACAGTCTTCGTTTAACTGTAACAGAATATGTGATCTACCCACGCGATTATTATTGTAATAGCGACTTGCAATATGAGTTTTCTGTTATTCTTTCACATCTAGCCTAAGGCGTGCTACACGCATATACATGGCTGGTGTGTAAATGTACTATGTATGATAAATGTATTTGAAACAAAAGTATCAGCAAATGAACAAGGAATTCCTTTCATTTACCTCAAATGACGTCGAAATTACTGACATTACGCCAGTGTATCGCGGTTTCTTTACCATGAATCAATATCAATTCAGGCACAAGTGCTTTAACGGTGAGTGGAGCGAAACTGTCCGTCGAGAAATTTTTGAACGTGGACATGCAGTTGGCGTGTTGCCCTATGACCCAGAACGTCAAGAATTCGTGCTTATTGAACAGGTAAGAATTGGGGCGTTAGCCACTTCTTCAAGTCCTTGGTTAATTGAAATTATCGCTGGCATGATTGATGAGGGGGAAACGCAGGAGTCAGTATGCCACAGAGAATCCATGGAAGAAGCGGGGATTACCCTAGATAAGCTTACAAAAGCGCTGAGCTATCTTTCCAGTCCAGGTGGAACCTCTGAAAGGTTACATATTTTTATTGCCAAAACCGACGCAAGCAAAGCGCATGGCTTGCACGGCTTAGACAGTGAGTCGGAAGACATTAAAGTGCATCGGGTTAAAGAAAGTACTGCCCTTGAATGGCTGGAAAATGGCCATATTGACAACGCCGCGGCGGTAATTGCGCTACAATGGTTCTTTATGCACAAAACAAAACTTCTCAAGCAGTGGCAGACAACGTGACTTTACACAACCAACGCAAATATGTCCCTCATCTTCCGTCAATGCAGGCGCTATGCGAACTGAACTATGCTCATGTACTGCGCATTTTGCCCGACTGTGACACGGAAGATTTGCGCTACCAATTTTCCGTTGGCAAAGGATTGTCTTACGAAATTCGTATTATTGAATCGGCGCGCTACACCAGTACGCTGAGTATTCGACAAACAACGCAGGAAATGCCCGCGTATCTCACCCCTTCAATGACTGTTCGTTTATACCACGATGCGCGAATGGCTGAGGTGATCAATAGTCAGAACACAGGGGCACTGCAGCCATCCTATAGCTACCCCAATATAAAAATGCGGCAGCGAAATGAAAAACACATGGTAAACATTTTCCTCGCAGAATGGCTGCAATTCTGTTTACCCCATGCCTCTAACGTTGCCTTTGAAGCGTGATCACACTTATTCAGATTAGCGATTGTCATTTATTTAGCGACAAGGCGAAAAAAGGGTATGCCCAGATATCGCCTTATGCGTCGCTTAGTAGTGTATTGCGCGCCATGCAACCACGATTACAAGACAACATTGGCAAGACATTGGTGTTAACTACGGGGGATATCAGTGGTGACAGCAGTGAGCAAAGTTATACCGACTTTGTTACCTTAATGCGTGAATATACAGAAGCGCAGGGCGTGCCGTGGTACGTACTACCAGGTAATCACGACAACAATCCCTACTTTCACGAACAGTTAGGGCACAAGAATTTGACTTGCGATGCGCCGCTATTACTTGATAATTGGGTAATAGCGGGAATGGATACCCGTATATCGTCACAACCCAATACCGCCAAAGGTGAAATCCGTCAACAGCAACTCGATTCGTTAGCCGCAAATGTTGCAACATGGCCAGACTACCATCACCTGATTGCCTTACATCACCATATTCAGCCTTCATGTAGTTGGATGGACAAGCATGCTTTACACAATGCTCAGTCACTGGAGGTGTTTGTCAGTCGCACCGCGCAGGTAAAAGCTCTTATTCATGGGCATATTCACTCCTCTCTACGACAGCATATTGGTGATAGCGCAACCCCGTCTTATGGGTGCCCGTCTACTTGTTGGCAATGGGAGATGCAGGCCGAATTTGGCGTGAGTCGAGAGGCGCCAGGCTATCAAATTCTTTCTTTACACTCAGATGGTATTGTCGAGGTTGACGTTAAACGCCTTGCGTTAACATAAGGTACTTGGCCTTAGCGGTTTAACGAAATTACATATGAACAATGAGAAAAGCATGCAGCACATTTTATATCTTCACGGTTTTTTAAGCTCACCTAAATCAATTAAAGCACAAGCAACAAAAGCTTATTTTGAACAGCATCACCGCGATGTCACATTACATGTGCCCGCGTTGTCTAATTACCCCAGCAAAGTCCAGCCGCAATTGATAGACCTTATTGAACAAACGCCAGCTTTATTAGAAGGGGGACTCAGATTAATAGGCAGTTCCATGGGCGGCTATTTGTCTACTTTTCTGCTCGAGCAGTTTGGTGGTAAAGCCGTACTTGTTAACCCGGCAGTGCGTCCTTATGAATTACTTAAAAGCTTTATTGGCGATCATCAAAACCCCTATAGTGGCGAAAAATTCGCTATAGTGGAAAGTGATATGGCGGTGATTAAGTCATTGGAAGTCAACGCCTTAAGCGACCCTTCATGTTATAAAGTCATGCTACAAACTCAGGATGAGACCTTAGATTACACGCAGGCTGCACAGAAATACGAACAAAGCCAGCTGTTAATAGAAGAGGGCGGCGATCACAGCTTTGTAGGTTACGAAAATCACCTACCCGCCATTGCAGAATTTTTGCTGAAATAAGCGCATTGCCACACTTATCAAGCCCTGCTACCATCAAAATATTACTTGCGTTGCACGGCCATGTTTATTCACTGTGCGGCGTATTTCTTACTTTGTCGTTGGCTTAAATAACAACCATAACTATGTCAAATCAATACAATTCAGATGCTATCGAGGTCCTCAACGGCCTTGAACCCGTAAAACGCCGCCCTGGTATGTATACCGACACTACCCGGCCAAATCACTTGGGGCAGGAAGTCATTGATAACAGTGTGGATGAAGCGCTGGCAGGCCATGCGTCTAATATCAAAGTTATTTTGCACGAAGATCAGTCGCTGGAAGTGATTGATGATGGGCGGGGGATGCCGGTTGATATCCACCCAGAAGAAGGTATATCTGGGGTGGAACTTATTTTGTGTAAGCTTCACGCTGGGGGAAAGTTCTCGAACAAAAATTATGCGTTCTCCGGTGGTTTGCACGGCGTGGGTATTTCGGTAGTAAACGCACTTTCAACCCGGGTTGAAGTGACGATTCGACGAGACAGTAACGTTTATCAGATTGCCTTTGAAAATGGCGACAAAGTAGAAGAACTACAAATTATTGATACCTGCGGTAAGCGTAATACCGGTACGCGTGTCCATTTTTGGCCTGACCCCCAGTATTTCGATTCAGCAAAATTCTCTGTCAGTCGATTGGTGCATAACCTACGCGCTAAAGCAGTATTAAGCCCGGGGCTGCGCATTCGCTTTGACAATAAAATTACCAAAGAAAGCCAGGAGTGGTACTACGAAGATGGCTTAAAAGATTACTTATATCAGGCGGTTGAGGAGTTTGAAACTCTGCCTTCAGATACGCCATTTGTGGGTAATTTCAGTGGTAATACCGAAGCTGCAGATTGGGCGGTCATGTGGTTACCTGAAGGGGGCGATTTAGTCACAGAAAGTTACGTGAACCTTATTCCCACGGCACAAGGCGGTACCCACGTCAACGGGTTGCGCCAGGGCTTATTGGAGTCTATGCGCGAATTTTGTGAATTCAGAAACCTGATGCCCCGAGGCGTGAAGCTATCGCCCGATGATATTTGGGATCGCTGTGCGTATATTTTATCGACCAAGATGCAAGACCCTCAGTTTGCAGGGCAAACTAAAGAGCGCTTGTCATCACGTCAAGCCAGTGCGTTTGTGTCGGGTGTGGTAAAAGATGCATTCAGTTTATGGCTAAACCAACACACTGAAATTGCCGAAGCGTTGGCAGAGATGTGCATAAACAATGCGCAGCGTCGCTTGCGTCAAACTAAAAAAGTGGCCCGTAAGAAGGTGACCCAAGGCCCAGCCTTACCGGGTAAGCTGACCGATTGTTCGTCTCAGGATATCACCTATTCTGAACTCTTTTTAGTAGAAGGTGACTCGGCGGGAGGCTCGGCAAAGCAAGCCCGCGACAGAGAATTTCAGGCTATTATGCCGCTGCGCGGAAAAATTCTAAACAGTTGGGAAGTGGATTCATCTCAAGTCTTGGCGTCACAGGAAATTCACGATATTTCAGTGGCGTTGGGTATTGACCCAGACTCGACAGATTTATCGGGGCTGCGCTATGGCAAAATATGTATTTTGGCCGACGCGGACTCTGATGGACTTCACATTGCCACACTGTTGTGCGCCTTGTTTGTACGCCACTTTAGAACGTTGGTGGATCAGGGACATGTGTATGTCGCCATGCCTCCTCTGTTTCGTATTGATGTGGGTAAAGAAGTGTACTACGCCTTGGATGAAGGTGAAAAACAGGGGATTTTAGATCGCATAGAGGCAGAGAAAAAGCGCGGTAAAGTCAATGTGCAACGCTTCAAAGGTTTGGGTGAAATGAACCCCATGCAACTTAGGGAAACGACCATGGATCCCAACACCCGCCGGCTTGTTCAGCTGACCATAGAAGACGCTGAGGAAATGATGGAGCTGATGGACATGTTACTCAATAAGAAGCGTTCCGGCGACCGTAAAATTTGGCTAGAAAGCAAAGGTAACATGGCAGAAGTGGCGTTGTAACCCCGTCGCTAATAAACAATGATTACTCAAGTCGCGCCGAGTTTTTCTCGGCGTTTTAGCCTGTGCATCTGAATTAAAATACTTCCCCTCATCACCACGCTCGTGCCATTTAATATGAGCAGCGGCCAACTTTGACTCAACGGCATGGTTAATCCAAACATTAGCGTACTGACATCTTTGATTAAAATATTTCGGAATAGGGCAAATGAAAGGGAACCCACTTTTTGCCGACGACGCAACACCAGCAATTGATGTAATGAGCCCTGAAACAAAATAACTGTGACGACCAACATCAAGGTATTTGCCCCAAATTGCGCTAAGGCGGGGAAAGGACGAAAAGCCATAGAAACCAATCCACCTATAAGCGAGATAGAAGCAATGAGGGCGACGGAACTGGCGATTCTATTACGCCGATGCTGCCAGATTTTCCATAAAATAATCAGCGTCAGAACGAGAGCGCCAAAGCGTGTCCACACGAGGTAGTGATTAAACGGTTCAACAGATATGCCAAACAGAAAGATGGAAAAAAACGCAAAGTAACTAGAGCCAAACTGATTGAGTGATAAGCTGTGGTTGGCGTCGCTGGTGACATGTTGATACCGTGTCATGGCATTAATTTGGGCATATAGCCCTGTCCACGTGAGTAAAAAAAGGGCAGCACTGGCTAAGCCTAATACGTGGTAGAGCACAACATTAATTCCATGGTGTTGAAAAAGGTAAACAGTGTAACACAGACCAAGGCTACAATAGGTAGCGCAAGAACTACCTGTGCCTAACAGCAAGCCCTCTTTATAAAGTAGCGCGACAGTATTTCGGCCTAAAGGGGGTAGCAGGCGATGGCGTTACGTAGTATAACCACTATCTCTTTTTACTCGTAGTCAACTAGTAGCACGGTAGGTTAAACCTCTCACACATGATTTCACGCAGCGTTAAATGGCTTCTTCTTTGTGTTGCCTTTTTAGTTTTCTTGTTGATGGTAAGCGTGGTCACGGTTACCGTGATGGCTATCCAAAAAACGCCGTTGGTTACTTCTACCGCGCCTGTGCAACTCGACGGTGCAGACAGTGTGAACGAATTGCTCGCACAGCTGAAACAAGCGTTTTCCCATCGCGAAGAAGGCCATCGGGTTGTGCTTACCGAAACTCAGGTGGAAAGTTTAGTTGGGGTACTGCAGCGTGCGTTACCTGATTTTAAAGGCATCGTAAACATTACCCCCATGGGCGGCACAGTCAGCGTCACTTATGCCATTAAAGACACCGGGTATTATGTCAATGCGTCAGCCTTAGTGCTTCCCGGAAATGAATTTCACTTAGCCCAAGTGCAACTTGGTGATCTTGCCCTACCCGGCCCTTTGTTATTGACAGTCATCGAACGCGCCGTTAATGCCTATACTGATTCTCAGGTAGCCAGTATCGCGTTATCTCGTATTCAGCGAGTGGCAATGCAAAACAGTGAAATCACGCTAGAGATGGGGCCACTGGATTCTCTGCTTAGTGAACTCAACGTAGCTGCGTCCAACTTGTCGGTTAGCGAGGAAATGGAGTTAGAAACACTTACTGCTTATTACTTGCGTTATATTTCCGGGCGTGAAATTGCGTTATCAAGTCAACCCGTATCGTTAATAGAATATTTACGCGAGGGGATGGCGCGGGCCAGAGAGCAAAGCGACACCAATGAGCAAGCCGTGTTACACAATAAAGCGGTAATTTTAGCGCTGGCGGCCTTTGTAGGGCATCACAGAGTGGGTAATCTAGTGGGCAACATTCAGCCAGATGCTGAAAAGGCTATTAAGCCCCGTCGTGGCGCGGTGTTGCATGAACGCAATGATTTAGCCCGACATTTTATCATTTCTGCTGCATTAGAATTGTTGGCAGAGCAAGGGATGTCTTTAGCTATTGGGGAATTCAAAGAGCTCATGGACAGAGGAAAAGGCGGCTCGGGCTACAGCTTTGTCGATTTAGCAGCCGATATGGCGGGTACTGAATTTGCTAAGGTGGCTACGCGTCAGGAACAGGCGTTAGCGGTACAAAATGCGATAGCGAGAATTCAACGTGAACTCGAAATTATTCCGAGTATTGAAGGGTTGCCAGAAGGCTTGAATAAACAAGCCTTTACCGCGCAATATGGTAGAGTAGATAGCGAAGAATATCTCAAAGAAGTCGATGAAATAAAACGAAGAATTAATGCGTTGCCACTCTATAGTAAGTGACACAAGCCAATAATTTTTTTGCTACTGCTTACTCAACGATTGTTGAAATTGCGTCAACGTCACTAAAGTCAGCTCTATTTTCTTTACAAGCGGCGCCAGCGCCTGTTTAGCGTCGTCTTCTTCAAGTGCTTTAAGCGCTTGCCAGTCGTTGGCTATTTCTTCCACATAGGGGCCAAAGCGCTTAGCTGACGTTGTAAAACCACTGTCGCGAGTAAAAACGGCGGCAAACTTGCCTTTTTGATCCCGCTGCAAATTGTCTAAGTGCTGATCAGCATCAACCGCTTTACGATAAAGGGTTTGCATAGTTTCCTGTAGCTGTTGATGGATGGTTTGCATTTCTTGACTTTGCATAACACGCCTTTTTTTGTTCCGAAGTTTTTCAAATAATGGTTAAAGTTCTGTCGACTTATGCCGATACTTTAAGAGGTGGGCAATTCTGCCCACTTTTTCACTTTGCTACAAGCAACAAAGGAAATTGGTATGGATCTACAAGGTACTAGTGCCTCTGGAACGTCCGGTGCGTCACTTGAGTTGGCCTCTCTTAAGTTGGCTAAAAGCCAGCAAGAACAAGAGGGACAAGCGGCGCTTCAGTTGCTGGAATCAGCTGCTGGCGTACCTCAATCGTCATCTGCAAATGCGGCGTTAGGCGCCAACATTGATACCTACGCGTAATTTACGGATGCAAATGTAAGTCGATAGGCGTTTTGCCGGGTTGACCACCAATTTCTCTAACGAGTTTTGGGACCAAAAAGCCTGGTAAGCGCTTTATCGCTTCTTCCATGATTGCTCTGGCGTCTTCATCACTCACATTAAAATGACTCGCGCCTTGTACTTTATCAAGCACGTGTAAATAGTATGGCAGCACCCCAGCATCAAAGAGCTTCTCACTTAACTGTGAAATTGCCAGACCTGAATCATTAATTCCCTTTAACAATACTGACTGATTGAGCAAGGTAACCCCTTTTTTACGCAAGCTATCGAGCTTTGACGCCAATACGTCGGTAATCTCATTGGCGTGATTGGCATGCAGCACCAGTACTTTTTGAAGGGGAAGATCAGTAAACCAATCACTGAACTCATTGCACAATCTGTCAGGCAGTACCACAGGTAAACGGGTGTGAATACGCAGCCTTTTGATGTGGTCAATTTGGGCAATTTCATTTGCCAGCCAAGCCAGGTGGTCGTCTTTGGCCATAAGGGGGTCGCCGCCTGAGAAAATCACTTCGTTTATGTTGCTATTTCGGCGAAGATAGTCGAGTACTTCCTCCCACTGATGCTTGCTCACCGCATTATCAGCATAGGGGAAATGACGCCTGAAACAATAGCGACAGTTCACCGCACAGCCCGTTCTTACCATTAACAACACGCGAGAATCATATTTGTGCAAAATACCTTTGCCGGCGGTCTCGTGTTCGTCGAGAGGGTCGTCACTGTATCCCTTTGACGTTAGAAATTCGTCACTCAAGGGCATAATTTGCAGGAACAAAGGGTCAAGTGGGTTTCCTTTTTCCATTAAATCAACAAAATAGCGAGGAACTCGCATTGGGAAAAGTCGCCTGGCTTTAATGTGCTGGGTAAATTTTTCTTCCTCTAAACCTAAGTAACGCAGCAGTTTTACAGGGTCGGTAAAACTACAGGCTAATTCTTTTTGCCAGTTATGCTCTACAGAAATCGGTTTTTTAGGTATTATTTGTTCCACTAAACTTTTTGTACCTTATGTTAAGACAGAGGAAATATGGCTCATTACAGCACTAACGAGTTCAAAGGCGGCCTGAAAATCATGTTGGACGGCGAACCTTGCAACATTCTAGAAAACGAATACGTAAAGCCGGGTAAAGGCCAGGCGTTTAACCGCGTAAAAATTCGCAAGCTTATTTCAGGTAAAGTTTTAGAAAAAACTTTCCGCTCGGGTGAATCAGTAGAAGGTGCTGATGTAATGGATACTGAGCTGGCCTACTTATACACCGACGGTGAATTCTACCACTTTATGAACAACGATACATTCGAACAAATCGCTGCAGATGAAAAAGCGGTTGGTGAGAATACAAAGTGGTTGGTAGAAAACGACGTTTGTACTATTACGTTGTGGAATGGCTCGCCGATTACTGTTACACCACCTAACTTTGTTGAACTGGAAATTACCGAAACGGATCCAGGTCTTAAGGGCGATACGGCCGGTACAGGTGGTAAACCTGCAACACTTAGCACAGGTGCTGTGGTTCGTGTGCCACTGTTTGTTCAAACCGGTGAAGTTATTCGTGTAGATACTCGCTCTGGTGAATACGTGTCTCGCGCACAAAAATAATTGCGCTAACACCTACGCGCGATGTCGCGTGCTGTTTAAGTAAAAAATGCCGGTGCCTGTGTGTACCGGTTTTTTGTTTTAGTTTCACATTTCTGGTTTGAAAATATGCAATCCTGGCAACCGACGACTACCCATGAAGCGCGTGTGGCACGAGCAGAGTTACTGCGCACCGTTCGCGAGTTTTTTTACAATAGAAAGGTACTAGAGGTAGATACCCCACTACTTTCAAACGGCACGGTAACCGACGAGCATCTTGAAGCATTTGATACGCAGTTTAATTTTTCAACGTCTGGTAAGCCAACACAGTTATACCTTCAGACATCGCCAGAATATGCTATGAAGCGTCTATTGTGCGCGCAAAGTGGTTCTATTTATCAAGTTTGTAAGGCGTTTCGTCACGAGGGAGAAGGGCGATGGCACAATCCTGAGTTTACTATGCTTGAATGGTATCGCGTAGGATTCGATCATTTTGCTTTAATGGACGAAGTCGATACCCTCTTGCAAGAAATACTCGCCACTGAACCCGCGCAAAAGATGACCTATCATCAGGCTTTTCAAACCTATCTGAATATCGACCCGTTAATTGCTGACGGCCAAACGTTAATTTCAGCCATGCAGCAGCATAATATTGATATTCACCAGCCAGAAGCGTTAAGTAATGACAGTAAATTGCAGCTACTTTTCAGTTGCGTTATTGAACCTCAAATTGGAAGCGAAAACCCGTGTTTTATTTATAACTTCCCTGCGTCGCAAGCCGCCCTTGCTAAATTAAGCCCAGTTGACAATCGCGTGGCTGAACGCTTCGAGGTCTATTTTAAAGGTGCTGAACTAGCCAATGGTTTTAATGAACTCAGTGCTGCAGAGGAGCAACGAGTGCGTTTTGAAGCAGACAACCAAAAACGTCAGGCCAGCGGATTGGTCAGCAAACCCATTGACCAAAATTTTCTCAATGCGCTAGCAGTGGGATTACCGCCTTGCGCAGGCGTGGCCCTTGGAATTGATAGGTTACTCATGCTTAAAATAGGCGCGTCGCATATTCAGGACGTCATTAACTTCCCCGTCAGTCGCGCCTGAGCCTTGATTATTCCCCTCATGCGTAAAGTTGGGGTTTACCTTTTCAACTAAATCTCGACGAATTTCATAGAAAGGGCGTTGATCAACGGTTGACATGAGAAAGGACTTGCCTAAAATGTTATAACATATCTTTTTAATGTTATAACATCCTTTAAGGAAGGCCGATGAAAATGCGTTCACTACTTAGTTTGACTATTGCAGGGTTGCTAAGTACGCCTGCTTTTGCCACCAATGTATCGGGTAAAGTGACTGATCCTAGTGGCCAGCCTATCGCTGGGGCACAAGTCAAAATAGAGGGGACCCGTCGTGTTGCCTACACCGATGGTAATGGTATATATCGCTTCGTAGACGTGAAGCAGCCGCATATACACTTGCATGTTTATTCATCTGATTATATTCACGGTGACAATGATTTAGGGGATGTCAGCACAGATCAAACGATTGATTTCATACTAGAACCTGCTTCAGTCGAAAATATTGTGGTAACGGCCAACGCGATGCAAACCTCTGTTTTAGAGTCAGTGACCCCTGTTACTGTGATTGGCGCTGAGAAACTTCGCAAAATTGAAGCACCTACCTTAGGTGAAACGTTAAAAAATGCGCCAGGTGTTCACAGCACCTATTTCGGCCCGGTGTCCAGTAGTCCTGTGATCAGAGGCAATGATGGGCCACGAGTGAAAATTGTGCAAAATGGCTTGGATGTATCAGATGTCTCCAGAGTAGGGCCCGATCACAATGTGGCTACTACATTGGCCAGTGCTACACAGGTAGAAGTGCTGCGAGGTCCGGCAACCCTACAATACGGCAGCGGTGCAATTGGCGGTGTGGTGAATGTTGTTGATAAGCGTATTCCTCAGTATCACTTTGAAGAAGTGGAAGGCGAGGTTGAAGCAAGCTATAGCACGGTCAATGAAGGCCAATACACCCGTGCGGATCTTACCGGGGGAAGCGGCAACATCGTATGGCACGTCGATGGTTTTTACCGCAATACAGATAATGTCGATATTCCTGCTTTTGCATCAGTAGAGCCCGACGAAGATGAGCCTAAGGGGGTACTTGAAAATAGTGCCATGGAAACCAGCAATCTGGTAGCCGGTTTGTCGTATGTGGTGGAAGAAGGCTACTTTGGTTTTGCCGTTGAGCGTTTGGACAATGAATACGGCGTGCCTGGTCACAGCCATGCGCATGAAGAAGAGAGCCATGATGATGAGTTGGAAGAGACACATGATGACGCTCATGCAGAAGAAGGGGTATTGCTCGATGTCAACATGACCCGTTATCAGACTGCTGGTGAGTGGCACTCTCCAATCCGCGGTATAACAAATCTTAAATTTGCGGCGGCCTATACCGATTATGAGCATGCCGAGATTGAAGACGGTGAACAAGGTACGGTATTTACCAATCAGTCGAGTGACATCCGTGTGTCCGCTTATCACGAAGAAATAAACGGCTGGCATGGTGTATTTGGTGTTCAGTTCAACCATAGCGATTATGATGCAGTGGGAGATGAGGCATTTACGCCCGCAAATACCACGACTGGGGTTGCACTTTATTTAATCGAGCAAAAGAAAGTGGGCGATGTCACGTTTGAACTCGGCGGTCGTTTAGAGCGCGTCAGTTTAGATGCTGAAGACAGCAACGTGACACTTGAAGTGGCTCACGACGAACACGAAGGCGAGGAGCACGAGGAGGAAGATCATGAAGAGCACGAAGAGCATGCGCTAGCGTTTAGCTTCCCTGACTACGATTTCACGAATCTTTCTTTATCTGCAGGTGCAAACTGGGAATACGGCGAGGGTCAATCTGTGGCGGTAACACTTTCTCGTAGTGAACGTGCGCCAAGCCAGCAAGAACTGTTTTCGGCAGGTCAGCATTTGGCCACTCAAAGTTATGAAGTGGGTCTGATTTTTGATATGGATGAAGAAGGGCATATCCACGAATCACTCAATGAGGTGAACGAAGAAGTTAGCACAAATCTTGATGTTACTTTCCGCAAGTTTACCGGTAACTGGGGCTATAGTGTGTCGCTATTCTATAACCAGGCCGATGACTATATTTTTCAAACCAACATCGGTTTGATTGCGTTAAGCGAGCACGAAGAAGCGCATGAAGAAGAGGTTGATGATGAACACGATTCGCATAGTGAAGAGGGATTACCGGTTTATTATTTCCAACAAGCAGACGCTGACATTTGGGGATGGGAAGCTGAAACATACTTCGATTTGGCTGACACTTTACGCTTAACTGTATTTGGCGACTATATACGTGCTGAGGTGGAGAGTGACAACTTACCTCGTATACCTCCTATGCGTGTTGGTAGTGAATTGAGCTACGTAAATGATGGACTCAGTGCGGATGTTGGATTGACGTGGTATGACCGTCAATCTGATGTGGCGTCGTATGAAACGAGTACAGATGGCTATACTTTGGTTAACGCGAGTGTGCAATATGAATTTAGCGTAAATCAGGTCGATTGGGTGCTTTTCGCCCGCGGTGAAAACCTGACGAATGAAGACGCCCGCGTGCATACGTCGTTTTTGAAAGACCAAGCACCGCTTCCTGGTAGAAATGTCACGGTGGGTGTGAGAGCCTTGTTCTAATACTCACACGTAAACTTGTGATACAACACATCAAAAGGCGGTGATATATACACGGCCTTTTTTTGTATCTGTTGCAATTGAATGAACATGGTAGATGAGGACGTAATGACGGTGAATAGCCAATACCTGAGCACGATAGAGCAAAAGCATATTGTATTGGGATACGGCAGTTTAATGCGTAAAGACAGTCGAGAGCGCTACTCACAAATTTATACTCAGGGTCTACCTGTTACCGTATCAGGGTACGAGCGTGCATGGGTCACACGTAGCCTTGATGAACGCCAGACCTAGGTTGGCGCGGTAGTGAATACAAGTAATGCCGTTAAACACAATAATAAAAGCGTAAGGGAAAGCAGCTTGAATAACATGATGAAACAAATCGTGACTCAACGATTAACCTTGAGACCACTTAACTTTGACGACAAACACTGGGTATTGGCACTGCAAAAAGATGAGTTATGGCTCAAATTTATCGGCAGTAGAAATGTGGACTCGTTGGATGATGCCTGTGATTACATTGCTAGAACAAATGCGCAACGTGAAGAATGGGGCTACGGCTTACTGGCCGTTGAAGACAAACAAAGTGGCGCCCCTGTTGGGGTATGCGGCCTGTTTAATCGCTTCGCTTTTGAATGCCCGGATTTGGGGTTTGCAATGTTACCAGAGGCTCGTGGCAAGGGACTGTGTTTTGAAGCCTGTGAGGGGGTTATTTGCTGGGCGAGAAGTCAAGGCTATGGGTTTCTTACCGCGATGACTCACCCTGAAAACCGAGCGTCACAACGTTTATTGTCAAAACTAGGCTATAAGACGCAGGGATCGTACTTTGACAAGGGGATTACCGAACAAAAACTGTTTTGGTTAACCTTGTCATGAATAATATTGTCCACAGCCACTAAAAAGCGCTAAACGTAGTGGCTGTGGTGATTTTTGTCGAGAATAGAACCGCTATCAAAGAAGCGGTAGCACCGTTACTTTTTTAATAACAATTGGCTCGATGGGGACATTATTGGCGTTAAGACGGATGGAATATTCCGTTTCTACCTCAGACATAGCGTCAACCACATCTTCACCTTCTACGATGACACCAAAAACAGCATACCCCCAGTCGCGACCTGGATTTAGACTGCTGTTGTCATTTACGTTAAAGAAAAATTGTCGATTAGCGGTGTGAGGATCGTTCTGTCTTGCCATGGCGATAGTGTGAAGATCGTTGGTCAAGCCATTTCCAGACTCGTTAAAAATGTCAGGGAAATTGGATTTTCCGTTAAAATCGGCAGTATATCCGCCGCCCTGCACCACAAACCCAGGTACAATGCGGTGAAAAATCGTATCTTCATAAGCGCGTTTATCGACATAACGCAAAAAATTGTTCACAGTAATGGGGGCGCGTCTTCTGTCTAATTCCACCACGATATCCCCCATGGTGGTTTCAAACTTCACTCGTGGGTAATAGTTGTCAGGTTGAACGTGAGAACCGTCGTCCTTTTTAGCGACGGTGGCAGTGCTAGTGGTCACCATGACCACTGCAGCAAGAAGAGATAAAAGTACTTTCTTCATGAAGTTTCCTTTGATTTACAGTAAGGGGAGTGGACCATTTCGCGCTAGCGTTTTGCTGTGCCTAAGATAACGAACTTTTTGTCGCTCGCAAGTACCTTCGCGCCGCCAAATAACTTTTTAAGTTTAATATGATAGTCGAGGTGTCGGTTACCCACTACCACCAGGTGCCCACTTTTAACCAAGATCTCGCGTGCATCACTGAACATCTGCCAGGCAATGTGATCGGTAATGGTGTTTTGTTGGTGGAAAGGTGGATTACACAGTACTTTCGTCACCGCGGGTCTTGGTTTTTGAGATAAGAGCGCTTCCATGCAGTTGCTGGCGACAAATTCACATTGTGCTATTTTGTCAGGAAAATTATTCAGCACATTCAATCGGGCACTTTCCAGTGCCATAAATGATTCATCAACAAAAATCACTCGACAGGTCGGTGCCAGTGCTAAGGCATTTACCCCCAGTACACCATTCCCACACCCTAAATCTACTACCACATCATTGGCACTGATGGTCATGTGCTCAAGCATGATGCGTGCACCAATATCTAACGACTGTCGAGAAAACACATTGGCAAGATTGTCCAGTGTTATCGTTTGCCCCATTGTACCTTTGCATTGCCAACGCGTGGGGTAAGGAGATGAAGCTTGTTGTATAGTGGGACTGGGTGTTGCAAAGACAAGTCGCGACTTCTTTTTAGCCAATGACGTAGTGGTGGAGCCAATATACTTTTCAAATAGCCCCAGTACAGACTTTGTAATAGTTTTTATTTTGCCAGTCGCAATCACACGCGTGTTTGGTGAAATATAATTTTGTATATCAATCAGTTGTTGTTCTAAAAGCGCAAGTGCGCGGGGCACTTTCAACAGGATAATACTGGGCTTATGATCCGGTACAAATGACATACTCTGCACACTGGTCAGTGTGCGCACCGGTAAGGTCGGTAAAGGCGAGCACGATGTGTCAGTTTGGCTTTCTGGCGTATTCTGTGTCAGTCCATTATTTTTTAAATTTTCGCTAAGTGAGCGGGTGGCAATGTAAGAATCCGACACCCAGATAGGAGATAAATGGGAAAACCAACATCCGAGTGCACCAAAGTCATCATTAAACAGCATGAGTGGATTGTCACGGGTGATCGCAACCTCATCCTCGTTCATCAGAGTTTCAATGTGTTCAATGGCGAGTTCGTCAGCACTATCCCAGGCTTGCAAACTGACGTGCTGATGTTTTTCGGGATAGCGGATTAGTGATAGCTGACGATCAGCAAAGATAAATTCTGTATTCATGAGGTTGTTAAGCGAAACACTAGTGACATTCACCTAAAGCGAATGTAATTTCATTATTGAGATTGATTAGAATAGCATTTTACGCATAGAAGCGCAGTATCTAGATAGGGCCTACCCAAGTGTTATTGCTTATCCTGTCAGGATACAGCGATGAGGGTTCCACCTATTGTATGGTGCATCGCGTGTGCATCCGTAAATCCAGCTTGAGTTGTGGTACGTAAAAACAGCTATCTATGCCAACAAGCGTGTGAGGTCATTTACGCAATGCAGTATTCATTGTTTGATGCAGAACCGGACAGTGCGTCACCGTTAGACTTTGAAACGCTTCCCCTGTCTGAAGGTGATGTACGTTATTACCCAAACGCATTGCCTATGGCAACAGCGAGTCTTTGCTACGAATCTCTTAAAACTGAACTGCCGTGGCGTCAGGACAACATAAAACTATTTGGTAAATCAGTGGCGATACCGCGGTTACAGAGTTGGCATGGCGATCCGCAATGTACGTATACGTATTCTAATCTTACCATGTCGCCTAATCCGTGGACTGAAACTCTGACTGAATTGCGGCATGTATGTGAAAAATTGTGCATGCCATTTTATTCAAAAGGATTTAATAGTGTTTTAGCTAACTGGTATCGAGATGGGCAGGATAGCATGAGTTTGCACGCTGATAACGAACCAGAGCTGGGGCCTAACCCTGTTATCGCATCACTTACTTTAGGTGAAGCACGGCCTTTTACTTTCAAGCACAAAGAAACGCATGCCAGGTATACGCGCCTACTTGAGCACGGTAGTGTACTGGTAATGGCAGGCGCCACACAAAGCCACTACTTACATGGAATCGCCAAGACGAAAAAGCCAATAAATGGTAGAATAAATCTCACATTTCGTCAGCTTTTGTTAAGAACAAGGTAACTGTTACATGCAAGTAAAAGCATTTCTTGAATCTGCGATTGAATCGTCATTGCATCCGGTTTTTCTGGAAGTGGTTGATGAAAGTTTTATGCACAATGTGCCTGAAGGGGCACAAAGTCACTTTAAAGTAACTGTGGTCAGTGACACCTTTGCAGGTAAACGACTTATCGCGCGCCACCGGGAGATTAACGCGTTGGCATCGCCGGCACTATCGGGGCCTGTTCATGCGTTGGCGTTGCACACATACACGCCTGAAGAATGGGAAGCTAGAGGTGGTCAAGCCTTGTCATCACCCCATTGCCTTGGGGGGAGTAAACAGCGTCAAAGCTAGATAGGAAAGTAGTGAAATGAGAGAGAACGACAAGGTTGAAGCCTATACTGCTGGGATTAAAACGCCTGCTATACAAGTTTTATTGTTAGGCTCTGGCTTTTTACTCATCATGTTATTTGCTTATATGGGCGTATTAGTCCTCTTTGATAACGTACTGTATTCAGTTATCAGCGGGTGGGGGGATGTTGTTGGATGGCAAAGGGATGTGCTAAGAGACATTACTGCACTTGGCAGCAACACGGTATTAGGGTTTGTAACATTATCGGTGGCAATCGCTTTGTCTTTAGCGGGTGAGAAAACAAAAGCCACAACGTTTGTTTTTGCTGTGGTGACCGGATTGGCTGTTGCTTTCTTACTTAAAGCAGGAATTTCGCGAGATCGCCCCCCTGTGCTTTCCCACGACGTTCAGGTGTATACACAAAGCTTTCCTTCTGCACATGCAACTATGTCGGCTTTAGTTTATTTCTATGTTGCATACTTGGTGTGTGGTTTTACCCGCCACAAACCTGTGCGTTATTGGATATATTTCACGGTAACCTTGTTGGTGTTCAGCATTGGTATGAGCCGTGTGTTACTTGGCGTGCATTGGCCAAGCGATGTGATAGCTGGGTGGTTTGCCGGAGGGAGTATGGTTGCTTTCGCTTTTTACATCATCAAGTGGAAGCGCAAACTCAGTATCGATAGCTGATTAAGCACAACTCTTATCTATGCCTGCAACAGTAACGCCATCCTTATTACACTCCGTTAAAGCACTGCTCAAAGCAGATGCATTAAGAATGCGTTGCTTAAGCGAAGTAAGGCGATTGGACTTGCCACAAGCCTATATAGGCGCTGGCTTTTTACGCAATGCCATTTGGGATTGGCTTTATCATAAACCTGCACCGACGCCATTAAATGATGTCGACGTAGTGTACTTTTGTGACGTGCCAAAACGGTACTGCGATAAGTTAATTGAAGCGCAACTAAACGAACGTATGCCTGAAGTGAATTGGCAAGTCAAAAATCAGGCCTTGATGCATCTCGTTCACGGCCATCGTCCTTATCGCAATTGTGAACATGCTATTTCTTATTGGGTAGAGCGTGAAACTTGTGTTGCTGTGCAGTTAACGCAACATGAAGAGATAAAAGTGTTGGCTCCCTATGGTCTAGACGCGAACTTTGCTGGAACAATCAGTATTAATCCGCGTTTTCCTCGCCCCGACGTTTTTACACAGCGTGTTAAGCACAAAGGCTGGTTAACACAGTGGCCACAACTGGCTTGTATTACCTCTGCTTAGTGTTGACTGAACTGGCAATTTCAACCACCTTATTGGCAATAGCCAGAATCGTCGTGTTTTCGCTCATCGCTTGCTTCTGTAGCCGTCGATAGGCGCTATTTTCACTTAAGCCGAACTTTTCCATTACCAGTAGCTTGGCTCGGCTGATAACCTTTTGTTCTTGAATTGCGCGTTTGGCTTCTTCGAGTTCACGCCCCATGTTTTCTATATGTTGCGCCTGGGTACGCAATAAATCATAGAAGGAGCGGTGGGCAGAGAGGGTTTTGGTTTGCGCATCAACAGAGCGATTATCGCGGCTTTCTTCTTTGTTGTCCTCTGCTAATCCGGGCATGCTAGGGTCGAAGAGTAAGGTCAGTGGCGATCCATCAGAGGCGTGCTCATCGTTAAATTTTTCCAACAACTTCTGATGATTAGCCATTTCGTTTTTAGCATGAGTCACTTTTTCATTGGCTTGAAGAATGAGTGATTCTGTCAGCGATACTTCTATAGTTTGCATGGCGTCTATCCGTCTCGTTGCCACATCAAACCATACTTCTGAAATCTCACTGGCAATAGGGCTGCCGTCGCTAAGCTGGGCAATCATATTGCGAAGCTGGGTAATATCAATCGCGGCAGGGCTTTGATTGAGCGCGATAAGTGCCTTTTTATGCTCATCGCCACTGAATTCGCTAAATATGCCAAAATGATGCTCCTGAGCTTGTTGAAGCGCGGTTAATTTTTCGCAAAGACGCACATCAAAATGTGTTTTTGCAAAGCCGATTGCACCCCAAGCCCGTTCTTGTCCTGCGTACTCTTTGGCTTGCATAAAGTTAAACAAGGCAACTAAAAGTCGCGTGATATCTGGGTCACTGGCTATATCTGCTGCTTCGAAAATAACGGTCAGTAAACTGGCAATAAGACGGCTGTATGCGCGTGTGGATTCAAGGGCTGTAAGTTGGTTATTTTCTATGTGTTGGCGTAACTGCACAAGGTAATCGGCGGCCTGCATTGCAAGGGTAATACTGCTGAGCAAGCGAGGATTACCCGACGAAATGTTATCGGTCAAATACAGTGCTTTTAATTGGCTTTTTAACGTGGACTCTGCCAGTTCGCTCGACGTGACGTAGTGTGCTCTCTCGTGACTGTAGCGTTCGCCTTTTGAGCCCAAATAGATATTACTGGCCCCGCGTTCTTTTTGTAGTTGATGAATTAACTCTCTTACTGCATTAACAATACGACAATTACTGGAAAGCTGTTCAAGTACCGTGATTTCTGCGTGTTTTGCGGCCAGTAGAAAACGCTTTGTGGCGTCGCTACAAAGGGCAATGGTCGGCTCTGATTCATCAAGCATTGTACTACCACGTTAGATGTTATTGTTGAGTAATGTTGTTACAGGCAGTGCAGTAATTGGGTGATGGGAAGGTCGACAACCATCACATCCGCAGTGTTTATTTTGTCTCAGAATAGCGCACCGACGTATTACTTTTACTAAGCAACACTTGTGCCCGTGTGCATAGGTAAAAGGAAAAATGTATACGGCTACACTTCAAAAGATATTTCTAGCAAGGGTTTAAGTAAGGGGAAGTACTGTTTTTAGTTTACCTACTACGGATGGCGTATAAGTATAAAAGGAAAAAAGTAGCTGACTTGGGCTTTAGGCTGCGCCAAATTGGTGCAGCCAGATAGTGGTAAACAGAAACGGCGGGTTATCCACGTACCACGCGCATAAACCAACCAACAAAAAGCGAAATGAGAAAGCCGAAAAAGGCAATCAATGTAGTGATTGTTAACAAGCGTCCTGTGAAATCGGCGCTTTCGCCGGTATGTTCGCTTACCAGCATGCCAGAAGCCTGAAAAATGAAAAGGGCGGCCACGGAAAATAGAAGGATAACCGCTGTGGACATTAGCGTGGCTTTCCAATAGGTCTTAGGGGCAAACCAATGAATTGCACAGGCTACACCTACGCACAATAAAGTCAGAATATACGGTACCACTTTAACTCCTGGTTGATTAACGTCAGAACGATGCCATTACTTCACCGCTATACCGGCACAAGGGTATCATGAATGTAACGATGATGCCCTTCTGTGAAGTGGCAACGCTATTCAATTCTTTTATTACTAACGTCCTCTCCCCGTTTTGATAACAATCTATTAAAAGATTTTAAATGACAATGGTGATAGAATCGCCAACAAATTTCCCCAACGTCTGTGAATATGGCATTAGTAATCACTAATGGGCCACAGTGCGTTTGTATTTAACATTTTGGTTTCTGAGAGAACATGTTCGATTTAATTACCAGCAAAGATAGCAATGTCAAAAACGACGTGCTGTCAGGTATTACCGTTGCACTCGCATTGGTACCTGAAGCCGTAGCGTTTGCATTTGTGGCAGGTGTAGAGCCCATGATTGGCTTGTACGCTGCCTTTATGATGGGTTTGATTACGTCTGCAATTGGTGGGCGTCCGGGAATGATTTCCGGTGCAACAGGTGCGATGGCCGTAGTCATGGTGGCGCTGGTAGCGCAGCACGGTGTTCAGTATTTGTTTGCTGCAGTCATCCTTGCTGGGTTATTACAGATAATGTGCGGCATATTTAGGCTTGGGAAGTTTATCAGGTTAGTGCCATACCCTGTGATGTTGGGTTTTGTTAACGGTTTGGCAATTGTCATTTTCCTCGCTCAGCTTGGTCAGTTTAAAGTGATTAACGCCGCGGGTGAACTTCAGTGGATGGAAGGGACTTTATTATACTGGATGCTGGGACTCGTCGCGTTGACCATGTCCATCATCTACTTGCTACCTAAACTGACCACTGCCGTTCCTGCTTCTTTGGTGGCCATTGTGACAGTAACTGCAATGGTGCACGGGCTCGATTTAGAAGCCCGCACAGTTATTGATTTTGTTAGGGACTTGCTTCCAGCAGAGCAGCGCGACACCGCCACACTTGCCGGCGAACTGCCTAGCTTTGCCATTCCGATGGTGCCCTTTAGCTGGGACACCTTGATGATCATCTTACCTACCTCTGTCATTTTGTGCCTAGTGGGTTTGATTGAGTCACTCCTGACACTTTCGTTGATCGACGAGATGACCGATACCCGTGGTCGTGGTAATAAGGAATGTGTGGGTCAAGGCGTAGCTAACACCGTAAATGGCTTCTTTGGTGGTATGGGCGGTTGCGCCATGATTGGTCAAAGTATGATCAATATTAATTCTGGTGGGCGTGGACGATTATCGGGTATTACGGCGGCTGTGGTATTGCTTGGCTTTATCCTTTTTGCCGCTCCGTTAATTGAAATGATACCGCTAGCAGCACTTGTCGGCGTTATGTTTGTCGTGGTGATAGCCACGTTTGAATGGGCGTCATTTAGAATTATTCGCGGGGTAAACAAGGAAGATGCCTTCGTTTTATTCCTGGTAACCGGTGTAACAGTTATCGCTGATTTGGCCATTGCCGTAGTGGTAGGTGTGATTGTTTCTGCACTTGTGTTTGCGTGGAAGCACGCTCGCCACATTGAAACCAAGTCACATATTGATAGTGATGGCTGGAAAGTATATGAACTCGATGGGCCACTATTTTTTGGCTCAGTGTCGCACTTCAAAGATTTGTTCGATATCACGAATGATCCCGATGATGTGGTGATTGACTTCAAAGACTCGCGAATTTGGGATTCGTCAGGTATTGATGCACTAGATACACTGGCAGATAAGTATGAACAGCAAGGTAAAAAACTGCATATCCGTCATATTAGTGACGAGTGTCGTTGCTTACTGCGTAAGGCAGACAAATTTGTCGAGATTAACGTGGTGGAAGATCCGCGATATCGCGTCGCTACTGATAAGTTAGCGTAACACACAGATGGTCTGCACCAAGTCAACTCAATCTTGCGTGTGTTTGGTGCAGAGCCCGTGATTAGTTCAAGGCGATTAGTTTGTAAAGCTAATAAAAACAGTGCTTTGCTCAATTGGCACTGAACTTGGATATTCAACTTGGATTAGTTTAATCGATAAAGTGTGTTTCAGTGATCTGTGTCCATCACTGAAAAGTGTGTGATTAATAACACTCCGTAAAATGTGTTAGTTAAATAGGCAACGAAGCCCGCATCAACGAAAGTTGAAGCGGGCTTTTTTTTGTCCCGAAATAAGGGGGAATAGTATGACTTCATTGGAATTAAAACCGCGAATTGTGGTAGTGGGTAACGGCATGGTGGGGCATCATTTTGTCGAGCAGCTCCACAATAGCGAGGCTAATGTAGACATAACCGTCTTATGTGGCGAATCGCGTTTAGCCTATGATCGGGTTTATCTGTCGTCGTTTTTTAGTGGCGCTACGGCAGACGATCTTGCTCTGACCACACCTGCACAATATGCCGAGTGGGGTGTTAACGTAGTGACTAACTCACTGGTTACAGAAATCGACAGAGAAAACTGCACTGTGACAACCTGTGAAGGTCAGGTGTTTGCATACGACAAGCTCGTGTTAGCAACGGGCTCATATCCCTTTGTACCGCCAATTCCAGGAAACGACCAAGAACACTGTCTGGTCTATCGTACCATCGATGATTTACTTGCTATCGAAGCCTCTGCGGCAGTAAGCAAAGTCGGCGTGGTAGTCGGTGGAGGGCTCCTTGGCTTGGAAGCGGCAAACGCCCTCAAACAAGCGGGACTTGATACGCATGTCGTTGAATTTGCTCCCCAGTTAATGGCGGTTCAATTAGATTTTGCTGGCGGTGAAGTACTTAAAAACAAAATAGAATCACTTGGGGTAACAGTGCATACGCAAAAGGCCACACAAGTGATAGAAGCTGGAGATAAACACCGCTACAAGATGGTTTTTGCCGATGGGACCAATCTGGAAACCGATATGATCCTGTTTTCAGCGGGTATCAGACCCTCCGACCAATTAGGTAAAAAGTCATCGCTTGTGCTAGGGGAGCGCGGCGGCATAGTCATTGATAACCATTGTGTCACATCTGACCCGAATATTTATGCCATTGGCGAGTGCGCGCTGTGGGACAACAAAATATATGGCTTAGTGGCACCGGGCTACACAATGGCGCGCACGGCGGTAAGTCACATCACAGGGGGGGATAGCCAATTCACCGGTGCCGATATGAGTACCAAACTTAAGTTAATGGGCGTGGAAGTCGGTTCCATTGGCGATGCCCATGAACGCACACCTGGAGCACTCAGTTATACCTACTTCAACCAACCTAAAGGGGTGTACAAAAAGCTGGTGGTAGACAGCACGCAAGAGAAAGTGCTTGGTGCAGTATTAGTTGGTGATACCAGCGATTACGATACGCTCTTGCAGTATGCATTAAATGGCATAGCGTTACCTGAATACCCAGAGAGTTTAATTCTTCCTACCGACGGTGCGGCACCAGCGTTAGGGGCAGATGCCTTACCCGATACCGCTTCCATTTGTTCTTGTCTAAATGTGACCAAAGGCGACATTGTCGCGGCTATTGATGGCGGGTGTTGCAGTGTCGGCGACGTAAAAGGCGTCACCAAAGCCAGTTCGGGCTGTGGTGGATGTGCTGCACTGCTTAAAAATGTAGTTGATAGTGAGTTGGAAAAGCGCGGAGTAGAAGTGTCGAAGGCGCTGTGCGAACACTTTAATCACACCCGCCAAGAGCTATTCCACATTGTAAAAATAAACGGTATCCGCACTTTCAATGAACTTCTTGCAAGTCACGGCAAAGGGTTGGGGTGCGAGATTTGTAAACCAGCAGTGGGTTCTATACTGGCATCGGTTTACAACGATTATATTTTGCAGGAATCACACTTGCCCTTGCAGGACACCAATGACATTTACCTGGGCAACATGCAAAAAGACGGCACTTACTCAGTGGTTCCCCGTGTTCCAGGGGGGGAAATTACCCCTGAAAAACTCATTCTGTTAGGCGAAGTAGCAAAGCAGTACAACTTGTACACAAAAATAACCGGCGGACAGCGCATCGATTTATTTGGTGCGCGGGTAGAGCAGCTCCCTGATATTTGGCAGAAGTTGGTAGAAGGCGGTTTTGAAACGGGTCATGCCTACGCGAAAGCATTGCGTACGGTGAAATCCTGCGTGGGCAGTACCTGGTGTCGCTATGGTGTTCAAGACTCAGTGGGAAGAGCAATCGATTTAGAGAACCGTTACAAAGGGTTACGCGCACCACACAAAATTAAGTTTGCCGTATCTGGTTGTACCCGCGAATGTGCTGAAGCGCAAAGCAAAGATATTGGCGTTATCGCCACTGAGCAGGGATGGAACCTATATGTGTGTGGAAACGGCGGCATGAAGCCACGCCATGCAGACCTTTTTGCGACGGATTTAGACAGCGAAACCCTGGTTAAATACATCGACAGGGTATTGATGTTTTATGTGAAAACCGCTGACAGGCTACAACGTACCTCGGTTTGGATGGATAACCTGGACGGGGGGTTAGGTTATTTACAAGACGTGGTTATCAACGACGCTTTGGGCATTAATGACGAATTAGAGGCACAGATGGATGCTGTGGTTGCAGCCTATCAATGCGAGTGGAAAACAACGATTGAGGATCCACAATCTCGCAAGCGCTTCCGTCAGTTTGTCAACAGTGACGCCAGCGACAGCAATATTCAGTTTGTCTCTGAAAGAGGGCAGGTGAGACCTGCCACCGAGGCCGAAAAAGCCGCTGGACGAGATAAATTTATCCCGGTTTCCATGGTGTAGGACGTGTATTAATACACACTTTTAGCCTTGTCTTACACCACGGTGTAACCCAACGCGATAGGAGTACAAAAATGACAGTAGCCCAAGATTTATCGGTATCCGACACAGGCACTCAACATTGGCAATATGTGTGTGATGCCAGTGATCTGGTTACCAACAGTGGTGTGTGTGCGCTGGTTAACGAGCAACAACTCGCCATCTTCAAAATTGTCGTGAATGGGGAAGAACGGTTATATGCAATCAGTAACTATGACCCCATTGGTAAAGCTAATGTACTGTACCGGGGGCTGTTAGGCTCTATTTGTGATGCGCCAGTAGTGGCATCACCCTTATACAAAGAGCACTATTTTCTTGAGACCGGTCTTTGCAAAGAGCACAGTGATGTTGCTGTAACACCCTATGCGATAAAGCAAGACGGCGAACAAATTTTTATTGCCTGCCAAGCATAAGTGCAGGGGCGATGAGATGAACATGGCTACACTTCAACCCAACGCGATGTCAGAACAATTAAGACAAACGACTTGCCCCTATTGTGGTGTAGGTTGCGGTGTGGATATCAATTGCAACGTCAGTGAGCGTGCCATAACCCTGGACAGTGTGACAGGTACGCCCGAGCATCCGGCCAACTATGGGCGATTGTGTGTCAAAGGAACAAACTTGCTAGAAACAAATGGTCCCGAAGGACGTTTGCTTCATCCCACCTTAGCAGGTAACCCCGTGGATTGGGACACGGCCACCGGGTTAATCGCAGACACTATCACTACTACCATAGCGCAGTTTGGCGCGGATGCCGTTGCATTTTATGTTTCAGGTCAACTTCTTACAGAAGATTACTACATCGCCAATAAGTTGATGAAAGGGTTTATTGGCAGCGCCAATATCGATACAAATTCAAGACTGTGTATGTCATCTGCAGTTGCAGCCTATAAACGGGCATTTGGGGAAGATGTCGTTCCCTGCGATTACACTGACTTAGAACAAACTGATTTGTTGGTTATTACCGGTAGCAATGCGGCGTGGGCGCATCCGGTGTTATTTCAACGTATAACCCGGGCTAAACGCAGAAATCCACAGATGAAAGTGGTGGTCATTGACCCCCGAAAAACAGAAACCTGTACTATTGCCGACATGCACCTTGCGATTAAACCGGGTACCGATGTCGCACTATTTAATGGTCTTATCGATTACGCACAGCGAAACGGCCGAATTGACAAAGACAAGGTAGCGGCGTTTACAGAGGGTCTTGACGCCACACTTAAAACCGCCAGCCATATGGACACAGCTCAAGTTGCACTGTGTTGTGATATGGCGCGAGAAAAGATAGAGGCATTTTATTCCTTGTTTTGCCGTTCACCTCGGGTTGTGACGTTCTACTCTATGGGGGTCAACCAATCCGCTTTCGGTGTAGACAAGGCGCAATCTATAATCAACTGCCACTTGGCTTTAGATTTAATTGGCAGAGATGGTTGTGGCCCCTTTTCAATAACCGGGCAGCCCAATGCGATGGGCGGTCGGGAAGTGGGTGGACTGGCCAATATGCTGGCGGCCCATTGTGATCTAGAAAATCCTGAGCATATTGATGCGGTAAAAACCTATTGGAACGCGCCGGTGATGCCTCAGGGGCAGGGCCTGAAAGCAGTTGATTTGTTTAATGCAATTGAACAGGGGAAAGTAAAGTTTGTTTGGATAATGGGCACCAACCCTGTGGTGAGTATGCCCAATCGAAATCAGATTGAACGCGCCCTTGCCAAGTGTGAAATGGTCGTTGTTTCAGACATTGTTGCCGCTAACGATACGTTACAGTTTGCCCACATCGCTCTGCCTGCAACTGGGTGGTCAGAAAAAGACGGTACTGTGACGAATTCAGAGCGGCGTATCTCCCGACAACGGGGCATCTTACCTGCTCCAGGAGAGGCTAAGCACGACTGGCAAATCATGTGTGAGGTGGCAAAGAAAATGGGCTTTGGCAAAGCCTTTGACTTCCAGCACGTGTATGAGATATTCAATGAATATACTGGGCTCACAGGATACAACAACAACGGCAGTCGCTTGCTCGATTTGTCGATTCTCGGAAAGCTAACCGAGGAACAGTACAATAAGCTCTCTCCTTTTCAATGGCCTTTAGTTCCGAGAACAGGGCAGAATGAATTGCCCCTGAGCGTACGCCCTTTTGCAAATAAAAAATTCTCCACGCCAACTGGCAAAGCCAGATTGCTGCCAGTTCATTATCAAGCGCCGTTGCAGCAGATCAGTGCGTCTTTCCCTTTTATTTTAAATAGTGGCCGAGCGCGTGATCAGTGGCACACCATGACCCGTACGGGAAAGGCAGCTAAATTACTCGAACATATGCCCGTGGCGTATGTGCATGTCCATCCTGCCGACGCTTTAAGGCTAAAAGTAAAAAATGGTGAATATGTGGCGCTGCAAAGTGCGGCTATGTTTAGCGGTGATCCATCTGCGCTGGGTTCGAACAAAGACAAAAGCGATGACGTGTCATCTGTTATCTACCCCGTTAAAATCGACGACACTGTGCGTAATGGTGAGGCTTTTATTCCTATTCACTGGTCAGCCCAATGGGGCTCACACAGTAAACTTGCGGCTCTCTACGCCAGTGCAGTAGATGCCATCTCCGGACAGCCAGAGCTTAAACACGGTGCGATAGCACTCAGGCCATACCCATTGTGCACCCACGGACAGATATTTATCTGCGATGACGTCAATAGCGAAGCCATTTCGGGTGTTTGTGAGTACTGGACGAAAACCCCTATTGAGCTGGCGTCTGGAAAAAACGGTACATTGTTCACGGTGGCTGCGCAGATACCACGGCGGTCATTACTGCAATCTTTGGTCGACACTTTGCCCCAACACCTCACTTTAATTCAATTTCACCACGCTGATTATTCTGCGTGTGTTGGCCTTGCTGATAATTCGCTTTGCTTCGCGGCCTTTTTAGGTGGTGAGTCGGTGCATACACAACCTCAATGGGCTGTGCCGACTGAATGGTTAGCGAGTTTGTTGGGTTCACCAGTAGCTGTTCAGAGTCAATATCAATTGCTGCGCTGCCAAGTGGATGAGGCGTTTTTGAACGGCCAAGTCGTGTGTAGCTGTTTTAAAGTGCGAGAGAAAACAATATCGGATGCCATCAAAAGTGGAGTAGCCACCGTTACAGAATTAGGTCAGCA
Organism: Alteromonas sp. D210916BOD_24; assembly: GCF_047159385.1. Lineage (GTDB taxonomy): Bacteria > Pseudomonadota > Gammaproteobacteria > Enterobacterales > Alteromonadaceae > Alteromonas. Next base: position 361,646 of record NZ_AP038333.1, read on the forward strand.
GCTACAATGCGGCACAAATTGTGGGTCGTGTAAGCCAGCACTCGCACAGTTAATCGATCAACAATTGGTTATTGAAACCCACTCGGTATAGGAGTTTATGTCTATGTCATTGGTCACAAGTTTTTCTTCTTCCTTTTCTCGACACCTGCGAAGAAACACCCAAGCAGGCTCCATTACGTTACCTGCTGAATCAGATTTACGAGAATCTTCTACGCTCTCCATTGGTGCGATAGTAAAACAACTCCGTCGTCAAATCGGGTGGGGAAAAAGTGTTCAACGTAGACACGGTGAGTCAAGATGTGGGTCGGTGTTTATTGTAGGAGCAGGGCCAGGCGATGCCGAGTTGCTTACGGTAAAAGCGTTGCGTTTGCTTCAACAAGCTGATGTAGTGCTATTTGATGCGCTGGTAAGCCAAGAAATACTTTCGCTTATACCGGGAAAGGTCGAAAAGGAATACGTTGGAAAACGCTGCAAAAAACACAGCTTTACCCAAAGTGCTATTTGTCAACGAGTGGTCGCATTGGCCAACGCAGGTAAGACAGTAGTACGTTTAAAAGGCGGTGATCCGGCACTTTTTGCGCGCACTTGTGAGGAAACGGCGGCTTTACAGGCGGCCAACATTCCCTTTGCTATTGTGCCAGGTATTACAGCTGCATCAGGGGTATCAGCGTATACTGGTATCCCGTTAACAGACCGACGCTGCGCCCAGTCGGTCAGCTTTATGACCGCACACTTTCAGGATGCCAGCCAGTGGCCTGAAATGGCGGCGATGGCACGTAACGTATTAAAGCAAACCGTAGTGGTTTATATGGGGCTGAGTCGACTACAGGGGTTGTGTGAAGGTTTAGCAAATCACAAAGTGCCAGATCATTGGCCAGTGGCAGTCATCGAAAACGGTACTACGCATGAACAGCGCGTGGTAACCGGTAGCTTGTCGGATATCAGTGACAGAGTTGCGCAGGCAAAACTGACGGGGCCCACGTTACTTATTTTTGGAAAGGTGGTAGAGTCTCGCCAATTAGTCAATACGCTTTTACTTCAGTCAACAGAGCATGCAACAACCATTTAGCGAATATATAAAGATTATCGGCAAAGGCCAGAAAGGAGGACGCAGTCTTACCAGAGAAGAGGCCTACCACGCCATGAAGATGGTGCTGGCTGATCAGGTGACAGGCGATCAACGCGGCGCTTTTTTAATGTTGTTGCGCACGCGGGAAGAAACACCTGAAGAGGTCATCGGTTTTGTTGATGCATGTCGAGAACTGATTAAGCCCGACGTAAAAACGTTAAGCCCGATGTTAGACATTGGGTGTTATGCCGGAAAACGTAGGCAATTACCCTGGTACTTGTTAGCGGTGGCAGTCTTAGCGCAAAATGGTTACTCAATTATGCTTCACGGCGCACATGAACCAGGTTCTGGGCGTTTGTACGCCAGCAAAGCGTTACCTGCACTAGGATTACCTGAAGTAGACGATATCGCGCAAGCGAAGCTGCAACTGGCTGACACTGGAGTGACTTATTTAGACCTGTCTCAACTACTTCCTGCTTTAGATACCATTATAAAATTGCGCGAAGTATTCGGGCTGCGTTCATGTGCCAATACATTAGCGCGGTTGCTTAACCCCAGCGCAGCACCATATTGTGTTCAAGGGGTATACCATATGCACCTGGATCACAAACATTGTCGTGTAAATGAAAATTATCCCGCTTTTAATGCACTGTGTTTTCGAGGGGACGGCGGTGATCCTGAAGTCAATGGGGAAAGAGAAACCACCCTTTTCCTGACTCGACATGCTAAAACGGAAGAGCTGGTGTTACCTGTCGTTGCTGATAAATGGGCGCTCAAAGACAAAGAGATGAACCTTGGAGATATGTTAGCGCTATGGTCAGGAAGTGGGCAAAGCGTATATGGTGAGCAAGCTATTATAAGTACTCTAGCTAGTTATTTAGTATTACTCGAAAGTTGCGACATCGCCGACGCGCTCGTACAGGCAAGACAGCTGTGGCGGCAAAGAAACAAGGCCTGTAAACCTTTCGGCAACGATTTTCAGCCACGTTGATATCTTTTAGGTAGCATGGCTATCCCAACGGTAAGTAGCGGCCAATAGCAGACGCGGTAAGCGAATGCATATTACTTGCTATACTTGGGTTAATAATAACTCAATGGTGCGTTGGCCATATGTCTAAGAAGTTCGTGCTACTTGTCCCTATTGCGTTGCTGTTCATCCTTGCAGCTCACAGTGCTGTTGCATCTCATAAAAATGACAATAGCAAGGCGAAAGTGACCTTGTTACTTACCGCTGATATGCCGGACATTAGCGACCGCCGTACGGGGCAGTATGCCTCTCTTCAAACTCTTGTAAAACAGTATCGAGCACAGAACAACAATGTCTTCTTTGTCTTTGGTGGCGGTTCAATAGGCCCTAGTGCACTGGCGTCATTTGACCGAGGGTCGCATATCATCGACCTTCTCAACAGTATTGAACCTGATGTTATGGCGGTGACTAAGCGAGAATTTAGTTTTTACGAAGACGAGCTATCCTTGCGCTCTTATGAAGCTGCATTTCCTTTTGTGGCAAGTAATGTGTTAGACAAGCGGGTTTCTGTGCCACCCGATGGGTTACAAACCTCAGTGTTGGTGGAAAAAGGCAATTTGGCTTTAGGGGTAATTTCAGTACTACATGAGAGGGTCATCGAAGAGTATCAATTATTTAATATAGCTATTACGCCAGCACAAAAAGCGATTCTAGATGAAGCTGAGCAGTTAAGAGGTCAAGGCGCAGACATGATCTTACTTCACTACTCCTACCCATTTCCGTTTGTCGATACTTTGCTTACTGAAGGGGTAATAGATGCGGCTTTTATTACCGATAGTAGACTGAATGAAGCTGACTTAGCGGATATTAAACAGCACCCTAACAACCTCGCTTTGACTAGACAAGGTTCGGCAATAGTGGCGAACTTCTCGCGCAATAAAAATAAAAACAGCTTTGACCCATGGCAGCTTGCTGCTGCACAGGAAGTTGAATTGGATGAATATGAAAAAGACGCGTTATTGCAACAGCAACAGTCTGGTTATGAGACTCGATTAGAACGGTTACTCAATATTCAAATAGGAGAGTGGCAAAGCCCAATTTCCACCCTGCGACAAGCTGTGCGTAGCCAAGAAAACGCCTTTGCTAACTTTGTCACTGACACCATGCGGGACTATGGGAATGCAGATATTGCTTTGATTAACGGGGGAAGTATCAGGGGAGACAGACAATACGCAGCGTCTTCACCTATTACCCGACAGGATATTGTCAGAGAGTTGCCCTTTCGCGCTCATGTAGTCACATTAACGCTTACAGGAAGGCAAGTGGTACAGGCGCTAGAAGAGGGCGTGTCTCAGTATGAAACTAACAAAGGAGGGTTTCCTCACGTCTCTGGGTTGTCTTATACGTTTAACCCTAATTTAGATGTCATGAGTCGAGTGACTAATGTGTTGGTAGGGCAGCAACCGATCCAACCCGATACTAATTACAAGATAATAACCAGTCACTTTTTAGCTGATGGGGGGGACGGCTACGTTACCTTCAAGCAGGCCCCAAGAAAATATACTTTTAATCCGGGGCCCCCACAGGTTACAGATTTAGTCATTCAGGCCATAGTGCGAAAATACGCCATCTCTGTGCAGGTTGAAGGGCGTATCAGCAAGGCAGGGGGGCAATAGGTTCACCATGCAGCATAAAAAAAAGACGCTTTATTTGTTCATTTTAGCGCAGTGCACTGTTATGGGGCTGTTTCTGCTTATTCTTGTGTTATCTATATCCAGGCTAAATGATGTAAAGCACGTGCTCAATAACGTGACGTCTTCTTCAATTCCCACATTAACTCATGCTTCGTCTATTACTAGGGATGTGCAGCGTTTAACTTCGCTTACCGCTCGATTAACTGGGGCTGAAAATCACTCTTCCCGTCGCATTGTAAAAAATTTACTGGATGAAACCATCGTTCGACTAAATGCTACAGATTTACAACAAAATAAAAGTCAACACTACCTTCTCACACAGCTTAGTGTGTTGGCCGAAGAAATAGAAGAGCTGGAAGACTTAGTGAGTCTGCGGATAGACATAGACAAAGAAGTTAGCGCTGAGAGAGACGTATTATTCAGGTACCTAAACAGTATTTTTGACGAAGAGTCCAGCACGCAGTTATCGTTGCATTCTGCACAGACTCTGGTGCCACTGATTTTGCAGATAGCTCAGATAAACCAGCAATATCAACTACATGAGTTGCGTAAACTGGAAGTTAATATTGAGAAAAGTATCACGCACCTCAAAGAAAGCGCGGGTCATCAAAAAGGGATGGGAGACATTACTGAATATTTAGCGCACAGATTGCTAGGCCCACAGGGGATGATAGAAAAGCAAGCTAATGTAATGCGCATACAAGGGAGGCTGCGGGGAAGAGGCAGTTTTGTTGAGCACCTGGCGCAGGATGTGGCAGCTAATATTGAATTCAGTGCCTCTACTGTTACTCAAAATACGTCATATCACGCAGTATCAGCAAGTGAGCGGGTATCGAAACAAATCTCGTGGCTGATTATTCTCTCAACAGTGGCAATGCTATTTTGCTGTGCAATTATTTTTTATATATACAAGCGCATTATTAAACGGCTGGTTGCCCTTACCTCACTAGTAGAAAATGCCAGTGATGAAGTGGCAACGTTTGAAGGAAATGATGAAATTTCTCGTTTAGCAAAAACCTTTGCGCTGTATTTTCAACGGGTGCAATCTCAGGAAGCGGAGCTGATTCAACTATCACTCAGTGATCCCCTTACCGGTATTTCTAATCGACGGGCGTTTAACCTTGAAGTAGGCAAAAGTATTGCTGTAGCGAAACGCTATAGTTGGCCTTTATCACTATTGCTGTTAGATGTAGACAGCTTCAAAGCGTATAACGACAACTATGGTCATACTCAAGGCGATGTTTGTCTTAAGTCTGTGGCGGCGACCTTGAGTGAAGTGATGACCCGAAACACTGACTTTTGCGCACGTTACGGTGGAGAAGAGTTTGTGGCTATCTTAGCCAATACAGATGAAACTGGTGCCAGTATAAAGGCTGAAAAAGTTCGTGCTGCCATTGAAGCATTGCAGTTACCCCACTCGAAAAGTGCCGCTTCTGCATATGTTACCGTTAGCGTAGGAGTAGCAACGTTTTATTTTGACAAACATTCGACTTGGGATTTGACCACCATGTTGAACGTCGCTGATGAGGCTTTGTATGAAGCAAAATCACAGGGTAGAAACCGTTGTGTTAAAACGGTAAATGGCAAAAAAATAACATAATCTCGTCTAAAAATGCTTTTTCGTTAATTAATTACAAAAGTTGAAATAAATTCTCTCTACACTTTTCAATCTTCTGCTACTTTTAAATAAAACAAAGTGGAATTTATTTGCTCATGCCCTACTTAGGCAATGACGAATTAATAAGACACTTTGACAATAAATCTGTTCTAGTGAGTGGTTCTCAACATACCCCGTGAAGTTGAAAGCGTTGCTGCCTTTGATGGCGTTCGCTTCACTGCGTTTTTTGAAATCCTGAACTATAACGAAGTGATCCAACAGGAGAGTGTGATGTTTTTCAAAAATAACGCGTTGATAGCGGAAAACCAGCGTTTACAAAAGGAATTAGAGGCTTATCAAACTATTCAGGAAGAACTTAGAGAAGAGATGCTATATGTAGAATTAAGCGCTGATGGCCGGATCAGAGACCTCAACAATTTGTGCACACAAGCCACAGGTTATTCGTTGTCTGATATAGAAAGTAAAACGCTAGATAGCCTGATGAGCGCTGAGGGACTTAAACGGGTTGACAATAAGAATCTGTTGGAAGCGATAAAAAAGCATCGTCACTGGCATGGGGCAGTGAGTTTTCGACATAGTAAAGGGCAGGAAATTTGGGTGCGGGGAATTGTGCAACCCATTGATAATGCAAGCGGTAATGTGAAATGCATTGCCTTCTACATGGCTGAGCAAACTAAGAATATTGCCCACAGTAACGAATTGCGAGACATGAATGCGGCGCTTCATCGCTCATCAGCTGTAATCGAGTTCAACTTGGACGGCACAATTATCAAAGCCAATGACAATTTCTTAAAGGGAACCGGTTATAGTCTTGACCAGATCGTAGGCAAGCATCACAGAATGTTCTGTACAGAGCAAGAAGCAAACTCTGAAGAATACAAACGGTTTTGGCGGGATTTAGCCAACGGAGAGTTAAAATCCGGGCGTTTTAAGCGTGTGGGAAGAAGTGGCGATGAAATTTGGCTAGAAGCCTCGTATAACCCCATTCGCAATGAAGAAGGTAAGCTATACAAAGTGGTTAAATTTGCCACCGTTATCACCGAACAAATGCAGCGGGAATTTGCCATATCTGAAGCTGCAAATGTAGCGTTTAATATTTCTCAGGAAACCGGGCAACAAGCAAAAATGGGCGGTGAAGTGTTAGATTCTACTGTTCGCACCATGAACGAGCTTACTAAGCAAATGGGAGCAGCCAGTGCAGGTATCAAGGACTTAGATGAGCAGTCGCAAAAAGTAGCCGATCTTGTGAAAAGTATCAGTGGCATTGCCGATCAAACTAACTTACTGGCACTTAATGCTGCTATAGAGGCAGCCAGAGCCGGCGAGCAAGGTAGAGGTTTTGCAGTAGTCGCCGATGAAGTACGTCAGTTAGCCTCGCGTACCAGTAATGCCACAGAAGAAATAGTTAATGTAGTGGTAGAAAATAGAAAGCTCACAGAAAATGCAGTACACCTCATTGAAGTGGGCCAAGAAAAAGCCAGAGAAGCCCTCGAATTTTCAACAGAATCTGGCAAAGCGATGACAGAAATCCAACGGGGCGCCAATGAAGTTGTCAATGCGATAGGGCAGTTTACAAGACGTTTGTAATAGGCCGCTAGGTAACAAAGGTAACGCTAAGTAGGACGCTATCTTAGCGTTACCCCTGTCGCACCAATATTGAACAGCAGTTCTATTTTTTGGTGCATGAAAAGCAGATCTCAAGCCATTAAATCCATCTAATCATCACTTCTTTTTTAATAAAATCAATTTGTTGCATTTTTGGCATAATCAGTGCTTTTAATACAAGTGCTATCAAAAGGCAGGCGTGTTTTCCTTTAGAGGTAAAACAGGCTGCTCTCTATAACGTGCATAATTAGGAATAAGAAGAGCGGTAGGGAAGCGTTAATCTTCACGGCTATGGCGAGTAAATAATAATAAAAATAACATCATTAGATGTACTGGCTAGATCTTTTGATAAACATCCTTAAACATGAGGTGTGTAAGCGGGAATACTTGCTTGCAATTTACAATTTGATGCGTTTGTAAGTACTCCGATCTTACAAACACGGCAATGAAGCCCACCATGCGCGACAGTCACATGTCGATACGCTGGTGGGTTTTTTTTTGGCTACGAGGAACACGTATGAACGGGTTTAAAGCAACATTACTATTGCAACGAATAACGAAGATGAGCGTGAAACTGTGTACCGCATTGACGCTTACTTTTACTGCTGCTAGCGGCATCGCATTGGCTCAACAACCTACAGTGGGGTGGCCTGAAAAAGAAGAACTCAAATTTGGGTTCATAAAACTTACCGATATGGCGCCACTTGCCATCGCTTACGAAAAGGGATTTTTCGAAGATGAAGGGCTGTATGTCACGTTAGAAGCGCAGGCGAATTGGAAGGTGCTATTAGATCGTGTTATTGACGGTCAACTCGACGGCGCCCATATGCTTGCGGGACAGCCGTTAGGCGCCACTATCGGTTTTGGCACTGAGTCTCATGTGGTCACGGCGTTTAGCATGGATCTCAACGGTAATGGTATTACGGTTTCAAATGAAATATGGGACAAAATGAAAGCCCATATTCCTTTACAAGACGGTAAACCCGTACATCCTATTAAAGCCGATTATTTAAAACCAGTTGTGGAAGAATACCGCAATGCAGGTAAGCCATTTAAAATGGGCATGGTATTCCCTGTTTCTACGCATAATTATGAACTTCGTTATTGGCTTGCGGCCGGTGGAATTCACCCCGGTTTCTACGCGCCACATAAAGGGGACACCTCTGGTCAAATCGATGCACAAGCACTGCTATCGGTCACGCCACCTCCGCAAATGCCCGCTACCATGGAAGCGGGAACTATTTATGGCTACTGCGTAGGTGAGCCGTGGAATCAGCAGGCTGTTTTCAAAAACATTGGCGTACCGGTGATCACCGACTATGAAATATGGAAAAACAACCCAGAGAAGGTGTTTGGTGTAAGCCAATCTTGGGCGAAGAAGTATCCCAACACCCATATACGCGTGGTTAAGGCACTCATCCGTGCAGCCATGTGGCTAGATGAAAACAACAATGCAAACCGTCCAGAAGCCGTCAAAATTCTCGCTAAGAGCACCTATGTGGGCGCCGATGAAGATGTACTGGCTAACAGTATGACTGGCACATTTGAATACGAGAAAGGGGACAAACGCGAAGTGCCCGATTTCAATGTGTTTTTCCGCTATCACGCAACGTATCCGTTTTACAGCGATGCCATTTGGTACCTCACACAAATGCGCCGATGGGGGCAAATTTCTGAAGCCAAAACAGATGACTGGTACAAAGATATCGCTAAGAAAGTATACAAGCCTGAAATCTATGCTCAGGCAGCGTTGGCACTGATTGCAGAAGGAAAAGCAAAAGCGTCAGACTTCCCCGAGTTTTCTACTGAAACGGGCTATAAACCACCCCAAAGCGAGTTTATTGACGGTGTGACCTACGACGGGAGCAAGCCAAATGCCTATCTCGAACAATTCACAATTGGCTTAAAAGGTAACACAGTTCTTTAGTCCGAGTTCTTGTTGCGCTCACCGCTACAAGTTGGGCGCAACAACGGTACTTATTAAAGGGCTATTTGGTGTGAGGAAAAATCGATGAGCAAAATGACCACAACACTTCGAATTCCATCGTCAGCAACCAATGCTAGCGGATTCTTAGGTCACTTTTATCAGGCTATATCGGCGCTTTTGTTGCCTCTGATTGGGTTATTGCTGTTTTTAGCCATATGGAATGGTGTAGCAAAAAGTATTGATACATCGCTGGGGCAATTTCCTGGTCCAGCTCAAGTATGGGAACAAGGTGGTGCACTGATTGATGAACACATTGCACAGCGGGAAAAAGCGGATGCGTTTTATCAGCGTCAAGACCAGAGAAATGCAGCACGCATGGCACAAGATCCCAGTTATGTTCCCAAGTTACGTGAATTTACTGGGGCGCCAACCTTCTTTGACCAGATTTGGACCAGTCTCTATACGGTAATGGTTGGCTTTGTTATCGCTTCTTTTATTGCTGTGCCATTGGGCATTTTATGTGGGCTGAGTAAATCAGCCTACACTGCGATTAACCCCTTAATTCAGCTATTTAAGCCGGTGTCTCCCTTAGCGTGGTTACCACTGGTCACCATGGTGGTGAGTGCGTTGTATGTGAGTGACGACCCCGCCTTCTCAAAGTCTTTTGTCACGTCAGCTTTTACGGTGTCGCTATGCTGCTTATGGCCCACGTTAATCAATACGGCTGTAGGCGTTTCTAATATTGATAAAGACTTAATAAATGTAAGCAAAGTGTTGCGTCTTACGCCGCTTTCACACCTGACAAAAATTGTATTGCCATCTTCGATCCCTATGATTTTCACCGGGCTTCGACTGTCGTTAGGGATAGGGTGGATGGTGCTTATTGCAGCCGAAATGCTGGCGCAAAACCCAGGATTGGGGAAATTTGTGTGGGATGAGTTTCAAAACGGGAGTTCGGAATCCCTTGCCAGAATTATGGTCGCGGTACTGACCATAGGCGCAATTGGATTTGTGCTAGATCGACTTATGTTGTCCATCCAGCAAGCGGTGAGCTGGGACAAATCGAGTGTACTGCGCTAGCGGCGCAGAATAAGAGGAGAGAACAGCATGTTGTCAAAACATTTAGAGTTGGCCCAGGTGGGCATTGATTTTCCTACGCCCAAAGGTCCATTTAAAGCACTGGATGACGTGAATTTAAAAATTGCCAAAGGGGAGTTTGTCTCACTGATTGGCCATTCCGGTTGTGGTAAATCTACCGTACTTAACATTATTGCAGGATTACACCAAGCAACCACTGGCGGCGTTATTCTTGATGGAGCCGAAGTTAATCAACCCGGCCCAGAAAGAGCGGTGGTTTTTCAAAACCATTCATTACTGCCGTGGTTGAGCGTTTATAAAAATGTTGAGTTGGCGGTGAAGTCCACCATGCGCGGTAAGAGCAAAAGCGAAATGCGCGAATGGATTTTACACAACCTGGAACTTGTGCAAATGACTCATGCGTTGGATAAATTGCCAAGTGAAATTTCAGGGGGAATGAAGCAGCGAGTAGGTATAGCTCGTGCGTTAGCAATGGAGCCCAAGGTGTTATTAATGGATGAACCCTTTGGTGCATTGGATGCCCTTACTCGCGCACACTTGCAAGACTCGTTAATGGACATTCACGCCGATCTGGGTAATACCGTCATAATGATTACGCACGATGTGGATGAAGCGGTATTGCTATCAGATCGCATTGTGATGATGAACAATGGGCCAGCCGCTACCATCGGGGAAATCATTGACGTAGCACTTCCGCGCCCGCGGGACAGGTTGGCGTTGGCTGACAACCCATCTTACAACCATTATCGGCACGAAGTGCTGACCTTCTTATACGATAAACAAAAAAAAGTTGAAACGGTTTCCTCTCGTTCGAAGTCAGGGGGGAACCGTTCATCCAATGAGGTGACATCTGAGAAAAAAGACGCGAATAGTTCAGATGCCGCCTGACACTATCGGCATCTGAGTAAGGCGGCGAACCTGCCGTCAATCACAACATCGGCGAAACCCGAATAAAGCCTTTCACCTGGCATTTTTTGCCTGGGAGGGAGGTGCTGACTTTAAAAATCAAAAACCGATAGGGAATACACATGAAAACGTTTCACAAAAAGAGTATCAATCTTCTTACCGTTTCAGTACTCACTGCGTTATGTTCACAAGTATGGGCAAATGATATCCATGATGCGCTAAGTGACTCAACCGCCTACGCCGATTTTAATTTGCGCTATGAAGGGGTTGATCAAGATAACGGGTTAAAAGACGCCAGCGCATTAACGCTGCGTACGTGGCTGGGCTTTTCAACAGGCAGTGTAAATGGGTTCTCATTTACCGCTGAAGTTGAGGATAGCCGCACTGTGATGGGGCAAGATGAATTTTCCGTGGGGCCAACAGGGTTCAATGTCGGGGAATATTCGGTAATTGCAGATCCCGAAACCACTGAAATTGATCAAGCCTATATTCAATACAAAACCGACAGCTTTACCGGCAGATTGGGGAGACAAGTGATTACCCTTGATGACCACCGGTTTGTTGGGCACGTAGCGTGGCGTCAAGATAAGCAAACCTTTGATGCTGTTAGTGCCAAATATGCAGTAAACAAAGAAGTAGAACTATTCTATAGCTATCTCTATAAACGAAACCGTATTTTCGCTGAGGCAGCTGACATTGATTCTAATGACCACTTGTTACACATGTCTTATACATCTGACATAGGTAAGTTTGTGGCTTATGCGTATTTGCTTGAAATGGATAATGGCACAACGAATGGCGTAGATACCTTCGGCTTAAGTTACGATGGAAAAGCCGCGAGTGAAAAGGTGAAGTGGACTTACGGTGGTGAATTTGCAACCCAGACCAGCGAATCAGGTGCTGGTGAAAGTGCTGCTGATTTTGAAGCCATTTACTTGAACGCTTATGTCGGTGCTACGTTCTCTGGACTGACAGCAAAAGTGGATTACGAACTTCTGGGTTCTGATGACGGTCAGTACGGTTTTGCTACGCCTTTAGCGACCTTACACAAATTCAATGGGTGGACCGATCAATTTTTATCAACCCCTGCTCAGGGGTTGCAAGATCTTAAATTTTCGTTGTCGGGTGGTTTTGCCGGCGGCAAATGGATAGTGGCCTATCACGATTTTAGTAGCGACGACAGTGCTGGTGGTGTAGATGACTTAGGCAGTGAGATCAATGCACAATACACCAAAAAATTTGCTGGGAAATACAACGTCGGCATCAAGTTTGGTAGCTACGATGCCGGTGACATCAAAGTGGATACCAATAAATTTTGGATGTGGGTAGGCACTCGCTTTTAAGTGCTAAAGACAGTGAAAAGCACGTTTATTACATATGATGAACCCGCTGAAAAGGGGGCAGAGTTAGATGACTTCTGCGCCCTTATTTTGTGTGGTGGGCAATCCCGTCGAATGGGCAAAGATAAGCGCAACCTTAAACTTGGGCAGCGCGACTTTTTGCAACTTGCACAGGACGCGCTTTGTCAGTTGGGCGTAGCAAATACTATCTTCGTGGGTGGCAAAGATGAGCCAATGCAAAAGCATAAGATAGCGGATACCTATTCCTTTCAAGGTCCTGCAGTTGCGTTACTGCACGCCTTGCGCACACTCGCTGGGGATAGTGGTTTTGTACACCATGCCCCGTCCAGTGTAAGTCCTCTAAATAAAACGGCTAATCCCTTATTTTTCGAAAGGTACCGGCATTGTGTGATCATACCGGTAGATATGCCGCTGCTTACACCTGCAAGCATATTGCCGTTGATAGAGGTGGCATGTGGTGAGAAACACAGTTGCCACTATGACAATGAGTGTTTTCCTTTGGTGATATACAACGTGGCTGCACACCTCGATAAGTTAACGCACGCCATTTCGGGGCAAGCCCCGCGAAGTATGCGTACCATTATCCAATCAGTCGGTGCATTGCGTGTTGACGTGCCCGTCGGACTAGAGCGAACGTTGGTCAATATCAATACACCACAGGATTATGCCAAGTATTGTACTTGATAATACTTATTGTCTGGTCACTGGTGTAACCAACCTTGTTTAACCGCGTGGTCAAGTTGAGACATGACGTAATCCCACAATTTGGGCGCACAGCTTTGTAAATGGATATTGCGTTTTTCAATCTTACTGCGGGAAATGGTATGCTTTTTCCAGCTTCCCCCTTGATCCTGCATATTCTGAAATACCGGTAAAACCCTATCCATTGCTTTGGCAAATTCTGCATCCACTGAAGTGGCCTCTTCGAACTCTAACCACAATGCGAGCATTTCACGGTTAATAGGTTCAGGAAGAAGGCCAAAGATCCGCTGTGCCGCCGCGACTTCTTTTTCAGCTTGTGCGTCGTGATCCAGTTGGCTATTAAAGGCAAACATGTCGCCGGCGTCTATCTCTACGATGTCGTGGATAAGGATCATTTTTATTACGCGAGATACATCAATAGGTGATGTGGCGTAAGGGGTTAACATAGTGGCCATGAGGGCAACATGCCAACTGTGTTCTGCAGAATTCTCCTGACGATAATTGTCAGCAGGCAAAGTAATCTGCCTTTTTACTGCCTTTAGCTTGTCTAATTCACATATAAATTCTGCAAATTCGTGTACCGAGTGCATCACGAAAGAAGTCTCCTTAAATAAAAATGGGCGCTGTTGCGCCCATTTTTTGTCGTGGTTTTGTAGTCGAGTTGGTGTACTTATTTCTGTTCAGATAACCAAACAATAAGGTCAGCAATATCGTCGAACGTCATGTCCGGAGTAAATTTAGGTTGGTATTTCCCATTGATAATAAAGCTGGGTACACCCGTTAGGTGGTCGCGATAATCATCAATTTGTTGCTGATTTTTACGCAGCATACTATTAACACCAAAGCTATTGGCTAGCTTATCGAATTCTTCGCCATCGATGCCATTTACCACAAAGATGTTACGCAAATCTCTAAGGCCTGTGATGGATGCACGCTGCTTGTGAATATAATTGAATATGGCGCTATTCATCGCTTCTTCTTGCTTCATAGCACGGGCAATTAGCATTGCCTTAGTTGCAGCGTCCTGTACATCAGGGCCGGTAAAACGCATGAAGTTAACGTGCACTTTGTTGAACTTAGTGCCTTCGTTTTTCTTCTCTTTGATTTGCGCCACAATTGGCTCAAACTGGAAGCAATGCGGGCACCAGTATGAGAAATACTCAGTAATAACAGGCTTATCAGTCGCTTCGCGGTCAAGCACTGTAAAGTGCGTACCTTCTTTCCATTTCGATGCGCTATCTTGTGCGCACGCGGTTAAAGGCAAAAGCATTGCCATGACAACCATTACTGCAAACTTTTTCATGGAATCAATTCCTATCAATCTAAAACAATTATCTAACGCGAGATTATCACAGGCTTTTATTGTTAACTAGGCCGATATAGCATTACACGACGAGCCTGCAAAAAAATACAACGAATGGATCTTAACGGACTTTGATGAATATCCGATGAATAGCAGTGTGTTTTTCTGCCTTTTTTACTAACTACAGAGATGGAACTACGAAGACGCTTACATTGTAATAAGCCAAAATAGGGAGATAAAGAAGGGCTACACACCTGTGGTAGCCCTTAGTGAATCCTATAGAGCGTAGTTGACAGACACGAGCACTCTTCTTTCCTGACCTGCATACCCAACTATATCTTCGTAATCGGTATCAAACAGGTTATTCACTTTCACTGACGCTTGCCAGCTATCACTAATCCGATAGCTTACGTTTACACTTGCCAGCGTATAAGCGGATAAAGCCAGCGTTTGTGACGGCGTTGGGTAGGGCGGGAAATACGTATCAAACCGGGTACCCGTATAGGCGAGTTTGGCATAGGCACTTAGACGCTGTGTTCCCAGTGATGAAGTAAAAGTCAGTGCGCCCTGATGGCGTGCACGTCGCAATTCTGTGGTGGTCACGCCTGAGTCAGTCTGATGGGCATCTAAGTAGCTATACGAGGCGGTGAGGGTCCCTAAAGCGCTGGCCCAGTCGAACGACATTTCGAGGCCTTGGCGATCGCTTTTTCCGTCCACATTCGCTGCGCTGTAAGCACCCAACTCTGGGTTATACACAAATCCGTTTATTTCGTTTTCTAGATCGGCGTTATACCAGCTGACCTGCCCCCTTATTCGCTGCCAGCTGCCTTTAATGCCCACTTCCCACTCCTGACTGGTTTCAGGTTGTAGATTGGGATTACCAATAAAACTAGCAGGGTAATAGCCAAAACGTTCAGTGAAGGTAGGTGTTTTAACGGCTTTTCCTAAGCTGGTAAATAACGCATAGGTATCACTGACTTGCCAGGTGACACCCGCCCGATAGCTGGATGCATCGTCGAATTCACTGTTATTATCGTAACGCGCGCTTAGGCTGGATGACACAGTATCAGACCATTGCACGTTAATTTCACCAAACGCGCTATTGGTATTGTCATGTTGCTTGTGGTTAGGATCGCCAAAGCCAACAGGCCCACGTTGTGAAAATAAACGTTGTAAGTATTCAATGCCACCGGCAAATTGCCAGTTTTCTTGTGAGTAGAAGCCCGTCCAATTCACCTCAATACGTTCACCTGTCGTGCCTCCTGCATCCATTTTAGAAGTGGTGTTGTCATTTTTGTCTTTGCGGTATTGGGTAGTGAGGGTTGCGCGGTAAGCCGAATAGGTGGGAGTAAATAACCACTGAAGTTTAGTACTAAGCTGCGCTCCGTCGGTGACATTATCTGAGTCGGTAGGCAGGCCGGTAGTAACGTAATCTGTGCCATCATAGTCGTTTTGATATTCCACACTGCGCAACTGCGCGACAAAGGTGTGAACGTCATTATGTGCATAATTGAAGTTGATGCCTGCGGTGGTATTTTGGTAACCGTCGTTTTCGTTTCCTTGACGAGCGATGTTGTCACCATCTGTATCAAGAAAGTTTACATACGCTGAAATACCTAGGTTATTGAGCTGGGTTGTCCCGTTCAGGTTTGCCTGATAAGTGTCTTGCGTACCCGCGCCGACTGACAGAGTCATACCTTCTGAAGCCTGATTGAATTGCCCCGCTTTGGTGGTGATACTGAGCACTCCACCGATCGCGCCACTTCCCCAGCGCGCACTTTGTGGGCCACTGAGTAATTCAATACGCACTACATTCGCGCTGGTTAAATGCGCTAAATCTATAAGGCTACCCTGGCCCACATCATTGGCCACCACACCGTCGATAAGTACCAGTAAATGGTTGGTTTCACTTCCTCTTACGCGCACTTCAGTAAGTCCACCGGGACTACCAGATTGGGAAATGCTTACCCCAGGCAAGCCGCGAATGAGCTCAGTTAATTGTACTGCACCCGAGGCTTTAATCTGAGATTCAGTCAGTATGGATACTGTACCTGGAAATTGGGTTAGCTGAACAGGTAATCGGGAGCCCGTCACAGTGAGAGTTTCGATAGTATTTGAAGTAGCGTGTGCAACTGCAGATAGAGTTAAGCACGAGAAAACAGCAGCACTTAGTGCTGTACGAGTAAATAGTGTACGCATGGTTTTTATAATCGTTTCAGATGTGCTCCGCCCGAGCACATGTTTATAAGGATGTATGCCAACTTATTATTGGTTAATGCGGCATACTGCGAAGCTCAGGCCGGTATCCGGGCTTACTCGCCAATATGAGCTTGAATAGACATGTTGGCTCTTTTGCCTTCCCATCATAAAAGTAATCGCTTACTTAACGGACAGTGGCGTGTGAAAAGAAAATGTCACTAGAGACATTGAGTTTACCGTTGCGGGGGCAGCATCAGTATTTCACTGATTTCCCGTTTAACGCCGACGACAGTAGAACAAATGAGTCATCGGCGCACCTGCGCGGACTTGAGTATATAGAAGTTGCTGAGGCTTTAAAACCCAAGCTTTAGGGGGGCTTCGTTAAGGGCTGATAATTGCTCTTTCAACGCCAGGATTTGACCTTCCCAGTACTTGTCTTCGGCAAACCATGGAAAGGCGCGAGGAAATGCAGGGTCCTGCCAACGTTTTGATAACCAAGCCATATAGTGAACCATGCGCATGGCGCGCAAGGGCTCAATCAACGCCAGTTCTGCGTTATCAAACGAGTGAAACTCTTCATAGGCCTCAATAAGTGTATCAAGTTGCAGTAACTGTTGTTGTCTATCACCACTTAACATCATCCACAAATCTTGAATAGCGGGGCCCATGCGGCAGTCGTCCAAATCGACGAAGGTAGGGCCATCTCGCCATAAAATATTCCCGGGGTGACAGTCACCGTGTAAGCGCAGGGTCGATTGCGTAGTGTATGCCGCCTTGGTGGTGTTGATCACTGGATCCAAAATGGCAAAAAACGCGGTTTTCAAATGCTCTGGTAACAGTGTGCTTTGTGACAAAATGGCTCTGGGCTCATCTAAATAGCTCGCGACATCGATAGAGGGGCGATGAGCGAAGGGCTTAGCCTGTGCAACGCGATGGATTCGGCCGATAAACCGCCCCATCCATTCCAGCTGATCTAAGTTGTCATTTTCGAACTGCCGTCCCCCTACAGAGGGGAACAGTGCAAAGCGGTAATCCGTATTGTCGACCTGGTGATGGTGAAGTGTTTCACCGGCAATCGCGATGGGCGCAGCAATGGGAATGTCGTTGTCGATCAATTCTTTCGCAAAGCTGTGCTCTTCTGCTATTTGGGTATCTGTCCAGCGACCCGGTCGGTAGAATTTAGCAACATAGCGCTGGCCGTCTTCTGCCACAAATTGATAGACACGGTTTTCATAACTATTTAGCGCTAACAATCCACTTTGAAGAAAAATGCCCTGTTTTTCCAGGGCATCCAATATAGTGTCAGGACTGAGTCCTGAGAATGAGAAATCTGTCATCGATAAAGGAACTTGGTTGGCTCATCAACGGTAACACTTTCTCCATCTATGGTGGTGGTTACGCTGATAAAAATATCGGTAACCGTATCTTCCAGATTATAGGCATCGGTTGCAACCGATATTGGTGTGCTGTATACCGCGCCACCCTCAACCGTTACTTCCTGTTCACCTATATACTTGTAATCAGGAAGGCCTTTTACTGAAACGTAGTACGTATGGGACTGTTGCGTTTTGTTAAGCACTTTAATGGTGTATACATTCTCAATCAGGCCTTCATTCGTTTCGCGGTAGAGGGAATTCCTATCGCGAATAATATCCACTTCAGTGGGACTACGTGTCCATATATTGGCAAATAGCAAGCCAAGCATAACCATGAGTACCACAAAGTAACCAATAAGCTTAGGACGGATGATATGGGTTTTACCGCCGGCCAGTTCTTCCTCAGAAGTGAAACTTATCAGTCCTTTGGGGTAATCCATTTTTTCCATTACCCCGTTGCACGCATCCACACAGGCGCCACAGTTAATGCATTCGTATTGCAGACCATTGCGAATATCGATGCCGGTGGGGCATACCTGTACACACAGGTTACAATCGATGCAGTCGCCTAACCCCTTTTCCTGAACTTGTTCATGGCTAAGTTTTCGCGGTCGTGGACCCCGTTGCTCACCGCGGTTAGCGTTGTAGGAAACCGTGAAGGTATCTTTGTCGAACATCGCAGACTGGAAGCGGGCGTAGGGGCAGATATGCGTGCACATAATTTCCCGCATATAACCTGCATTACCATAGGTACAAACCGCAAAGAAGATTACTGAAAAGCCCGCCCAGAAACTCGTGTTGAAAGTAAAGAAATCAATGAATAAGTCACCGATAGGGGTGAAGTAACCCACAAACGTAAGGGCGGTCAATAGCGCGATAGTTATCCAGCCAGTATGCTTGGCCGTTTTTCGTAAAAACTTATCACCGTCCATGGGACGGGCATCGAGGGCAATGCGTTTGTTTCGCGGCCCTTCCGTCTTTTCTTCAAGCCAGGTGTAGATATATACCCATGTGGTTTGGGGGCACATAAACCCGCACCACACCCTTCCTGCAAAGGTCGTAACGAAAAACAGCGCAAACGCTGAAACGATAAAGATGTATGCCAGTAAAGTGAGATCCTGCGGCCATAATGTCAGCGAAAATATGGTAAAGCGTTGTTCTCCGATATCCAGCAACACCGCCTGATGACCGTTGTATTGTATCCACGGGATAAGCGCAAAAAGCGCGAGGAAAAACAGCCCGAAAAAGCGGCGGAATGATTCAAGGGGGCCTTTGACCGCACGTACATAAATACGGCTGCGCGTGTCATAACGCTTACCCTCTGTGGTGCCTTTTGGCTGGTGTACTTTTACCGGTGTGACATTTTTAACCGGTATTTTTTCATTCATAGTTTAACCTTAGCTGACATCACGAACTGCCTATGCAGTATAACAGCCCAGCCGATTCTGTATTTAATATAGATCAATAATGGAGAGTATGATCTATCTTTTGAAAGTTTCAGTCAATACTGAAACTTCAGAATGTTTGTCCGGTGTTGAGCTGGCCGTTAGTCAAGCAAGGCAGTGTTCAACACACCAAAAAGGTATACTTGCGTATATTTGAATGCATTTACAGTCAGTCATTCTGACACCTATTATATCAGTACGACACTTACGGTGTAGAGTGGTTTTAACACTCACTGGAATGGTGTAAAGGTATAATTTGCACGAAGTATTCTTTGATATCTAAGGGGAAATATCCTATGTACACAATGCCTTCAACAACACCATTTTCTTAAATAGGCGAGTTAACATGTTACGGTTTTTTATCATTGCTGCTGAGATAATCGTTTTGTTTGTGGTGCTTCGCTCTCCCTTTGTGCAGTATTTTCTTGAAGATATACACCAGTCTATTTCCAACTATCTTACCGAATTAGCGAGCCTCCCCGAGCGGGAAGAACTAGCCGCATTACGAGAACAAATTGCGCAACAGCTCGGGCCACTAAAGTCCTATCAGGTAAGTTATGTGGAACGCATTACTGCAGATACTACTTCATTACAACGCTTTCAACGAACATACTGTGAAAAAGACGATATAAACCCTAATTTCACGGGAACTAAACGTGCCCACCTTTGCCTAATCATCAAACAGTCTCCGCTATTACAAAAAAGATAGTCACGCGTATTCACACCATTTTCCCATGCGTGTTATGGTAATTTTAGTGTCAGTAGATGGAGGTTTAAAGTGGTGAATAGGAGCATGAAAGTGACCAAAGTAAGCACGTTATTTTGTATGAGTTTTGCAGCTATTCTCGGCGTGGCCTCGGTGGCGCTTCCTTCTTACGCTGCTGAAGTGAAGATCACCTGGAAAGATCCTGAATCTTTCTCCGATGTCAGACCGTCGAATGAGTCACGAGTTCGTTTCAGAGAGCGCACACTGAGTGAGTTAGAAGCACATATTGTTGAATTAGGCAGCGCCTTACCACAAGATCAGGTGCTGACAATGATTGTCACTAATGTGGATTTGGCAGGGGAAGTATGGCCTAGTCAGTTTGTGGGGTTCGGTAATTCCGGCGCCAGTGATATTCGCGTAATCAAGCGTATCGATATCCCTAGAATGAGCTTCAGTTATACGTTATCTGATGCTGCCGGGAAGGTTATCGCAAGTGAGGAAGACGTAAAACTCAAAGATATGGATTTTATGGAATCAGGCATTCGTCGCTATCGCTCTGAATCACTGTCATACGAAAAGGCGATGCTAGACGACTGGTTTGCCGATACGTTTGCAAAACAAGTTGTGTCAACGCACTAGGTCATCATGCCTGCGTTAATGATGTAATAAAAAAAGGTCGCCTATTGGCGACCTTGTATTTTAGCGTTACAGGTAGTCAAACTCACTACCGGAAATGGCCAATGTGGTGTCTGGCCCTGCTTGATAGGCCGTTTTATGCGCGTCGCGACGAGGCAGAATACGCGCCATGTAAAAATCGCAGGTTTTCTGTTTCGAAGCCGCGAGTACGGCATTGTCACTGCCTTGTGCTTTATCAGCCATGCTGTACCACAGTGCAGCAATCAGTGAATAGGCACTGTAAGCTAAGTAGTCACATGCCGCAGAAGCTGCGGTAGTGGCATCCATTCCCAAACAGTCTGCAGACGAGGCACGCCAGTCGTCCAAAATACCCTGGGCGAGGCTTTGACTTTCAGAATTCTGCATGTCAGCGATAAGCGCGTTAAACGCTTGATAGGTGGACTCCATCATCTGTCCCCCATCGCGGGTGAGCTTACGGCCGATAAGATCCAGTGCCTGGATGCCATTGGTTCCTTCATAAAGCATGGTAATGCGAACGTCGCGCATAAGTTGTTCCATGCCCCACTCACGGATAAAGCCGTGGCCACCAAATACTTGAACACCCAGACTGGTGGTTTCCAGTCCCATATCGGTCATAAATGCTTTACATATCGGGGTGAGAAACTGCAGTACGTTATCTGCGTCTTCTTTTTCTTTTCCGTCAGCGAGCTTTTCAATATCCATGAATTTAGCATAGAAAAGCGATAGGGCACGGCAGCCCTCAATTAGCGACTTTTGCGTCAGCAGCATGCGCGCAACATCAGGTTGAAATACGATAGGATCAGCCTTGCCTTCAGGGTTTTGGATGCCCTGAGGCGCACGGGATTGGACTCGCTCTCGCGCGTAGGTCAACGCACCTTGATAGGACGCTTCAGCAGCCCCCAGACCCTGTAATCCCACTTGGAATCGCGCGTCATTCATCATGGTGAACATGCAGGCTAAGCCTTGGTTTTCTTCACCGACTAACCAGCCTGTCGCTCCGTCGAAGTTCATTACGCAAGTTGGGCTCGCTTTAATCCCCATCTTGTGTTCGATACTACCCACCGACAAGCTGTTAGCTTCGCCCGGCTCATTGTTTGAATCAGGTAGGAATTTGGGCACTAAGAACAAACTGATCCCTTTCACCCCTTTTGGAGCATCAGGTAGTCGGGCAAGGACTAAGTGAATAACATTATCCGTCCAGTCTTGATCACCTGCGGTAATAAATATTTTGTTGCCGGTTATGCGGTAACTACCATCACCTTGTGGTTCTGCCTTGGTACTTAATAAGCTTAAGTCAGTTCCTGCGTGAGGTTCAGTGAGATTCATTGTGCCCGTCCACTCACCACTAATGAGTTTAGCTAGGTAAGTGTCTTTCAATGTTTGGCTGGCGTGTTTAGTCACTGCCAGCGTCGCGCTTTCGGTAAGCATGGTGGTTAAACGCCAGCTCAGGTTTGCTGCGTTTAACATTTCATGAACAGGTACTGCCATCGTATACGGTAAGTCCTGTCCATCGTAATCGGCTGTACCTAACATGGCATTCCAGCCATTCGCCACATATTCCTGATACGCCTCGGCGAAACCTTTTGGTGTGGTTATCTTGCCATTTTCAAGTTTACACCCTTCTTCGTCGCCTTCACGGTTAAGCGGGGCAACCACATCCAGGGCAAACTTAGCACCCTGAGCAATAATTTCATTAGCCAATTCACTATCAAAATCACTAATTCCTAGCTTTTCGTAGTGGGCATCAAGACCAAGCCAGTCTTTCAGAAGAAACTGAAAATCAGCGGTAGGCGCATGGTACAGAGGCATGGATGACTCCTTTTTCAAACAAGTGTTTTAATTTTTGCCTATTATAGTCACAAAAAGCATAGTCAGAGTAGTCCGTTAAGGGAAACTTAATCATAAATTTGGTTTATGTAGGGTTGTCATACGTGATACTTGCTTTTCTTAGCCCCACTGGCATGCTTAAGCCAATTAGGAACAAGGTATGTGATAACTATGGCGAAAAAACGACCCATTTGCGTGGTGACGGGGGGCAGCTTAGGCATAGGCTTAGCGGTATGCGAAGTATTTAGTGAACAAGGATTTGACGTAATAAACCTGGATATTCGCAACTTTGATGTGCCACTGGAAAACGCCACGTGGAAACAATGTGACGTAAGTAAGGTAAGCGAAGTGCAAACCGCCATTGATGAAGTGCTTATACTTCATCAGCGCATAGATGCTTTGGTGTGCAACGCTGGGATCCACGTTTCTGCGACGATAGAAGACACTGATGAAGCCCTGCTTGATCGCATCTTTAATTTAAATGTAAAAGGGGCGTATGCCGCCATAAAGGCCTGTTTGCCCGCGATGAAAACGCAACGTTCAGGCGCCATAGTGGTGATGGGCTCGGATCAATCATTTGTAGGAAAGCGCAATTCTTTTGCTTATGGGCTGACTAAAGGCGCCTTAGCGTCAATGGCGAAAACCACTGCTTTGGATTACGCGCCTTTTAATATTCGGGTCAATGCTGTGTGCCCCGGTACTATTGAAACCCCTTTGTTTCATAATGCAATAGATAAATACGTGGCGCGTTCGGGAGAGAATAAAGCGGATGTGATGGTTCAAGAAGCCGCAGCGCAACCAATAAGGCGACTGGGTCAACCACGGGATGTGGCAGAGCTCACCTACTTTTTGTGCAGTGATAAAGCGTCGTTTATTACCGGTAGTTTGTATGCCGTGGACGGAGGCTATACCGCACAGTAAGTGCGTTCTAAATTGATCATGACAGCGCACACCGATAATGCCTTAGCAACTACAGCGGCTAACTTAGCAAGATGGATTGACCCCCATATACACTTATTTGCCTTAAGCGAAGGGGAGTATAAATGGCTAGAGCCACAACGCGCCCCCTTTTGGCGTGATAAGGCAGATATCGCCAAAGACGTTACCGAACATACGCTAATACGTGGTGCTCAAGGTGCACTTACTGGCTTTGTTCATATTGAAGCGGGCTATGACAACCACAGGCCTTGGCGAGAAATTCATTTTCTTGAGCGACATTGTCGGCTGCCTTTTCGCAGTATCGCGTGTGTGGATATCACCGCAAATAGTGCAAGGGCGCATATCGACTTACTGGCTGGCTTTCAGTCTGTCTGTGGGGTAAGGCACATTCTGGATGAGCAGGCCTGTGCGATTTTAGGCACGCCCAAAGCACAATGGAGTTTGTCACACCTGTCGGCCTTAGGGCTTTCTTTTGAAGCTCAGTTAAACCTTGCCGATAATGCCGCGGTGGGTGCATTGCTTGGTGTTATTGAACGCAATCCTACGCTGCGCGTTGCCCTAAACCACGCTGCCATAGCGCCTTTGGAAATATCGAGCCTGAGCTTTAAACGATGGCGGCAACACATCAGGGATTTGAGTGAATCAGCGCAAGTAGTGTTCAAATTTTCGGGATTGGAAATGCAACAGCGACAGTGGTCCTGGCAGCGTGCCCGTTTTGTGTTTGATGAATTACTCACGCTGGTGTCAGTGCCTGAGGTGATGTTTGCCAGCAACTTCCCTTTGTCGAATTGGCGCATGCCCTATCGCGCCTTATGGGATGGGTATTACCAATTAAGTCACAGCATGGATAGGGCACAGCAACAGGCGTTAATGTTGACCAATGCCAAGGACTGGTATTGGAGATAGGGGCATGTGTAAAAAGGCGGTATGCGCACTGACCCTCACCGCCTTTTTATCATTTTTTGTGTGCTATTTAAGCGAGGTAACGGTCATGTGGGGTGACCGATAAACCACATCATCGTTTAAATCGATACCAATTCCCGGCGTGTCTGGCGCTTCAATAAACCCGTTGACTGGCTGTGGGTCTTGGATACACAACTCGCGATTCCACTCTTTTATGGCGTAGGTATGATGTTCGTGGATAAGGAAATTGGGAATGGCGGTTTCCAAGTGTAGGCTAGCCGCTGTGGCAACTGGCCCGCCGCAAACATGCGCCTGAATACGTACGTCGTAAATATCAGCGTAGTCGCACACTTTCTTCGCTTCAGTAAACCCACCGCACAAGCCGACATCCGGTTGCAGTACGTCAATAGACTGATCCTCAAGATAAGGGCGTACATCCCAGCGATGGTAAAGGCGTTCGCCCCCGGCAATGGGTACATTGACGTTTTTGGCGACTTTATCGTGCAGTTTTGAATTTAAGTAGTTCACCGGCTCTTCGTAATACAAGCAGCCAATTTCTTCTACGATATCGCCAAGTTGAATTGCGGTAGAGGCCCCCAGTAAGCTGTGACACTCAAAAATAATGTCGCCGTCTTCGCCCATAGTGTCGCGAATGGCTTGTAAGCGGGCTTTAAATAATTTGAGTTCCGGCTTGGTAAACAGTTTGGTTCTGTCGAAGTGTGTGTTGCCGTCTTTGTCGTAAACAATAGGGTCAACTTTTACCGCGTCATAGCCGTCTTTGAGGGCCTTTTCAGTGGCGCGGGCATAGTCTGCTGGGTCGTTTAATTTAGTGACTTCTTTATCCCAGTCAAACTGTAACTGGCTGGCATAGCTTCTGAGCTTGCCATTGGTTTTTCCTCCCAGTAACTCGTATACTGGCAAACCAAGGGCTTTCCCTTTGATATCCCAAAGAGCGGTATCAATAGCGCTCATTGCAGCATAAATCACTGGGCCGCCGCCCAACCCCCAGAATCCTTCTCTCAACATACGGCTCCACAGTAACTCAGTGTGGAAGGGATTAAAGCCAATTAACATGGCTTCTGCGATTTCTTTAATCATATGCGCTGCCGCGCTGTGTCCCCAATCGTAAGCGAGACCCGCTTCACCTACACCGGTAATACCTTCATCGGTGTAAACCCGCACAAACACCGGGTTCCACTGGGGGCGTTTAGGGCATTCAATATCAAAAATTTCTACTTTAGTCACTTTCATGATAGGTAATTAATCCGTTTTAAAAATAGGGATGTGGCGCGTTATTCACAAAAGCCTGGGTCAAGTTTATAGGCCTTGCGCAACATTGCAGGCCAGGCTTTTTGGCCTCCGGTTTCACCACTGTGAACAATGCTCGCCTGATGGTAAATGCCGTCGATGATGGTTTGAGGGATTTCAATCACTTCTTCGTTCGATTGCATTAATGCTAGCTGAATTTCACAGGCCCGTTGTAAGTCGTAAAAGCGCATGAATGCATCACCTACAGTGGGGCCGAGTGTCAATCCTCCGTGATTGGGTAATAGCATATGATTTGTATCACCCAGGTCCTCTTGTAAGCGACGCTTTTCACTCTCATCAACAGCCAGGCCTTCATAGCTGTGGTATGACAGCGAAGGCAATGAAAATAGTGAGTATTGACTCCATGGCTTAAGCCCACCTTTTACCGATGCCACTGCGATGGTCGCCAGGGTATGCAGGTGTATGACACATTGTGCATCATGACGCACTTCGTGGATGGCACTATGAATGGTGAATCCAGCGGGGTTGATCCCATAGGGAGAGTCGTCAAGAATGTTTCCGTTTAGGTCTACTTTGACCAGATTAGACGCGGTGACTTCATCAAAAGTGAGACCAAATCCGTTCACTAAATAATGATCAGTGCCGGGGACTTTCGCGGATATATGCGTATAGATAAGATCGCCCCAGCGCATATCTGCAACCAATCGATAACAGGCAGCCAGGTCAACCCGGGTTTGCCACTCCAGATCAGATACTTTGCCTTTCAGGCTTAATGGAGGCAATGAATACAAGCCACATCTCCTTTAATAATGGTCTGCACAATTTACCAATACCGCTGCCAATGGACAATGCTTTGGGCCTGAAAATAGCGGTGATGGATTAATTGGCAGTAAAAGAGCCAATGGTGGCGCAGTTAATTCGATATGATTTAACCGGACAGCATTTTATTCGCTATAGTAGTTCGTTACAAAAGCGTTAAAACAGCCAAAATTGCTGATAAGCGAAAAAAGAACTACCGTGTTTTAGGTAAAATAGAGTGACCTGCAGATAAACTGCGCCGTTTGGTATGGGCTGAATTCCCAATAAAATAAATATTTAAAAACAGGCAAATACCGTGTTTATTACAGACTAGCCTGTGGACTAAGTTGACGCTTTATCTGTGCGTTTTATCTTGGATGGCAATAATAAATTAATGCAACATGGGCCCGTTTTTACCTAAAGGAAAGGTTATGTCTTCAAAATTTTCTCTGTCACCATTGCTCATCGGTGTAGTGATCCTCGTCGGTGTTGTGATTTATTTAAACTTGCCACAATCACATGACAAAGCAGAAAATGGACCTAGAGCGACCCCCGTTAAAACGGCGGTGGTGACAACTCAGTCTCTTCCTATCACTATAGAGTCGCTGGGAACAGCAACGGCAAACGAATCGGTCAATATCACTGCGCAAGTCACTGAAACAGTAAAAGCCATACAGTTTGAAGACGGCGACAGGGTGAGCAAAGGTGATGTATTGGTACAACTCAATAATGTGCAAGAGCAGGCGCGAATAAAAGAACTGAAAGCCAATATACAAGAAGCTAAACGCCAGTTTATGCGTATTTCCGATCTTCGTCAGTCAAATGCGACCTCAGAGCAGTTACTCGACGAACAGCAAGCGCGCGTAAAGGCATTGGAAGCCCAGTTGGAAATTGCGCTTGCTCAGTTAGAAGATTTGCAGATTACTGCTCCTTTTAGCGGTTATCTGGGAAATCGGGCGATTAGCATTGGGTCACTGGTCCAGCCGGGTACGACCATCACCACACTTGATGATATCAGTGTGGTTAAAGTCGATTTTAATATTGCTGAAAACCATCTCGCCAGCGTGGCTAAGGGGCAGAAGATCACGGCGTCGTCTGTCGCTTATCCCGGTGAAGCGTTTAGCGGCGTCATCAGTAATATAGACACGCGGTTAGATCCGGTCAGTCGCTCTATTCGAGTCAGAGCGATTATCGACAATAAACAAGCCCGCCTCAGACCCGGTATGTTGCTTACAGTCGTGGTAGAAAAGCGGGTACTCAATACACTGGTTTTGCCAGAAAAGTCCTTGGTTCCGGTACAAGACAAGCAGTTCGTTTACGTTATCAGGGACAACATAGCGCATCAAACTGAAGTGAGAATTGGCGAGCGCAGACCTGGATTAGTGCAGATTGTCAGTGGGTTAGCCATAGGCGACGAGGTGATTACCGAAGGTACGTTGCGGGTGCAAGACCAATCGCCGGTTAATGTGTTAAACCGCTAAGGAGCGCTTCCCCATGCTATTGTCTGATATCTCAGTAAAGCGCCCGGTATTCGCCACCGTTGTTAACTTATTGCTTATTATATTCGGTATAGTCGCCGTTTCGATGTTGTCTTTGCGCGAATACCCCGATATTGATCCCCCCATAGTGTCAATCTCTACCAATTATACCGGGGCGTCGGCCAATATTGTGGAGACACGTATCACTCAACTGCTAGAAGACAGAATTTCTGGTATTGAGGGAATTAAAAATATTACCTCTACCTCTCGTAATGGCCGCTCGGACATTACTATTGAGTTTAAACTTTCTCGTGATATCGACGCTGCCGCCAACGATGTACGTGAACGGGTGAGCAGGGCACTGAATAATTTACCCGATCAAGCCGATCCCCCTGAGGTTTCAAAAGCGAATTCCGATGAAAGTGCGGTGGTGTGGTACAACTTGAGAAGTACCAACCTCAATACCATGGAGCTCACCGACTACGCCGAGCGTTTCTTAGTTGATCGCTTGTCAATTGTCGACGGCGTGGCGCGGGTACAACTAGGCGGGGGGCGTCGCTATGCAATGAAGGTCTTTCTCGATCGCAATGCGATGGCTGCCAGAGGCATTACCGTCAGCGACGTAGAACAAGTCATTCGTGCAGAAAACGTGGAATTGCCAGCAGGTGAAGTAGAGTCATTAGATCGCAACTTTGAAGTACGGGTAGCCCGCACCTTTTTATCGCCTGATGATTTTGCGGCGCTAACTGTCGCGGTAGGTGACAATGGCTATTTAGTGAGACTGGGGGAAATTGCGCGAGTAGAACTGACCGCGGAAGACGATGAAACTGAGTTTCGCGGTGACGGTGTCAACATGATTGGTCTAGGGATCGTCAAGCAATCCAAAGCAAATACTTTGGATGTGGCCAGGGCGGCCAAGGAACAGATTACAAAAATTGAAGCCTCGTTACCTGACAACATTTTCATTGTGCCTAGCTATGATTCGTCGATTTTTATCGAAGCTTCCATTGATGAGGTATACGAAACACTCACCATAGCCATGATGATGGTCGTCATTGTAATTTATCTGTTTCTGGGAAATGTTAGAGCAACGTTAATTCCAGCCGTTACTGTGCCAGTATCGCTAGTCGCTGCGTTTATTGTGATGTATGCCTTAGGCTTTTCTATTAATTTGCTCACCTTACTTGCCATGGTGCTAGCAATAGGACTCGTGGTAGATGATGCCATTGTTGTATTGGAAAATATTTATCGACGAATTGAAATGGGCGAACCGCCTATATTGGCAGCCTATCGCGGTGCCCGCGAAGTGGGTTTTGCTGTAGTCGCCACCACCTTGGTGCTTATATCGGTTTTTGTGCCGCTGGTCTTCTTAGAAGGAAATATTGGTCGTCTGTTCACCGAATTTGCCCTTGCCATTGCCGCCGCAGTGGCATTTTCAAGCTTTACTGCGTTGACCCTATCACCCATGATGGCCTCAAAGATCCTAACAAAACGAACGCGCTCTTCTGGGTTTGGCAACTGGATGGACAAACGCTTCTCAGCTTTAGAAACCCGCTATTTCAATAGCCTTGGCAAAACCTTGCATCAACCTGTGCTCATGCTGCTGCTGTTGGTAGTGGCTGTTATAGCCATAGTGCAGCTATCAGAAAAGGTCCCCAGTGAGTTTGTTCCCAAAGAAGACCGAGGTAACTTTTTCATATTGATGAATGCGCAGGAAGGGGCGAGTTTTGAAAGTAATGCGGCAAACCTTAAGCAAATTGAAGACGTTCTTATGCCGTACCGGGAAAATGGCAAAATCAATCGATTATTAGTAAGAACGCCAGGGTTTGGGGGGAATGCTGGTATTGCGATTGTCGGTTCGGCTGATTGGGATGAGCGTGATTTCAGTACTTTCGAATTGATGGACGAAATCAGTGCCAAATTAAATAATGTCCCAGACGTACGTGCGTTCGCTGTTATGCGAAGCGGTATATCCGGAGGCGGATTCGGTCGCCCGGTACAGTTCGTACTGCAAGGCGACACTTATGAAAATCTGGTCGAGTGGCGAGATGTTGTAATGGCAAAAGCATCCCAAAATCCAGGCTTAATTCGTTTAGATTCTGACTACAAAGAGACGTCTCCTCAGTTGTTGGTTAATATCAACCGTGATCGCGCTGCCGATTTGGGGGTCTCTATCAGTGATATTGGTGGAACGTTAGAGGTGATGCTTGGTCAACGTAGAGTGTCTACTTTTCTCGACAGAGGGGAAGAATACGACGTCATAATGGAAGGTATTGAAGCGGACTTTAGAAGTCCTAACAGTATAGAAAACTTGTATGTGCGTTCGTCGCGGACCGGTGAACTAATCCCGATGGACAACTTACTCACCTTTGAAGAGCAGGCCACATCTGCTCAGCTCAATCGATATAATCGTATGCGTGCGGTAACCATATCAGCGAATCTGGCAGATGGTTATACATTAGGGCAGGCCTTGGCTTTCCTTGAAAATATTGTACAAACTGAACTGCCCGATAATGTGTCTATTGATTATAAAGGTGAATCTCAACTTTATCAGGAAGCAGGAAATTCGTTTGTTTATGTATTTCTGTTGGCACTGGCAGTGACCTATCTGATTTTGGCAGCACAGTTTGAAAGTTGGATCCACCCTCTGGTAATCATGTTAACCGTTCCTCTGGCGTTGGTCGGCGCCTATATCGGTTTATACTTTTCTAATATGACGATAAACATATACAGTCAAATAGGCTTGGTTATGCTAATTGGACTGGCAGCAAAGAACGGGATCTTAATTGTTGAATTTGCAAATCAGCTACGCGATGCGGGAATGACCTTTGAATTAGCATTAAAACGTGCGGCTACACAGCGATTACGACCCATTGTAATGACGGGTTTTACCACAGTTTTTAGTGCGTTGCCTTTGGTACTCGCATCCGGTCCCGGCGCTGAGAGCCGTATGGTTATCGGTATGGTTATCTTTTCAGGGGTGCTGGTTTCAGCATTTATGACCTTGTATGTTGTGCCAACAGCGTATAGATGGTTGGCCAAAAATACAGATTCGCCACTAAAGCGCACACAACAAATTGAATCCCTCGAAACGGATATTCCCTACCACAAAGGCGAAATGTAGTGCTTAAGTAACTAAAGCGAGTGTTTGTTTTTTGTGCGTGATGGTGAAAAAAACATCACCACAACAAACGCTTAAAGGTATTTTTTTATATACTTAAATATTAAACTTCATTCGTTTTTGAAATAAGCGCAAAAAATATAACACCATGAAAGTTAGGTGTTTTATATCAATTTTCTGCAATTATCATTCTTTGTGATAGTTGATTAATATCAACTTACGTATAAATTAGCCAAGAGTATAGTTGCTTAACGCTATGCTTCCTCTACACTTCGCAAAAATTCAAACGCTTGTTTAACTCATTTGCCTGAAAAGATTAATTTTTTATTTATCGATTTGGCAAAGCGAGTTCTTGCGACTAATACTTACTTTGTTGCAAGCGCTACCAGAAAGGTTAGCACGCTTAGATGAGTGGCGAGCGACATTTATATCTAAATGAAACTTGCCAGAACAATCTAATCACAAGTGTTTTTTTACAATAAGTAACGGTGATCAAGCACCCTAGGATCCAGAGGAAATACCATGAAGAAATGGATACTTGCAGCGAGTTTATGCTGTAACGTAGCTTTTGCTGAAGTAGCAGTTATTGTTCATCCGAGCAATGGCGATAGCCTAGACAAAGACAGCATCAGTCGACTGTTTTTAAACAAAGCAAAAGCGTTCCCAAATGGCTCACAAGCTGAGCCAGTGGCATTAGCGGAAGGTCAGCCAGCAACTGACGAATTCAACGGTAAAGTATTAAACAAAACTGCAGCTCAACTTACTGCGTTTTGGTCGAAGCTAGTATTTACAGGTAAGGGTCAGCCCCCCAAAGCGTTAGGTAGCGACGCAGAAGTGATTTCTGCTGTGGCTAGTAACCCTAATGCTATCGGTTTTGTCGACGCTGGCGCTGTAGATGGCAGCGTTCGGGTTGTGGCTAAGTTTTAATTTACCGTTAATAGAAAGATTTTAAGGAACACCCATGAAAACCAAACTTGCTATTTTATCTATGGCTGGCCTGTTAGCGGCTCCAGCAATGGCTGATATTCAAATCAATGGCTTTGCTAACCTCATTGGGGGAATGACCCTTGATGACAATGAAACCCTGTATGATTATGACAGCGATTTCAACTTTGACCCTGCCAGTGTTTTTGGTCTACAGGTTCGCGGTGATGTCAGCGACAAATTGTCTGCTACTGCACAGTTAGTTGGCCGTGGAAGCGAAGACTATGATGCGGACTTCGAATGGGCGTATATGACGTACGCATTAAACAACAATATCAATATCAGCGCCGGTCGCTTGCGGTTGCCTTTGTTTAAATACTCGGCGTCACTGGACATTGGTTATTCGTATCACTGGTTAACACCACCTGATGCTGTTTATGGCATTGACTTCAACAATATTGATGGTGTGCGCATTGATTATTCTAATTACGTAGGTGATTGGGAATACGGTGCACAGTTGACGACAGGTCGCGTAGAAACGGATACCACTATTTCGGGTACGCCGGCGGCACTTGAACTTGAAAATGTGGTTGCTGTGTCATTTGAAGCAACCCGTGAATGGTTTAGTGCACGTACGCTTTTTGCTCGTGGTAAGACCAATGCAGCGAATGCTCAATTTGACGGGTTCCTTGACGGAATGGCTCAGTTTGGTGCTTTTATTCCTACTGCGCTAACCGTATCTGATGATTTTCGCATAAACGGAGATACAGGCACGTTCTTCGAGATTGCAGTTGATGTAGATAAATACGACTGGTTCCTTGGTGCGGAATATACGCAGACAGAAGTAGATGGTGCTGTTATTGCGGATAACAAAGCGTGGTATGTCACAGCTGGTATGCGTTTTGGTAAGTTTACACCACACATTACTTATGAAGTTGAAGAGGCTGATAACGCTACTCAGCTAGGTCTAGTGGCTACGCTTCCTTCAAGTATCGCAACAGGAGATGCAGTAACTGATGGTACATGGGCTGCCATATATCAAGGTGCGGCAGGCATTGCTGCTCAGCAAAAACTTGATGTTTCTGCATTAACCGTAGGTTTGCGTTACGATGTTGAGCCAGGATTCGCACTGAAAACTGATGTAACTTGGTATTCAGATGATTTGAATGACTTAAATGACGCTACGTTACTTAAAGTTGGTGTTAATTACACATTCTAATAATCACGCCTTATGACCTCGTCTACAAGACGAGGTCATAATTTTGCTAAAGATTTTCGCTATTGCGTAGATAAATTAGAAGAAGGTATCGTTTCGGGTTAATCTGAACGATAGCCACACAGCTAACTAAAAAAGCTAAAGACACAAACAGTGAGATAGTTGATGAATTTTCTAAAAAAAATGCCGATTGCGACTAAAATATTTTTGATTCCGGGGATCGCGGCACTAAGTTTCGTGGTTTACCTTCTCATAACTGTTTCTACCGCTCTTAACAATGGCTCTACTCTAGAAAAAGTTCAGCAAGTTCAATTTCCTGCTTTACAACTGTCTGCATCTACTTTGGTAGAGATGCAAAAGGTGCGTGATACTTTGGCCAGTGCAGTAACCACTGGTGACCAGGATACACTATCCTTAGCCCAACAATTGGCAGAAGAAGCCAACAACGGTCTAAAACAAATATCCTCCATCAGCCCTGATTTTAGAAGTGAAATTTCACGTATATCAACTGGGTTTGATGAATACTTCAAAGTCGCTTTTGACGTGTCTCGCTCGATGGTAGACGGTACCGCTGATTTCAGTAGATTGGGTGAGTTATCGACACAGATGAATAACTCATACGACGGCGTTATCGCCGCAATGTCTCACTTTAGAGATGAGCAGCAAGCAGCGTTTGAAGAAGCATTCGAAAATACCGACAATGCAAACACATCCCTGATTAGTACAGGTGTTATTTTAGCGGTTGTGGTGACAATATTGTTGTTTGCTACCGCAGTACCCATTGTTCGAGGCATCAAGCAAAGCATTGATGATGTGGTGCGCTCTCTTAAAGATATTGCACAGGAAAATGGCGATCTAACCGTACGTATCGAAACTAAGAGTGAAGATGAAATTGGCGAGTTGGTATATTGGTTCAACCAATTTATGGACAAGCTACAAGGGGTGGTACGCGACGTCGTCGAAGCCAGTTTACCGCTTTCAAATCTGGCACAAAATTTACGTGGTGTCACAGAGGAAACTCAGCGAACCATTGATGTTCAGCAGAAATCGGCCACCAATGCGAAGCGCGCCGTAGACACTATGAGTGGCTCCGTTGATGGCGTTGCGCACAGTGCAGCTCAAGCCGCAGGTGATGCCAACGAAGCCACTACTGCTGCTAGTGAAGGTCGACAAATTGTTCAGCAAACAGTCACCAGCATTCAACAGCTTGCCGAGAACGTGAGAGAGACGGCTGATGTAATTGCCCGTCTTGAATCTGACTCGAATAAGGTTGGTTCTGTATTAGACGTTATCAAAGGCATTGCTGAACAGACTAATTTGTTGGCCTTAAATGCAGCGATTGAAGCAGCGCGGGCAGGTGAACAGGGTCGTGGTTTTGCGGTGGTAGCCGATGAAGTTCGTACCCTAGCGTCTCGTACACAACAATCCACCGAAGAAATTCAAAGTACTATTGAACAATTGCAAAGTGCGGCACATTCAGCGGTTGAAGTTATGGCGCGTGGTACTGAGCAAGCCGGTAGTAGTGTGGAAACTGCGAATAAAGCGGGAAGTAGTCTGGAGACCATCACCAGTACGATTGGTCGTATCAATAAAATGAACGAGCAAATAGCGCACAATACCGAAGACCAACGCTCAGTAGCAGTGGACATTGTTCGTCATGTCGATGAAATCCATCAACGTACTGAAGAAACGGCTAGCCGTTCAGGCGCGTTGGGGAGTATGTGTAATGAACTTGCTGATTTGGCTCAGCATCTCGAATCTATAGCGAAACAGTTCAGGGTATAGATTGTCCCGTACGCGACCGTTCAGCTTCTCTGAACGGTCTACAGCGCCAAGAATAACCTCCTTCGGGAGGTTTTTTGTATGTATGCTTTAGACTTTTCACTCGTGATAGTGATGCATGGTAAGGAGTAGGCATAATCTGTAGCCTCTCTGCCCCATAGACAAGGTATTTAACCCATCGGGCTGGTGAAGGGTTGTAAAAAGGTGTCAGCTAAGGGGCTGTCGTATTTATTGGAAACAATTGCGAAGTTGAAATAAAAAAATCCCCGGCATGGCCAGGGATTTCAATGCATGTAATTAAGCCAGTTGACTACTCGTCTAAGAAGCTGCGTAGCTGCTCAGAACGGCTAGGGTGACGTAGCTTGCGAAGGGCTTTGGCTTCAATTTGACGAATACGCTCACGGGTTACGTCAAACTGCTTACCGACTTCTTCCAACGTGTGGTCAGTGTTCATGTCGATACCGAAACGCATACGCAGTACTTTTGCTTCACGCGCTGTTAAGCCTGCTAAAACCTCTTGCGTCGCGTCTTTTAAGCTACCGCCAGTGGCTGAATCGAGGGGCTGAATAATCGTGCTGTCCTCGATAAAGTCGCCAAGATGTGAATCTTCATCATCACCGATGGGGGTCTCCATCGAGATTGGCTCCTTGGCAATTTTAAGTACTTTGCGGATCTTGTCTTCAGGCATTAGCATGCGCTCTGACAATTCCTCTGGCGTAGGCTCACGCCCCATCTCTTGTAGCATTTGACGAGAGATACGGTTCAACTTGTTGATCGTCTCAATCATGTGTACAGGAATACGAATGGTACGTGCCTGATCGGCGATTGAGCGGGTAATAGCCTGACGGATCCACCATGTGGCATAGGTCGAAAACTTATAACCACGGCGATATTCGAATTTGTCTACCGCTTTCATCAAGCCAATATTACCTTCCTGAATCAGATCAAGGAATTGTAAACCACGGTTGGTGTACTTTTTAGCAATCGAAATTACAAGACGCAAGTTGGCTTCAACCATCTCTTTTTTCGCACGGCGCGCTTTCGCTTCACCGATAGACATACGACGGTTGATGTCTTTAATATCTGCGATAACCAAGCCAGTTTCTTGCTCGACCTGATTCATTTTACTGATACAGCGTTCAATTTCTTCTTGGTTGACTGCTAAGTCATCGGCATAAGGCGCGCCTGACTTCACAACCTCATGTAACCATGCTGTAGATGTTTCGTTGCCTGCAAATGCTTTAATGAAGTCTTTCTTCGGCATTTTGGCGTTTACTACGCAGAACTTCATCACAAGGCGCTCTTGAATACGCACTTTGTCCATCATTTCACGCATGTTTCTTACCATGCGATCAAATTGCTTTGGAACCAAGCGGAATTCTTTAAAGATATCACTTAACGCTGTAATTTCGTTGCGCGCGTCTGCGTGTGCACGGCCTTTTTTCTCAATAACAGTGCGTGTTTTGAGGTATTGCTCACGCAGTTCTGCAAAACGTGCACGGGCAACTTCAGGGTCTACACCACTGTCATCTTCATCACTGTCATCATCGTCCTCATCGTCGTCTTCGTCATCCAAATCTTCATCTGACAACTCAGAGCCCACGTGAGTGGCTGTGGGAGCTAAATCTTGCTCGTCATTCGGATCCACAAAACCAGAAATGATATCGCTTAGGCGAATTTCTTCGGCTTCGTACAAATCCCATTGGTCAAGCAAATAAGTGATGGCTTCAGGGTATTCTGCAACAGAGCACTGTACCTGATTGATACCGTCTTCAATACGCTTGGCGATTTCAATTTCGCCTTCACGAGTAAGAAGTTCAACTGTCCCCATTTCGCGCATGTACATACGCACAGGGTCAGTTGTTCGGCCAATTTCACTTTCAACTGTAGCAAGTGCTTGTGCGGCAGCTTCTGCTGCGTCCTCATCGGCATTTGCTTCTTGCATGAGAAGTTCATCTGCATCAGGTGCTGATTCAGAAACTTGAATTCCCATGTCGTTAATCATGCGGATTATGTCTTCGATTTGATCAGAATCGACAATATCTTGCGGCAGGTGGTCGTTTACTTCTGCAAAGGTTAAGTAACCTTGCTCTTTACCTTTTGCAATCAGGAGTTTAATCTGAGACTGCTTGCTTTGCGCCATATAACCTACACTTCTCACATTCAATTAGTTTGCAATAGAAAAGACAACATACACCTTAGTATGTTCCCTAATCTGCTGTAATACCGCTGTCGTATCAAGGCCGTTATGCTCGATGCCACGCTGCGATTAACGCCATTGCGATGCACATCTGCTCGGGTTTGGTTCTGCCCGTTATGTTCGGCTATATCTTTGCTACTCGCGTCGCTGCATTTTTGTTCACATTATAGTGAAATTCGTGTCTATTAGTACACCTTCAGCGAATTAGCCAGTATAGCAGAATTGACGGTGGTTTTACCAGATTGGTGGCCGATTTTTTAGCCAGTAGTTTCGCTAAAAAGTTTATTTTCCCTGTAGAAAGTTAAATGCTGACCGATTAGTAGCGGGAACCCTTGCCACAACGCGCCTCTGCCTCGCTCTTTTTGCAGCACTCATTTAATAGTATTGTGGAAACTTTAAAGTGTATGACACTGGTTCTTGTTGCGGTTGTGGCTCAGCCGGCTGCGTGGTTAGCCTTTCTGTCTTTCCTTCATAAGTAGGTTCAGCTCTTCTTTTTCCGCTTGGGTAAGCGATTGAACCCGCGAACGTGAAATTAACGTTTCAATACGGCTATCAAAATGACCGTCTAGTAAGCGTGCAAAACTGTCGTTATATACGCGTTCTGCGTCCTCGTCTTTTACCAAATGTTCTTGTAACAATAATTTCGCGATAGTTGAAGAATGGGGATGGTTGCGAAAGTTTTCAACAAGTTGCGCGGTTTTGGCGTGTGGGTTGGCGACACAATAAGCGTGAATATCTTTCAACAAATCCATTCCGGCTGCATTGCTGCCTGCAAAAATACTTACTTGTACGTCTTCGCATTGCGACGCCAGGCTCGGCTTATCGAGTAATAGGCGAATTAACATGCGTAATGGGGATAGTTTGGGCTTATTCACCTGTGTTCTGTTAGGAGAAAAACCTTGTTTTGTCCCTTGGTTCGCTTTAGAGATATCTTGTTGTAATTTGAAACGGTCGAACTCACCTGTGTGTTTGGCAAGCTCTTCCAGCAACATGTGTTTTTGATCGTCGCCAAGGGTACTTTCTATTAACGGCATTGCGGCTTTTTTAAGTGCAATTTTACCTTCAGGTGTCCCCACATTATGCGTCTTCAGCAGATTTTCAAAAAAGAAGCGTGACAAGGGCATAGCGTCGTCAAGCATACCCATGAAACCCGCTTTACCCACTTGACGAACCATGGTGTCTGGGTCTTCTCCATCAGGCAAAAAGAGAAACGACAAGCGCACACCGTCTTTTAGCGCAGGCAATGCATTTTCGAGTGCACGCCATGCGGCTTCACGACCCGCGCGGTCGCCATCGTAACAACATACAATGTGTGAAGTGGCGCGCACCAGCATTTGAATATGTTCTGGTGTGGTTGCCGTGCCCAGTGCGGCGGTGGCAATGTTGATATCAAATTGACTCAATGCCACCACATCCATGTAGCCTTCAACAATTACCACCGTATCAAGTGTACGATTTTGCTGTCTTACAGAGTAAAAACCAAATAGTTCACTACCTTTGTGGAATATTCGCGTCTCAGGTGAGTTTAAGTATTTAGGACCGCCGTCATCTAATACACGGCCGCCAAACCCAACCACACGACCTCGCTTATCCCGAATAGGAAACATAATACGGTCGCGAAAGAAGTCGTATGTGCGACCTTGGTCGTTGCGGTTAACTAACTTCAAATCGACGAGTTGCTTTACCCGTTGCGCATCAGTGCCAAACGCATTGAGTAATGCGTCCCAGCTGTCCGGAGCGTAGCCAATTTCCCATTGCTTAACAATGTCGCCACTTAGCCCTCTATTTTTGAGGTAATCAATGGCTTTTTTACTATTGCTGTTTTGTCGAAGTTGCTGCTGGAAAAAGCGCGTGACTTGTTCCATTACCGCGTAATCATCCTGCTGTTGCTGCTTTTTCTCTTCGCTCATGGCAGGGCGACTGCCTTTTTCCCGAGGCACTTCTAGTCCGTGGTAACGGGCGAGTTCTTCGATAGCCTCAACAAACTCGAGACGGTCAAACTCCATCACGAATGAAATAGCATTGCCGTGAGCGCCGCACCCGAAACAGTGATAAAACTGTTTGTCTTGGCTCACAGTGAAGGACGGTGTTTTCTCATTGTGGAATGGACAGCAGGCCTGATAGTTCTTACCCGCTTTTTTTAATTTAACTCTGCTATCAACAATCTCTACCACATCGGTACGAGAAAGCAGATCATCTATAAAATCGCGAGGTATTTTTCCAGCCATGAGGGTCTTTTACACGAGAAACTAATATGTCTTAAACAGACATTACTTTAACAGGGAAGTGATGCAATGAGAACGACTAACCGTCATTGATAATGTATATCAAAGGGTTAGTCGCTTATGCTCGTGCAGTAGGTAAGCAGCAATACGCTTCGAACCATACTGAGCTCTATTTTTAAGCGTTTAAACGAGCCTTAATTTTAGCACTGAGTGCCCCCATGTCTGTGCGACCTTGAACTTGAGGCTTTAGTGCGCCCATCACTTTACCCATGTCTTGCATACCAGAAGCGCCGGTAGCGGCCATGGTTTCATCGATGAGGGTATTGAGTTCTTCATCAGTTAATGGTTTTGGTAGAAACCCTTCGATATGGGTGATTTCCTCACGCTCAATACTTGCAAGGTCGTCGCGGTTAGCAGCGTCATATTGAGCAGCTGCATCCTGGCGTTGTTTCACCATTTTAGTAAGCACCGCCAAAATGGCGCTGTCATCTAAGGTAATTTGCTCGTCAATTTCTTTTTGTTTAATCGCCGCTAATGCCATGCGAATAGTGCCAAGACGAACTTTTTCCTTTGCGCGCATTGCATCTTTTTGTGCCGATTTTAAATCATCAATAAGTGCCATGGTGTTTCCTGTTTCTTATTCGTAGATTACTTAGCATGGGTTTAAACACTGTGAACGACGTGTTCAAAGCGATCGTGTTCTGAAGTAAAAATTGGGCTTCAGAAACGCGAAAGGTGCTGCAATTGCAACACCTTTCAGACTCGTAAGTTAACCCTATATTAGTAGAGTTTTACGCGACGTGCGTTTTCACGAGCTAGCTTCTTAAGATGACGCTTCTTAGCGGCAGCTTTCTTGCGCTTGCGTTCCCAAGTTGGTTTTTCGAAGAATTCACGACGACGAACTTCAGAAAGAACACCTGCTTTTTCACAAGAACGCTTAAAACGACGCAGCGCCACATCAAACGGCTCGTTTTCTCTAACTTTAACGATAGGCATTAAACACTCACCTCAAAACTTTTACTGTGTAAATCCGGGTAAAATTGTGCGCTAAAAAGGCCACCCGGGTTAAAAATGGTGCGAAATTCTAATCATATCTACAGAGAAAGTAAAGGATGAATTGCCAAAAATTAGCCAATATTGTGCAATTACCCCTTTGTTAGCATTCCATGAATGCTGGAATAAAGGTAAACTCTGCGCCCAGGTAATGGACACCCCGCCAATGAATGTGAACCTCTGGGCCTTTTTTTCATCGCGAAAAGTGCTTGCAATGTAAAGGGCAGTTAACGAGGCGAAATTATTTCAGTGAAATAATTTCGAATCCATTTCTTGGGGTAGTACTACGATCGCAGCCGGATCATAATGATGATCGCGCCAGATCGCCAGAGAAATTTTGCTGAATTTTTAGTAAACAGAAGTTGTAAATAGGGTTGCTCCCAATGCGTATATTAGGAATAGAAACGTCATGTGATGAAACGGGGATTGCCGTTTATGATGACGAAAAGGGCTTGTTGTCACATGAATTGTACAGCCAGGTAAAACTGCACGCCGATTACGGGGGAGTTGTACCAGAATTGGCTTCACGTGACCATGTTAGAAAAATCATTCCTCTTATTGAAAAAGCCCTACAGGATGCTAACTGCCAGCCTGCAGATATTGATGGCGTCGCGTTTACCCAAGGACCTGGATTAGTGGGTGCGTTATTAGTGGGATCGTCTGTGGGAAGGTCGTTGGCCTATGCGTGGAACGTACCTGCAGTAGGGGTACATCACATGGAAGGGCACCTCTTAGCCCCTATGCTTGAAGATGAAGCGCCTGCATTTCCCTTTGTAGCCTTGTTAGTCTCTGGTGGCCATTCGATGTTGGTCAAAGTTGAAGGGATCGGACGCTACGAAGTACTGGGTGAATCCATTGACGATGCTGCTGGCGAGGCATTCGATAAAACCGCTAAATTACTCGGGCTTGATTACCCCGGTGGCCCACTGCTCGCTAAACTGGCTGAAAATGGTGAGCCCGGGCACTACAAATTTCCGCGTCCAATGACCGATAGACCAGGTCTGGATTTCAGCTTTAGCGGCCTTAAAACCTATGCAGCTAACACGATAAGGGATGCTGATTTAGATGCCCCTGACGCGGAACAAATCAAAGCTAACATTGCCTTTGCGTTTCAAGAAGCGGTGGTAGATACCCTCATGATAAAATGTAAGCGAGCACTTAAACAGACCGGCATGAAGCGTCTGGTCATTGCCGGTGGTGTGAGCGCAAATACCATGCTTAGGGAAAAAATGACGGTATTGATGAGTGAGCTTAACGGTGAGGTATTTTATCCTAGCTTAGCTTACTGCACTGATAACGGGGCTATGATTGCTTATGCCGGAATGCAACGCCTTAAAGCGGGTGAAGTTCTGCCACTTTCTTCTCAGGCTAAACCCCGTTGGCCTTTAGATACACTTTCCGCTATTTAGGGTACAGTAGTGACGGCCGATAGAAGCTAATTTCAGTTCATGTAAGGGGAAGGTGGCATGGTATTGCGCAATGTGTTGTTAATCCTGGGCTTGATGATGCCACTGTGCGTATCTGCTGATACTGGACAGCACGTCGTGCTTATTTCTCTTGATGGATTTCGTCATGACTATATAGAGCGCCATAACGCTAAGCATCTCAACCGTATCGCGCAAGAAGGCGTGCGGGCATCTTCAATGACGCCGGTGTACCCAGCTAACACGTTTCCCAACCATTTGTCTTTGATGACAGGGCTTTTGCCCGTACATCACGGCATAGTCAATAATCGCTTCTATGACAAAACCCGGCCTGCGAATGAGGGCTATGCTCAATATAAAATGGGTTATGGTGCGATGGATAGCACGTGGATCACCGCCACTCCTTTATGGAATTTGGTTGAATTTCACGGAATGAAGGCCGCGACGTTTTTTTGGCCGGAGTCTGATGCGCGCATTTCTGGTGCGTTGCCGACTTACCACTACCACTATGCGAAGTACGCTGATTATCAACAACGTATCGATCAGATAATTCAATGGCTCAGGCTACCTGAGGTGGCACGCCCCCGGTTTATTGCCGGCTACTTTTCGTTAACGGATACGGTAGGC
Organism: Alteromonas sp. D210916BOD_24; assembly: GCF_047159385.1. Classification (GTDB taxonomy): domain Bacteria; phylum Pseudomonadota; class Gammaproteobacteria; order Enterobacterales; family Alteromonadaceae; genus Alteromonas. Next base: position 404,065 of record NZ_AP038333.1, read on the forward strand.
CATGACGAAGGGCCGCTCTCCAACGAAACCCGAGCAGCGGTGCAAAAAGTGGATGAATTGATCGGACAACTTTACGACCGCCTTCAAGCTTTAGATTTACCTATTAATTTAGTTGTAGTATCGGATCATGGGATGACGTCTGTTGATGCTAATTCCTTTATCAATGTGGAGAGTTTAGCGATTCCCGACACCTTTTTAGTGGAAAATGAGGGAGCACAGTTGCATCTGTATGCGAAAGCAGGAGTGTCGGAGAGTGCTATTGAACAAGAATATCAGCGACTGAAGATGGTGTCGCAGGGGCGATATGATGTACTTGATGGACCTCAGCGCGCTTTGCGTAAAATGCAAGTAGATAGCCGAACTGGTGACCTCTTAGTTGAAATCGCTCCCCCGGCGCGTTTTGTTTATTCTGGCAAATCACACAGCAGCAAAGGGGGGCATGGCTACTTAAATACACTGGCCGATATGGGGGCGACATTTGTAGCCTCAGGACCTGCATTTAAGCGAGGGACAGAGCTTCCCACTTTTAGTAATCTGGAAATTTATCCCGCTCTCGCTAGAGTGTTAGGTATTGCTCCAGTTTCGCAGATTGATGGCAAAGTTGAGGTATTGGAGGCAGCACTTACTCTTTAATATTGCCCTTATCCCATATCTTACTTTCACTACCTGATAGTAAGCGTGAAATATTGTCTTTGTGACGCAGAATAATCAATAGGGACAACATGGCAACAGGAAGCGTGTACAGCGGTTTTATTAAAAAGGTAAAAATAGGAGCCAGTGAAACCGCAATAAGCGCACCTAGCGACGAATAACCGGTGAAAAACACTACTGCAACCCAACTTAGGATCAACAGCCCCGCTAAATCGAGGCCAATAGGTAACATCGCTCCGAATGCTGTGGCGACAGCCTTTCCCCCTACAAAACCGAAGTACAAAGGAAAAATGTGTCCCAGGCAGGCTGCAATGGCAATGACCCCCAATAGCACGGGCTCTATCCCCAAAAAGTAGCTGCCATATACCGGTATTGTTCCTTTGAGAATATCCATCACTAATACCAGTAACGCAGGGATCCGCCCCCCTAATCGATAGACATTGGTCGCGCCTGGGTTTTTGGAGCCCGCTGTTCTGGGGTCGGGAAGTCTAAATGCGCGACTAATTACAACCGCACTTGATAGGGAGCCAAATAAATACGCTACGGCTATCATTAATATAGTGAGTGACATTATTTACTAATTCTAAATCGGTTAATTACGGGTTTTGGTTTATTACTTCTCGGTTTACGCGTCGTTATCACGTAAACCTGTTAGCCTATTATGTCCCACCCAGGGTTAAATTTTTAAACCTTGGTTGCCCCTGGTAACAATAGAGCGTTATAGTTGTGCCACTTTTTATGCTTTAGCATTAAGTTCAGCGTAAAACTACTCCATCCAATCGCGATATACCACCTTTAACCAATAATATTACAGGTGAACGCGCAGTAGTAAGACCAGTACTAAAGCCAGTAACGAGACAAGTTGAAAGAATTTCATGGGCAAAATTTATATTGCAGGGTTGGCGGTAGAAACGCTGATAGGTGTATATGATTGGGAACGGGTTCGCAATACCGAACTTCTTATCGATGTCACACTAGAGACCGATCTGGAAAAGGCAATGCTAAGTGATAACGTGGCGGATACAGTGGACTATGCCAAAGTGGCCGAGTGTGTTGCCGAAGTGGGAAAAAACAGTCAGTTTGAACTATTAGAAGCCTTTGGTGGAGCAGTGATGGAGGCGATTTTCGAGCAGTTCGCCGTTACCGCTATTACATTAAAAATCGTCAAACCCAATATTCTTCCAAACGCCAAGACGGTTGCAGTAGAACTAACAAGAGAACGAGTGTGATGTCGCCACATACCATTTTGGTGAGTATAGGATCAAACATTGAGCGCGAGCACTATACCAGACAATCACTCATTGCATTAAAAGCGCATTTTGATCAGGTAAGTGTGTCTTCGGTATATGAAAGTGAAGCCGTTGGTTTTAACGGTAGCCCTTTTTACAATGCGGTAGCGCGGGCCTCTACCACCAAGAGTATTCAAGAGGTATGCGATACCTTAAAGCAAATAGAAAAGGATAATGGCAGAGTACACAGTGACAAAAAGTTTTGCGCCAGAACCCTTGATTTAGATTTGCTTACCTATGATAGTAGAACAACGCAAACTCCGGTGGTTCTTCCTCGCGAAGAAATTTGCTACAACGCTTTTGTGCTCTGGCCTTTAGCCGAACTCGTACCAAGCGATATCCACCCAAAAACACAGCAAACCTACGCCCAGATGTGGCGTGAGTTTGACAAACAAAAACAGCAATTGCGGCCTATCGACTTTATGTGGAGTTAATCAAGGGAATGACAATTTTCGAAATTATAATATTGGCGATCATACAAGGAATAACCGAATTTCTTCCCATCAGTAGCTCGGGGCATTTACTCCTTCCCGCAGAATTATTTGGTTGGGTTAGTCAAGGTCTCGCGTTTGATGTGGCCGTACATGTGGGGAGCTTACTGGCTGTAATGATCTATTTTCGTCAGGAGATAATTCAAATGTCAGGCGCGTGGCTGACTCAAGGTTTTTCCAAGCAGCAATCAACTGACAGCAAATTGGCTTGGTATGTCATTGTGGCTACCCTGCCGGCGGTTGTCATCGGTTTTTTGCTGAAAAATTGGATAGAGGACAACGCGCGTACGGCCCTGGTTATTGCTGGCACCACTATTATTTTTGGTTTGTTATTGTGGTACGCCGATGCCACAGCTAAGCGAGAGAAGGAGCTTGAAGGGTTAACGTTAAAACAAGCAACACTCATCGGCATAGCACAAGTATTGGCGTTAATTCCGGGCACATCGCGTTCCGGTATTACGATGACTGCGGGTCTTTTACTGGGGTTGAAACGGGAGGCATGTGCGCGATTTTCGTTTCTTCTGTCCATTCCTGTTATCTTAGGCGCAGGTCTGCTTGCCACCCTAGATTTATTACAGGCAGATGAAGCCGTAGATTGGTATGCGCTTTTTTACGGTGCGGCATTTTCTTTTGTCAGCGCTTATATGTGTATTTATCTGTTTTTGAGTTGGATTTCACGCATCGGTATGCTGCCTTTCGTGATATACCGATTGGCATTAGGTGCTGTCTTACTGTGGTTTGTATTTGTCTGACCACCCAAAGCAACAACAAGATAGAGAAAGGAATAACATGGCAGAGACGATATTTACTAAGATCCTCAACAAAGAGATCCCAGCAGAAGTGCTGTATGAGGATGACTTGGCACTGGCTTTCAAAGACATTAATCCTCAGGCGCCGCTGCATTTTTTAGTGATACCCAAAAAGCCCATAGCCACCATTAATGATATTACCCAAGACGATCGTGAACTGGTTGGGCATTTGTCTCTCGTGGCAGCTAAAGTTGTCGCTGAACATGGCTTGGCTGAACAAGGTTATCGCACAGTGATGAATTGCAACGAATTCGGCGGACAGACGGTTTACCATATTCATCTTCACGTATTAGCAGGTAAACCATTAGGATGGCCACCTTATACCGACAAAATAAAGCAGCATTTAGAATAGCCAACAAAAAAAAAAACCGCATTCATTAAAAATGCGGTTTTTTTATACTCAATACGAATTCAGTAGGCGCAAATCAGCTCACCTACTTTGTCTTGTTTTACTCAGTTAACCCGAGTACTTTTTTACCCTGGTTAAAGTGAATGTCGACAGGGATATTCGCCGCTTCTAAGCGTGCCAGGTCAGAAGCTAAATCAGGTTTAATGACACCCATTGTAGAAACAAGCTGCGCTACACCATCATAGTCGCCATCGCCTTGAAGGGTGAGTATGAGTTCAGATAGCGCTTCAACTGCCCCGCCCATTTTTTCCATGTTCACGCGGTACAGACCGTCTTCCGTTTTCTCGAAGGCACCTTGTTGTGCAAAGAAGTTAAAGCGGATCATATTGGCCTTGCCATGAGCGGAACTCGCGCCGAAGCGAACGGAGCGGAATATTCCTGCCATAAACGTGATGTAGTAATCTTCCAAGCTGCCCTCGGTGATTTCTCCTTTTTCAAGTAAGCTTTGCACCATGTATAAGCCAAGTATATCTGCTTTGCCTTCCTCTAGTGCAGATGCATGCTCTTTCAATGCGCCTCTCACCGTACCTTTTCCATCTAGGGTATTTTTGATCCCTAAACCATGGGCAACTTCGTGGAACATGGTGTTCGCAAAAAATGCATCAAACGTAATGTGTTCTCTTTGTTCAGGAACGATAAGTGTGTTGGCAATGGGAACCAGAATATTGTCAAACTTAGCGCGCATCGCATTTTTGAGTTGTAGGCGACGAGTACCTTTTTCTAGTTGGACTCGTTCGTCGTTAGGCAGGTTTATCGCAATGGTCTTACTGCCCGCATTGGAGTGACCTGCATAATAGATTACATCATAAGCATTGAGGTCGGCATCGGAGCCCGGCATTTCAGCTTTGTATGATTCAGCAACAGGCAGACCTTGTTGCAATTCTGGAAGAAACGCAGCGAACTTGGCCAGCTTTTCACTCCAGGACAAGTCTTTGATGAGTACGTACGCCTCAAAGGCAGCACGATAGCCAAAGAGCTGATCTTCATAGGTCTCAATTGGGCCGATGACAAGTTCTACAGGATTGGTTTTCATATCCATCCATGCCATATCAGAGGCCAGATAGTCATCCGTGAGCAGTGCTTCTGCGCGCAACAAAAGGTACTGTTTGAAGTTTTCGTCTTCTGCCAGTGCTGACGCCTGCTTCAATATATCAGAGGCTTTCATCAGCTTATTTTTAAACGCTTGAGAGTAAGATTGCGCATAAAGTTTGCCGGCTTCATCCCGTTTGACTACCGAGTAAAGGCCTTGCTTGTCATCAAAGTTTGCCGCGGCAAATTCTGCTTTATCCATGTCGTGTGGATAAAATTCCGCACCCATGGCTTTATCTGCGTATCCACTGATAAAAGGGGTATCACCGTTTAAACGATCCCATGGACCGTAATTAATAGCGGCAAAATGACGAACGGCTTCATCCTCTATTGATTGTAGAAAAGCGTCTTTATTGTCAAAAAAGGCTTGTTGCCAAAATAGATCATCCATAATTTCTGATGCATCAATTAATAGTGACAGCATTGCTTTTTGATCAGCACTTAAATGTGACAAGTCGCTGGTTAAATCCACGGGGTGATAGATAGATAATCGGCTCTCATCGATGAGTAATGTTTGTGCCGATGCACTTTTTTCATCAGCTGATATTGATTGGGTTGGGCTTTCGCTTTTACTACAGCCAGTGATTAAAAACAAACTCATTAATGCTGCAGCGATGGGGGAATGTGTCGTTAGTTTACTATTTTTCATATTGACTCTTTGGCCTAATGGGTAGGGAAGTTGCGTGTGACACCACTATAGCTATGCTTTTGATTTTATACAAAAGTATGAAAAAAATTTGTAAAATATCAATAGTGGTTTAACACTGGTTGTCTATAATTTAAAAAAACTCGTGTTTTGAGTTTCCTAGTTATTCGAAATAGACGCATTACTATAGTATGGTGATACTGGTAATAAAATAAAACAACGAATATCTTGTGCTTTGTCGCGCTTCGATTAAGTTATGACACTAAGCATGGAAAAGACTGCCTAAATGTTAGTATTGGAAAGGAAGGATTGGTTATACCAAGCCTTGGTGTTCTAATCGATATACGGTATTGCAACAGATTGCCTTTGTAAGGCTACACGGAACTTCCTAAGGGTAGAAATTATGTCTACACAGAACGCGCTTTTAACGATTTTAGTTGAAAAAATAAATAACGACACACTGGTCCTTCCCACTCTTCCAGCTATTGCATTGAAAGTGAGAAAGGCGGCTGATGATCCTGATATCAATCTCAGCGCCATGGGCGATGTCATAGGACAAGACCCGTCATTGAGCGCCCGAATGATTAAAATCGCTAACAGCGCCTATATGGGAAGAAGTGTTAAAGTAAACTCAATTAGTCAAGCTGTTACGCGCATTGGGTTACGTCAAATCAAAAACGTTTCTACTGCGCTTGCGATGGAACAGCTATTTGTTTCTAAAAATGATGTTGTTGCTAGCTATCTGCAAAAAGAGTGGGCGAACACGGTAAACATTGTGGCCAACGCAATGGCGGTATTACAGCTTTACATCAACCGTACTAAAAAGCGCGAGATGAGCATGGATACAATGACGCTGGCGGCGCTAGTTCACAATATTGGTGTATTGCCTGTGCTCACTGAAGCTGAGCGTCATCCCGAAGTCTTTGCCAATCCCTCATTTTTAGAAGTGGCTATAGATAAGCTTGCAGGGCGTATCGGCGCTAGCATTATGCAAGAGTGGGGGTTTGGCGATACGTTTGTAAACGTAGCTGAAAACTGGAAAGATTTAAGCTACTTGCCGGAATCACTGACTTATATTGACTTTGTGCGCGTAGGTGCAGCGATTTCGGGTGCTATCGATCGCCAAAAAGACGCGGTCTTAAATCTCGCTATGCAACGGGGTGTGGTAGCTGATATGGGTGAGCTTCACTCTGATGAGTTTGAAGAATTAGCCGGCGCTGCAAAACAAATCTTTATGTAGTGTCACCTTAGCTGAGTAGATCAAAGCCGATATCTTGATATCGGCTTTTTTGTATATTATTTACTAATAGGCTGGGCTTTTTTTTGAACCAGTAATAGCAACAAACCCAGTGCTAATCCCCAGACCGCCGATGTTATTGAAAGCAAACTAAAGCCTGAAGCAGTACACAGCATGGTAAGAAGCGCTGCTGGACGGTGATGTTCAATCTCCATGCTACGGGTGACAGCGCTTTGCAAAGTTGCCAGTAATGCTAAGCCAGCCAATAAATGAACTATTACGGTGGGCATACTGACAAAAAGCGCGACCACTACAGAGGCGAGTATACCCATCACCAAATAGCCAAGGCCTGCAGCGATAGCGGCTTTATATCGTTGAGATTTATCGGGGTCAGCGTGTTCTCCCATGCACAATGCAGCGGTAATGGCGGCTAAGTTAAAGGTAAAACCACCAAAGGGGGCTAGGATCATCTGGACGATGGCAATCCCCGAGAGTATCGGTTTGTGATCCACCTGATAGCCATGAGCATGATGAATGGCAATACCAGGTAAGTTTTGTGAAAGGGTGGTAATGATAAATAGGGGGAGCGCCAAGCCAAGCGTCGCGGCTATTGAAAAGTCCGGTGTAACCCAAATCACTGAAGGAAGAGAAAATGAAAGTGGGAGGTGAGATTGTAGGGTAAAACTCAGTGTCACAGATAATACCAATAAGAGCAGCATGAGAGAGCGTGGGAACAGTCGACTTCCCATTAAATAAATGGCTAAAAATAATGCCACTATTAGAGGGTTATCATTGACGTCACTAAAAATAGCCAGACAAATGGGCAACAGAATTCCTGCTAAAAGTGCAGATGAAATAGCGGAAGGAATGCGATTAATTTGAGACAGCAAAGTGCGACTTTGCGCCGTAGCGAGTGAAAATACTGCACATAAAACAAACGCTCCAATGACTTCTGCTAGTGAGTAGTCACCGACCGTAGTGAGCAAAAAAGCAGCACCAGGAGTGGACCAGGCGGTAACAACTGGCATTTTGGTAAGCCAAGAAAAAAATATGCAGGTTATGCTCATGCCAAGGCCAAGTGCAAGTAACCAACTGATCACCATTGCTTCACTCGCGCCCGCTCGGCGTGCTAATTCAATGACAATCACCACCGCACTACTATAGCCAACGGTGACTGCAGTGAGCCCCGCACTGATATGACTAAATTTCCATTGTTTCATGATCTACACCTTCGCTGGCCTCTTGTGAGAATATTGTTAGCTGTTAATATGTGCGCTATAACGCACAAAGGGTAAAGTATCACTTGTGCGTTATAGCGCACAAGTGGGGTGGCGGAAAAAATACAAAAGGGGGCAACAGATTTTTATGGCAACAAATGAACCTCAGCATGTAACTCAGAGTATCGCCACGCAGTTGCGTATGGTGAGAAAATCAAAAGGCCTTTCTTTGGATAAAACCGCAGGCTTAACAGGCGTATCTAAAGCAATGTTAGGCCAAATAGAGCGAGGGGAATCAAGCCCGACCATAGCTACATTATGGAAAATCGCCACGGGGTTAAAGTGCTCTTTTTCGTCTTTCTTAACCGGCGCCCGACCTCCACAACTGGTTTCAAAGCACACCGTTGAAGATCAATTTACCAACGACCCCAATATGAAGGTAAAAACCTTGTTTGGATATAATGTGCAAACTGGGTTCGAGGTGTTTGAATTGCGTTTAACGGATTTTCATGAACAGCATTCTACAGCTCATCAGGTAGGCGTTACTGAACACATTCATGTGACAAAAGGAAAGCTAAGTGTATTGGAAGGGGAAACATGGCGTGAGTATAATCAAGGGGAGCAGTGTTTGCTTTACGCCGACCAACCACATGGTTATCGCGATGAAGTTGGAGAAACGCATTTTATTGCGGTGATCCACTACCCCCAAGCCCGATTAGATTGAGCAAAAGGGGAATAGAAGGGGCATTTGTGTCGGCCCCTTTCTCACGCCTTTTAGTTACAAACTACCATCATTTAAGTTTAATGTGTCGCGCAAAAAGTTCAGCAAAGTGGATATTTCTGCCGACATCAATGCAAATTCCGCGTCCAAGCGCGCCTCTACCTGATCCTTTGGAACGTCATCGGTTTCTTCTTTGATGCGATCGGTAAACTTAACCCGCTTGATTGCCCCGTCTTCACAAAATATGGCTGTAAGGGTCTCTGCGTATTCAAAGGCGACCTTTTGCACCAGTTTACCTGCATCAAGATGAATACTGATTTCTTCACTGTCTAGAGGCTGGTTCTTACAACGGATAACGCTGCCAGTATCATCTGTTGCTTTAAGCTCCGCTTCTTCTAATAGTGCAATGCCTTCGGGGGTTGAATCGGTTACCCAGTGGGTGAGTTCACTTTGCAGGCTTTTTCGGGTAAAAGGCACCACGGGAAGTGATCCAATGGCTTTTCTAACCATCGCTAAAAACGCTTCAGCCTTACCATCCGATGAAGCATCAACGACCACTAAGTTATCTGCCAGTGAGATAAAACCATGGGTGTAACTGTTTTTTGTAAATGCTTGTGGCAAGAGGCGAGTCTGAATTTCCTGTTTTAAGTCAGCTTTCGCTTTTTTCCCTACAGGTGAACCAGTTTCCATTTCGATTTTAGCCACCATTTCGTCAAGCTCAGCATTAACGACCGCGCTGGGTAAAATCTTTTCTTGTTTTTTAAGGGTTATCCAATAACGTTGTTGTACAACGTGGAACATCGTGCCTTGTTTCCCTGCCTGAGAAAACGGTGAGGCGAAACCCATAGTCGCCAAATCCTGACTACCGCAAGGTCTAAATGCATGCGCATTGAGTACGCGTTCTAGATCGCTGTCATCTAAAGAAAGTGGTTGGGTGATTTGATAGGCTTTAACGTTTTTAAACCACATAGTGTAAGCTGTCTCTCATGAAAAGTGGGGCGCAAGCGTATCAATGTACGCCCCTTGGTGCAACGAAATGAATTAGTCGACGTGGACGTCTTAAGCGTCGCTGTCTTATGTGTTATACCTGAGAATGATCAGTGCCAGTTGGGAAGCGAATAATATAGCGTAAGCCTTTTTCTCGCTCGCTCTCAGCGATAATCTGACCATTTAATGACTGGGTGACCAAATTGTACATAATATGGGTACCCAAACCGCTGCCACCTTGACCCCGTTTAGTGGTGTAAAAGGCGTCAAAAAGTTTGTCGAGTTCTTCTTCAGATAACCCCCTGCCATCGTCGCTGTAGTCAAGGGTAACGAAACCTTTTTCCTGACGGACATCTAGGTTAATTGTACCAGCATCGACCGATTCAAAACCGTGTGCAAGGGAGTTCATAACCATATTCGTCACAATTTGAGCGATGGCGCCGGGGGCACAGTTCACCACTAGGTTATCTGGACAATTTACCTTAATGCTGTGCTCAGTGTGTTTGAAACTGGGTTTAAGTGACTGAATAATTTCCTGTATATAGTCTCCCAACACAAATTCTCGTACAGTTTCACTAGTTTGGTCTACCGCTACCCGTTTAAAACTGGCGATGAGATCAGAGGCTCGCTCAAGATTGCTGAGAAGGAGCTGGGCTGTTTGTTCAGCCTCATCGATAAAGCTATTCATCGATTTGCTGGTTAGGCTTTTTTCTTCAAAATCCGTTTTTAAGTTAGCTAGGCGCTCTTGTAGAAAGCTTGCGGCAGTAACGCTTACACCCAGTGGCGTGTTTACGTCGTGGGCGATACCTGCAACTAACCCCCCTAGCGAAGCCATGCGCTCAGACTCAACCAGTTGCTCTTGAGCTTGGTGGAGCGTTTCCATTGAGTGGGCGAGCTCTTCATTGCGTTTACGTAGTTCCGTTTCAATGTACTGGCGGTTTTCGTTTTCCTGACGCAGTTCGCGTTGATGGGCAATTAACTCGTCTTTTTGCTGCTCTAAATCCAACATAATTTGTGATAGTGACGCGGTTTTCTTGGCGACTTCTTGTTCGAGAATCAGGTTTTGGTCGTCGAGCTTTTTATTGGCTAAAGTGAGCTCGTCCTGTGTCCCTTTTAGCTTTTGATTTGAAATGATCAAATCGTCAATGACGTGATTGTACGACTCTTTTAAAAGGAGTAATTCGTTATCATCGTCGTACTCTATCGTGAGCTTACTCTCTGCAGGGTGTTGTGGGTCAAAGTTTTCCATTTGTTCTGCCATGTTCTGCAATGGCTCGGACAGCATTGTTCTAAATGCGGTCATAAACAGAAATACTAAAAAAGTGGTTTTTACTAGCGCATTTCCAATGAGAAAAAATATACCTACTTCAATGCGGTTAAAAACAGTCACAAAATTAGAATACAGCGTGACGTCTCCCACAATAGACTCTCTGCCAGAGAATTTGAATACTAAAGGAAAGCTATAACTGAAAAGCTCGTTTTGATGATCTTCCATGATTTCTCTGTCGATTGGCTGTGAATTGCCTTGAACATTTTCGCCAAGTTCAACAATATAGTTGCCGTTCTCTCCCCGAATTTGCAATCCTTCAACAATAGGCAAGGAATACAGTCCATCAGCGATATCTTTTACTTGCTGGTTATTGAGCTCCCACATGGCGCGGGTCAGACTTTGGGAAAAGGTATTTTTCAGTGTCCGCAGTTCATCTTTAACGTGATCTTTTGTACTAAAATATTCAGCAAAAATTTGTCCGACAGTGACTATTAATGTTAATGCGAAATAGACTGACAATACTCTGGTTAAGAGTTTCTTTGACAACCCTGTTTTAACGGCGGCCATCGATAAACGTACCCCTGTTCTTAATCGATAAGTCATTACAACCTCAAGAATATGCGTAAATCTATTATTTAACAAGATTATGTGTATAGACTTTGGTCAGCGTGAAATTGTCTAAAACTTGACACATTTATGTAATCGTTTTAATAAAACTGTCATACAGCACATTAATAATAACGGCGTTTTAACATGAGCAGGAAGATATCGATGTCTCGTACAGTACTGGTGGTTGAGGATGAAGCGCCTATCCGTGAAATGCTTAAGTTTGTGCTTGAGCAGTCTGGTTTTAATATAATCGAAGCTGAAGATTTTGATATCGCACAAGAAAAAATCTGTGAACCTTATCCAGATCTTATTCTTCTTGACTGGATGCTACCCGGTGGAAGTGGTGTTCAATTGGCGAAAAGTTTAAAACAGCACGAATTTACCCGTGATATTCCTGTGATCATGCTTACCGCCCGTGGCGAAGAAGAAGATAAAATTCGCGGGTTAGACGCGGGTGCAGACGATTATGTGACAAAACCCTTTTCACCCAAAGAGTTGGTTGCGAGAATCAAAGCGGTGATGCGCAGGGTGACACCTACTTCTTCAGAAGAGCCTATCGAGTTTAATGGTTTGAAGCTTGAACCGGTATCACATCGGGTGATGGCCAACGATGAGCCATTAGACATGGGGCCGACTGAATTTAAATTACTGCACTTTTTTATGACGCACCCTGAGCGCGTGTACAGCAGGGAACTACTTTTAGACAACGTGTGGGGTACCAATGTCTATGTAGAAGACAGAACTGTTGATGTACATATTCGTCGTTTGCGCAAAGCTATCTCTCGACACGGACATGATGCTATGATCCAAACCGTGCGCGGTGCCGGTTATCGTTTTTCCACCAAGCTGTAGCATTAGAGGGGATAGCTACCCTATCCCTAATTGTTTTAGTCTGACAACACGAGTTCATACATGTATTACCCTTTCTCTTGGTTGAGAAGTTCCTTGCGCCTAGTGCTATTCCTTGTGGTATTTGCACTGGTGGGGTGGTACTTAGATGATATGTTAGTGGCGCTGGCGACAGGTGCGACCTTACTACTCTTGTTTAACTATTGGCACCTTTATAAGTTAAATCGCTGGCTATGGCACAGTCGTAAAATGTCTCCTCCTACGGTTAAAGGCGTATGGGAGCATATTTACGAAGGGATTTATTACCTCCAACGACGTAACAGAAACAAGCGCAAAGAGTTAGGCGAACTGGTAAAACGATTTAGGGAAGGTTCTGAAGCCTTACCCGATGCCGCGGTAGTGGTAGACGCAAAAGCGTGTATCATCTGGTGCAACCGATTAGCGCGTCTCGACCTAGGACTAAAATGGCCACAAGATTCTGGCCGTCGAATAGATAACTTACTTCGCCACCCTGAATTCATTCAGTATTTTCATGCTGGAAATTACAAATATCCCATTGAAGTACCTTCCCCTACTAATCCAAATAAAACGTTTGAATATCGAATAATGCCTTACGGCGATGAACATTTGTTGTTGATCGCTCGAGATATTACTCGCGTGTCGCAACTTGAAGAGATGCGTAAAGATTTCGTGGCCAATGTGTCACATGAGCTTCGCACGCCACTTACAGTAATTAACGGCTATTTAGAAATTTTGCCCGTTGACGAAAGATCTGATCCTTTCATGCAAAAAGCGATGAAAGAGATGACGTTGCAAACTCAGCGAATGCAGAACCTTATTGAAGATCTGTTGGTGCTATCGCGAATAGAAGCCAGTTCAGAGCGCATTTACGAGAACGTGGTGAATGTACCCTCTGTGCTTGCTCAAATTGAGCGTGAAGCCCAGACACTTAATAAGGAAAAACAACACTCCATTAGGTTTCACGTTGACAAGGAGTTGTATGTGTTTGGTGTGGAAACTGAATTGCGCAGTGCGTGTTCAAATTTGGTTTTCAATGCCGTGCACTATACGCCCCAAGGTGGCGAAATAAATGTGTATTGGCGGCGCAAACCCAACGGTGCACAGTTTTGTGTGGTTGATAACGGTGATGGCATTGAGCCCAGTCACCTCAATCGCCTGACCGAGCGTTTTTACCGGGTAGATAAAGCCCGTTCTCGCAAAACGGGTGGTTCGGGGCTAGGGCTTTCCATTGTCAAGCACGTGTTAAGCCACCATAATTCACGACTGGATATCTCAAGTACGGTGGGGGAAGGAAGTCACTTCTCGTTTGTTTTAGACAATGAACTAATTGCAGAACAGTTATAGCAAGGGACGTTATAAGAAATGAGAGGCGAGATTCAATGACAAAACGGTATCACAGCTTTTTCATTTGCTGTTGTTTGTTAATTGGGCTATTCCCCTGTTATGCCGCCTCGCTGCAATCAGAAAACGCGACTAGCGAAGCTTATCAGGTTCCTGCTTATGAAAGAAAGCCCGGTGTAGCTGGTAAAATATCATCTGTCGGTTCTGATACGCTCGCCAACCTTATGACATTTTGGTCGCAAGAATTTAAGACACTTTACCCTCAAGTGGGTTTTCAAATTCAGGCGTCGGGTTCTTCCACTGCGCCGCCGGCACTGATTGAAGGAACTGCCACGATAGGTCCAATGAGCCGCGAGCTTAAACCCAGTGAGATCCGCGATTTCACCCGTACTCATGGTTATCCTCCCACTGTGTTAAAAGTGGCAATGGACGCCATTGCCATTTTTGTTGATAGACGCAATCCGTTAGTTGGCATGACATTACCTCAGGTCGACGCCGTGTTTTCGCAAACCCAATATTGTGGAAGTGCGAACAAAATTACTCAATGGTCTCAGCTTGGTATCGATGAAGACGGTTATCAATCGCCTATTCGCCTGTACGGACGAAATTCAGTGTCGGGTACATACGGATTATTTAAAGTGATGGCCTTGTGTGATGGAGACTTTAGAAATACCGTTAATGAACAACCAGGCTCTGCATCGGTTGTGCTTTCAGTTGCCAGTGGTACTGGTGCCATTGGTTATGCCGCATATGGCTATAAGACAGCAGGTGTAAGGGCACTACCTCTAGGTAATTCTCTTGATAGCTTAATTCCGCTATCTATTGAGACTGTACGTAATGAGACGTATCCCTTTGCGCGATTTTTATATTTAGTCATCAATAAAAAGCCAGGTGAGCCCCTGCCCACGCTGGAGCGAGAATTCTTGCGATATATTTTGTCTAAAGAAGGTCAGCAGCAAGTGGTAAGGGATGGCTATTTTCCTATTAGAGAAGACGTCTTGGTTCGCCAGCGTCGAATACTAGAATAGGGACACAATCAGTAAAATAGGAGCTCAACCGTGAGTTATATGCCACCTCAGTGGAAACAATGGGTACTGAAGTGTTTGCTATCCGGTTCGCCTATTATCGAAATAGTAAACACTCTGCTCGAAAATGGTTTTTCGCCCAATACTATAAGGACAGTACTGGGAAGTAATTTGCCAGCAGATTATGGGTTTACCCCAGATACCCCTTTTTACCGCACACTTGCCGACAGTACTGTCATTCAGCATCCCAATGCCCAATGGCTAGCATCCTCATCGCAGCTACAACTTCTCTCAATTGACGGTTTTTTGTCTCAGCGGGAATGCGATGAAATCGTTGCACTTACTAAAACGCGGTTATCTCCCTCTAAGCTTGCAGGGGCAGCAAGTGCCGACAATATTCGCACTTCTTCCACCTGTGAGTTGGCGTTCCTTGAAAACGCTTTGGTCGATGAAATTAATACGCGTATTGTCGATACCTTAAAATTAGGCGTTGGGGAAAAAGAAGTGATTCAAGCTCAACATTATAATGTAGGGGAATACTACCAGCCTCACTATGACTTCTTTCCACCGGGCACGCCTCAATACAAAACCCATTGTCAGAAGCGGGGACAGCGAACCTGGACCTGTATGATCTACTTGAACGACAAATGTGAAGGCGGCTATACCCGCTTTACCAAACTGGATATCGCAGTTAAGCCCAAGACGGGAAAGGCCCTTTTTTGGAATAATTTACTTCCTAATGGCGATCCTAATTTAAACAGTATCCATTTTGCTGAACCTGTCACAAAAGGTCATAAAACTGTCATAACCAAATGGTTTCGAACCGCGAATGGCTGAATGTTTTCACGCGCTGAACGCATAATGTCTACCAATATTATTTTATTTGTATGTTTTTAAAGCAATTAATTTTGCTTTAGCGCAAAGTATAAAAAGTTCAAATAAATTGCAGAAGAATTTTTAGTTTGTAACAAAAATGTCACTGATGTCCTTTACTCTCTAGCAAACCTTAGAATCCGTATTACTAAAATCTGGAGAATTTAATGGAAATTCGTAACATTTTTAGGGTCAGTGCAATCACGACTGCACTTGTCCTTGCAGGCTGCGGCGGTGACATCAATATTAACGAAGGTGATGAGATAGTAGCACCCACTACACCGACTACTCCTACAACACCTACCACACCGACTACGCCTACTACCCCTGATGTAGATACGCCATTTTCTCTTGGTCTAGCTACCGACGTATCGAGCGAATTCTCAGCAACACTAACAGATAAGCCTGTTTACCGTTTAGACACGGATCTTACTATTACCCAGGACATGACGCTGACTAACGATGCCTACTGGATCATCAAAGGTCGCACTGCAGTGGGTAATGACAACGCAGACGCCGCAGTGCTTAGCGTTGAAGAAGGCACTACTATTATCGGTGAAGATGGCGATGACTTCCTAGTGGTTCGCCGAGGCTCACAAATTGAAGCGACGGGTACGGCTTCTGCTCCTATCGTTATGACTTCTGTACAAGACGTTACAGGTGAAGAAACGTCAATCGGTCAATGGGGTGGTGTGGTATTACTTGGTAATGCGCCGACTAACCTTTGTAACACGGGTGATGACGCTGACACCTCGGAAGAAGAACTTACAAACTGTGGTGTTTCTGCTGAAGGTGATGCTGGTCTTTATGGCGGTAACAATCCAGAAGATAACTCGGGTACATTAGAATACGTAGTGGTTAAGCATGCAGGTAAAGCACTTGCTTCAGGTGATGAACTAAACGGTATTTCATTTGCTGGTATCGGTTCTGGCACCACAGTGAACTACATTCAGGTTCACCAAAACCTTGACGATGGAATCGAGTTCTTCGGTGGTACAGTAAACGTAAGCAACGTGGTACTTACCGATATTGGTGATGACTCTCTTGACTGGTCTTTTGGTTGGACGGGTAGCGCAACGAACGTTTACATTCAGCAATCTGCTGACGGTGGCGACAATGCAATAGAAGCTGACAACAACGAAGATAACCCGTCTTGGTTGCCGTTAACCAAACCTACCATCTCTAACGTGACTATCGTCAGTGCTGATGGCACCAATGGTGTACGTCTGCGCAACGGTACTGCTGGCGTGCTTTCAAATGTCCTTGTTACTGGCTCTACCTTGGCTAACAACTGCCTTCGCGTGAACGGCGACGAAGCCATTGCCAATGCTGAATCGGGTGAGTTAACCATCACTGACTCAATTGTGGCGTGTGAGACCCCGGCTAACAACTTCGGTTCTGACACAATAAACGGCGGCACAACGCAAGCCTGGTTTGAAGGTCAGTCAGGTAACAGTGTATTGGCTGCTTCGGCGCTAATGCTTGAAGATAATGGTTATTTCCCGACTGCTGCGTCACCTGTAGCGCTAGGCGGCGGTCAGTACATCGGTGCATTCAACCCGAATGGCAGTGACTGGACCGTGGGCTGGACAGTGGGTGTAAATGGCGGTTTCCCAGCTGACGTACAAAACGCGTTTGCACAAGGTCTGGCAACAGATGTATCTGCTGATTTCAACCTAGATAAGCCAGTTTACGAGATTGCAGAAGACACCACATTCACTTCTGACGTAACACTGACAAATGACGCATACTGGCTGATAAAAGGGCGTACTGCGGTAGGTAACGATAACGAAGATAGCGCTACACTTTACATCGAGCAAGGTACTACCGTGTTTGGTGAGCAAGGTGATGATTTCTTAGTAGTGCGCCGTGGCTCTAAAGTAGAAGCAAACGGAACAGCGAGTGCACCAATTACTTTCACGTCAGTGCAAGATTTAACTGGTGAAGAAACGTCAATTGGTCAGTGGGGTGGTATCGTACTTCTGGGTAACGCACCGACTAACCTATGTAATACCGGTGACGATTCTGACACATCTGACGCTGAACTAGCGTCTTGTGGTGTGGCAGCTGAAGGTGATGCTGGCCTATACGGCGGTAACAACCCAGCAGATAACTCAGGTTCACTTCGTTATGTTGTAGTTAAACACGCTGGCCGTGCATTGGCTGCGGGTGATGAACTAAACGGTATCTCTTTTGCGGGTATCGGTTCGGGTACCAAAGTGGAATACCTACAGGTTCACCAAAACCTAGATGATGGTATTGAATTCTTCGGTGGTACAGTAAGCGTGCGTAACGTTGTACTTACCGATATCGGTGATGATTCACTCGACTGGTCTTTCGGTTGGACGGGTAATGCGCAAAACGTCTATATCCAGCAATCATCAGCAGGTGGCGACAATGCCATCGAAGCAGATAACAACGAAGATAATCCTGCATGGACACCGCTCACTAAACCTACTATTGCTAACGTAACTATCGTCGGTGCGCAAGGTACAAATGGCGTGCGTCTACGCAACGGTACGGCGGGTGTTATCCGCAACCTAGTGGTGACGGCAGGAGCTGGCTACTCTAACTGTCTACGAGTGAATGGCAGTGAAGCCATTGCTAATGCTGTAGCGGGTGAGCTTTCGGTAGAAAACTCAGTAGTGGCGTGTGAATCAGGTTCAAACTTCGGTTCAGACACTATCGGTAGTGGTTCTACGCAAGCGTGGTTTGAAGGCCAAACAGGTAACAGCGTGATGACTGCTGATGCGCTAATGCTATCCACTGACGGTTTCACTCCGCGTTCAGGTTCACCTCTTCTTGGTGCAGGTGTTGACGTATCAGAAGAGAATGCATTCTTTGCCTCTACTGACTACATCGGTGCATTTGATGGTGACAACAACTGGATGGAAGGTTGGACAGTCGCGGTAAATGATTCAATTCCAGCAGAAGTGACAAGTGCTTTTGAACAGGGTTTGGCAACAGATGTTTCAGCCAGCTTCCCTGACATTACAGATAAGCCAGTTTATCAGTTAGCTGCTGATACTACCTTTACCAACGACGTTTCATTCACTAATGATGCACACTGGTTAATTAAAGGTCGTACTGCGGTAGGTAACGATAACGCAGATAGCGCAACACTTTACATTCAGCGCGGTACAACGGTATTCGGTGAAGACGGTGATGACTTCTTGGTTGTGCGTCGTGGCTCGCAAATCGAAGCGTCAGGTACAGCTACTTTACCTATTACCTTTACTTCTTCTGAAGACATGACAGGTGGCGAAACCGCTATTGGTCAGTGGGGTGGTATGGTTATTCTTGGCAACGCACCGACAAACCTTTGTAATACCGGTGACGATGGTGATACTTCAGATGCAGAGCTTGCCAATTGTGGTGTAGCGGCAGAAGGGGATGCTGGTCTTTACGGCGGTGCAGATGAAGATGACAACTCTGGTACGCTTCGCTACGTTATCGTTAAGCACGCAGGTAAAGCACTGGCTGCTGGCGATGAGCTAAACGGTATCTCTTTTGCGGGCGTGGGTCGCGGCACAGAAGTTGACTTTGTACAAGTTCACCAAAACCTTGACGATGGTGTTGAGTTCTTCGGTGGTACAGTCAACGTTAGCCACTTAGTGCTTACGGCAATTGGCGATGACTCACTAGATTGGTCTTTCGGTTGGACAGGTAAAGCGCAATACGTTGTCATCAAACAAGATGCAGCGGGTGGTGACAATGCATTTGAAGCAGACAACAACGAAGATAATCCAGCATGGACACCGCTTACTACACCAACGGTTTCAAACGTGACTATCATTGGTGCTGACGGCACAAACGGTGTTCGCCTTCGCAACGGTACAGCCGGTACCATTAAGAATCTGGTTGTAACGGGTGGGGCTAACTACAGCAACTGCTTGCGCGTGAATGGCGATGAGTCAATTGCTAATGCAGCAGACGGTTCACTAACGGTTACACATTCAACAGTGGCTTGTTCTTCAACCAGCGCATTTGGTTCAGATACCATTGGTACTGATTCTACGCAAGCATGGTTTGAAGGGCAGGACGGTAACAGTGTACTAGCAGACACAGCGGCACTAGGGCTTGATTCATCAGGCTATGTTCCAGCTAGTGGTTCTGCACTATTAGGCTCAGGTTTTGATGCTTCTTCTTTGGACGCTTTCTTCGATAGCACAAGTTTCCAAGGCGCATTTGACGGTGAGTCTGACTGGACATTGGGTTGGGTAACAGTTGGTCTTGAAGACTAACAAATGATTGCAATACACAGTATAGCTAAGGCGTAATTGCGCCTTAGCTTTTGTGTTAAAAGCAGCTACCTGATTACAGTTCCTTAGGAGTTTCCATAATGAAAAATAATCAATCGTCAGCGTTTAAAGTCGGTGGACTTTCGTTGGCAATCGCGTCCATTTTAGGTGCAAGCGTATTACCTTTCTCAGCTGTGGCGCAACAGTCAGAAGACGAAGCCATCGAGGAAGTTGTTGCCACGGGAACGCGACTTAAAGGTACAGCCACAGCAGTACTTCAGGAACGTCAGAATCAGGCGTTCGTTGCTGATATTCTTGGCGCAGAACAAATTTCTCGTACCGGTGACGGCGATGCCGCAGCGGCACTTCGTCGTGTAACAGGTCTTACGCTTGTTGATGGCAAATTTATCTATGTACGTGGTTTGGGTGAGCGTTATTCTAGTACTCAGCTAAACGGCATGACAGTACCCAGCCCGGATCCGACGCGCTCGGTTGTTCCGCTTGACTTATTCCCTTCAACTATCATTGAAAGCTTGAACGTACAGAAGTCATATTCGCCAAATATGCCCGGTCACTTTGGTGGTGGTAATGTTAACATCCGCACCAAATCCATACCTTCTGAATTCGTCTTCAACGTAAAAGCCGGAGCGGGTTGGAATACACAAAACAGCGACGATGGTGTTTTCTATTCAGGCGGTGGTGACGATTGGACTGGGCGCGATGATGGTACCCGCGCATTACCGGGGATTATCAGTGCAGGTTTGGCCGCTGATGGTTCTGCCGGCTTTGAAGGCGATCGCTCCAGAACGTTGGCTGAGACACAAGCTATCTTAAGTTCGTTTAACTGGGATATTGGCCCAGATAGTAAGTCTGTTGATCCTGACTTTAATATTGGTAGCACGCTTGGCAATAATTATGTATTTGATAATGAATCAGTACTTGGTTTCTTGGCGACAGTATCTTACAGCAACGAATGGACGGTAGCGGAAGAGCTACTGGGTAATGATATTGGTGGTGGTCAGGAAAACCCACGCTTCACTAAGTACCGTGACATGGTGTCTACCGAGCAAAATGTACGTTGGAGCGGCATGTTCAACGTTGGCTTCGAATACAACAGTAACCACAAGGTAGAACTGGTCAACATGATCCTTCACGACATGCGCGATCGCGTACGTGATGGTTATTATTTTGACGAAAGTGAATCGAACCCAGGGGTGGAAGAATTCCGTCGTATGGACATCATTTTCGAAGAACGAGAAATGGTGTCTTCGCAGTTAAAAGGTACCCACAACTTCCTTAACCTACTCGACGGTGTTTTCTTCGACTGGTATGTGGGGACTAGCCGTGCGTCTCGTGAAGCCCCCGATATTATGGAAGTAACCTTCCAGCAGTTTTACGATGAAAATGGCGCCCTTGAACTCGAGCGACTTGATGATACGCCGGGAACCAACTTAAACCGTCAGTATCAGGTATTGCACGATGATTCAGATACTTACGGGTTTAACGTCTCAACTGCATTCTTTGGTGAAGGCTATGACGTTGAATTAAAAGCGGGTATGGATTATTACGACAAAACCCGTAACGGTAACAACATCGACTTGGCTATTCGTCATTTTGGTATTTCCTCAGAATTCAAAGAAGGCGCCCGCTTAAGCGACATCTTCTCTGAAGACAATATTTATAACGAAGATTTTTACACCAGTGCCACGGGCCGTTCTGTTTTCCAGGACAATACCGGTGCAGGTGACAAGTACTCTGCGGCAACAAAATTGACGGCAGGTTACTTTATGGTGGATGCTTTCTTCGACCAGAAATTCCGTGTTAGTGGTGGTGCCCGTTGGGAAGACTTCCAACAAGTGTCTATTCCGTTTATCGAGCACTCTGACAAATTTGCCGATGACACCGATGCCATCATCGATAGCATTTACAACGAGTCAGATATTCTACCTTCATTGGCGTTCACCTATATTCCAAGTGAAGAAATGCAGTATCGCTTCAACGTGAGTCAAACGCTTATTCGCCCTGACCTACGTGATATCAGCTCTACGTTCTTTATCGATCCATTAACAGAATTCTTGGTACGTGGTTCACCTTCGTTAGTTGAAACCGAGTTGACCAATATCGACTTCCGTTGGGAATGGTATATGTCACAGGGCAACAACCTGTCGATTGCGCTTTTCTATAAAGACATGAAAAACCCAATCGAAATGGTACAGTTTGACGGTGGTGAAGGGGTACCACAACTACTGACGGCAAACGGTGAAGAAGGTGAATTGTACGGAATTGAATTTGAGTTTCTACACGATCTTGGGTTTATCGGTGACAACTTCAACAACTTCTTCGTGTCGGGTAACATGACATTGTCAGATTCTGAAGTGACCATAGGTGCGGATGATCAGGAATCACTGTTCTCACAGCAAGCCCGTGAAGCTTACGGTGGTACCGTTACCGCAACTATTACCAATAATCAACGTCGTTTGGTAGGTCACTCTGAATGGGTGGCAAACGTTCAGCTAGGATGGGATTCAGACAATGGTGAGCATTCCGCGTCATTAGTCTATAACTCGTTTGGTGAGCGTATTATTGCTCCGGGTGTACGTGGTTTCGAAGACGGTATTGAAAAACCTTTCCACTCGTTGGATGCGGTGTATACCTATTACCCTGACTTTAACACCACGGTTAAGTTCCGAGTTCAAAACCTTTTGAATGATGAAAAAGAGATTGAACAAGAAGGACTTACGTTACGTCGATTGACAGTGGGTACTGGCATTAGTGCGTCAATAACCTACAACTTCTAAGTTTTCCAAAGGCCCAGCTAACCACTGGGCCTTTTTCGTAGTATTCGCGGTCATTGTTTTATGACAGTCCTGTAATAAAACTGTCACAGAAAACTCCTATCCTACGCGCAGAAATTTATAGTCGGATAAAACCGATTTCTTTTAACTTTAAAGGTTTGAATGTATGAAGCTTATCAATGCTTTGCTTGTGGCAGGTGCGCTAGTAGCGACGCCCGTACTTGCACAAGACGATGAAGTCTTAAAACCCGTTGTCGATGAGGCAGCGAAAATAAACGAATCAGCAGCGAAGTCGCAGGAAAAGATCAACGGCATTACTGATCAAATCGACAGCAAACTTCAACAATTCAAAACATTGATGAAAGAAATCGAAGGTCTTGAGGTATACAACACTCAGCTTCGTAAGCAGATCAATAACCAAGAACAGGAAATGGCAGATTTAAACGCTGCTATCGATGAGGTATCTGTGGTTGAGCGTCAAATCACACCACTAATGATGCGTATGATTGATGGCCTAGAGCAGTTTGTTGCATTAGACGTACCTTTCCTTCCAGAAGAACGTGCCAACCGTGTAGCTGATCTTCGCGCAATGATGGACCGTGCCGACGTTGCAGCATCTGAAAAATTCCGTCGCGTAATGGAAGCCTACCAAGTAGAGATGGACTATGGCCGTACCATGGAAGCTTACAGCGGTATTCACACTATTAATGGTCAGGAGCGTGACGTTGAATTTCTACGCCTTGGTCGTACAGTGCTAATTTACCAAACACGTGATGCAAGCATGCAGGGTGTTTGGAACAAGCAAACCCGTCAGTGGGAAGAGCTGGACAGCAGCTACCGTACCCAAATTACTAAAGGTCTGCGTATGGCGAAGAAACAACTTGCACCAGACTTGCTAATGCTGCCAGTGGCAATTACAGACTAAGAGGTTGATGAGAATGTTAAACACAGTTAAACGTATCGCTGTTGGTCTAGCAGCCCTTAGCATCAGTGTGGGTGCTTTTGCACAAAACGATCGTGCCATGGACTTGGACGCGCTTCTTAAGCAACTAGAAGAAGGTCAGTTCGCACAGTCTCAGCAAAATAAACAGCGCGAGCGTGACTTCCAGGCTCAGCGTGCAGAGCAGGATCGCATTCTTCGCGAAACTCGCGAAAAGCGCGACCAGATGTTAGTGCAATCTGAAAAACTTGAAACTCAGTTTGAAGAAAACGAATTCAAACTAGCAGACTTAAACGGTGCACTAGACACACGTCTTGGTTCACTTAAAGAGCTATTCGGTGTGCTTCAGCAAATTGCTGGCGACACCAAAAACAAGTTCTATAACTCAGTGGTTTCTGCACAAATCCCTGGCCGTGCTGACTTCCTTGATAAAATGGCGCAAGACATGGGTTCAAGCTCTAAACTAGCATCAATTGAAGAAATTGAGCGCGTTTGGTTTGAGATGCAGCGTGAAATGACTGAAGCCGGCAAAGTGACAACGTTCAAAACAGACGTTGTTGAAGCGGGCGGTGAAAAAGTGAATAAGTCTGTTGTTCGCGTAGGTCCTTTTGCACTTGTTGCTGATGGTAAATACCTAGAGTACAACGGCGTAACAGGCACAGTGTCTGAACTTGTACGTCAGCCTGCTGACCGCTACATGAGTTCAGCTGCTGAACTACAAGCTTCAAGCGGTGAATTAGTACAGTTCGGTATCGACCCAACAGGTGGTTCTATCCTAGGCCTTCTTGTGCAAGCGCCTAACCTTCAAGAGCGAGTAGAGCAGGGCGGTGTGGTAGGTTACATCATTCTTATCGTTGGTGCGTTCGGTCTTCTACTTGCCCTTGAGCGTCTGGTCACGCTGTCGCTTATTCGCATGAAAGTGAACAAGCAGCTTAAGAGCAAAGAAGTGAACACAAACAACCCGCTTGGCCGTGTACTTAAAGTACGTGACGAGTACCCAGACGCTGACGTTGAAGCTCTTGAGCTTCACCTAACAGAGGCGATTTTGGGCGAAGTGCCTAAGCTAGGTCGCAACCTAACTATCATCAAGATTATCTCTGTTGTAGCACCGCTTATGGGTCTACTAGGTACAGTAACCGGTATGATTAACACCTTCCAGGCGATTACCTTGTTTGGTACAGGTGACCCTAAACTGATGGCGGGTGGTATATCAACAGCACTTGTAACTACCGTACTTGGTCTAGTTGTAGCGATTCCAATGACACTGCTTTATGCAATGCTTAACACGCGTTCTAAGAACATTGTGTACATCCTACAAGAACAGGCGTCTGGCGTAATTGCAGAGCGCGCTGAGCGAGGCTAATCATGATCGAGTTTCTAGAAGCAATTCGCGATTTCACAGAAACAGGTGGCCAGGTTCTCCTGGTCATCGGTCTGCTGATTTTCGTAATGTGGCTTTTGATCCTCGAGCGTGCAATGTATCTGATGGTTTGGCACAAGCAAGCCAAGAATGAAGCGATAGCAATGTGGACTGCACGTACCGATCGCTCTTCCTGGTTTGCTGAGCAAGTTCGTCAGAAAACGATTTCACAGTTAACTATGCGCCTTAATGGCAGCATCCCAATTATCCAGTCACTGGTTGCGCTATGTCCGCTACTAGGCTTGATGGGAACGGTTACCGGTATGATTGAAGTGTTCGATGTAATGGCGATTGCGGGCTCAGGTAATGCTCGTTCAATGGCGTCAGGTGTATCGAAGGCCACTATCCCCACAATGGCGGGCATGGTTGGCGCACTTTCAGGCGTATTCGCCGCTACCTGGTTAACCCGTATGGTGAAATCAGAACGCACGCATCTTGAGGATGCATTGATTATTCAACGTTAATGCTAGCTAAGCGTTAAGGTAAGGTATTTATTATGAAGCAGCACTTTCAAAACTTAGTCGATGAAGAAGAAGCAACCATTGACATGACGCCCATGCTGGACGTTGTATTTATCATGTTGATTTTCTTTATCGTGACTGCGTCGTTTGTGAAAGAAGCAGGTATCGATGTTAACCGCCCTGAAGCCGCTACTGCGGTGAAAAAGGATCGCGCTAATATCCTTATCGCTATTTCAGATAAAGGCGAAATTTGGATTAACAAGCGTCGTATCGACGTTCGTGCAGTACAAGCGAACATTGAGCGTCTACGCGCAGAAAACCCTCAGGGTTCTGTTGTTATTCAGGCAGATAAAAAGGCGACAACAGAAACACTGATTAAGGTTATGGACGCGTCGCGTGCAGCGGGCGTATATGATGTTTCGATTGCAGCCCAAGAGAAATAAATCATGCCACGATATTTAATCGCATTTGTACTCTCCCTTGCGATCACGTTAGGCCTGTTCTTCTTGATGCAATCGCTTATCAAGATGGGTGGTAGTGCACTAACGGAACCGCCTAAGGGAAGCGTGCTTGACTTCGTGAGAGTTAAGCAGGAAGAACAGGTAGAGAAAAAAGATCGCAAGCCGAAAAAGCCTCCTAAGCCAGAAGAGCCGCCCCCGCAGATGGAGCAGCCTCAAATGGACTCGCCTTCTCCAGATGCTGATGGGACGTCGATGGATTTTGGTGCTGAGGTAGGCGACGACATCTCGCTAGAAGGTGGATTAGCGTTAGAGTCTGGTGACGGTGAATACTTACCAATCGTTAAAGTGGCACCTGTCTATCCACGTCGAGCATTACAACGTGGGATTGAAGGCTTTGTCATTGTTGAATTTACTGTAACTAAGCAAGGTGCTGTACGCGATCCGATTGTGGTTGAAGCGAATCCTCAGGGGATATTTGAACAAGCTGCAATCGATGCAGCCATGAAGTTTAAATATAAACCTCGCGTGGTTAATGGCGAGCCTACGGAAGTATCAGGCGTGCAAAACCGCATTACGTTCCAAATTGATGGGTAACAGAACATGATGAGAAAACAGACGAGTACACTACTAAGTGCATTGGCGTTTGCAGTTGCATCAGCCGCTGTCTCTGTACCTGGCATGTTGGTAGCCAAACACGCGGTGGCGCAAGAAGAAGCCGTAAAAGCAAGTGATAAACCAACCCGTCGCGTACCGACACTGCGCGGCAAGGTATACGAACAGTTAGCTCGCGCTCAGACTGCGGCTGATGAAGCTGGCAATGTTGAAGAGGCTATTTCTATCCTTAAAGAGGTAGAGGACAAGTCTCATTCGATGAATGCCTACGAAAAAGCCATGATGTACAACTTTTTCGGCTTCATTTATTACAATAATGAAGACTACGCCAAAGCCCTAGAGTCATTTGCAAAAGTGGTTGAACAGCAGCCTATTCCTGAAAAGTTTGAAATGACCACGCTTTTCAGTTTGGCACAGCTCAACCTGATGCAGGGTAATTATGATGAAACGATCAAGTACTTAGAGCGCTGGGAAAGCCTGAACTCAGGCTCTATACCTTCTAAAAACAAGGTAATTAAGGCACAAGCTTATTATCAGAATAAAAAGTACTCTGAAGCGGCCGACTGGATTACCCAGGCTATCAATGATCACGAAGCAGAAGGCATGATCCCCGATGAGGGATGGTTGATCCTTCAGCGCGCGGTGTTTTACGAACTCAAACAGCCTGAGAAAGTAAAAGACGTGTTGATTAAAATGGTTAAACTTTTCGATGAGCCTAAGTATTGGATCCAGCTTGCAGGTATGTACGGTGAGTTAGGTGAAGAGCGCAAGCAGTTAGCTATCATGGAAACGGCTTACCAGCGTGGTTTCGTTGAGACGTCAGCAGATATCTTTAATATGGCTCAGCTCTATTACTATCATCGCGTACCCTACAAAGGGGCGAAGTTGATGGAACAGGCTATCAATGATGGCGTGCTAGAAAAGAACTTGCGCAACCTTAAGTTTTTAGGTCAGAGCTGGTCACTAGCGAAAGAGCAAGATAAAGCGATCCCAGTGATGTTACAAGCAGCTGAGTTGTCGGAGGACGGTGAGTTGGACGCACAACTTGCTCAAATCCTACTGAACGAAGAGCGTTTTGATGATGCTATAGCTGCAGCAGATAGAGCCATTGAAAAGGGTGAGCTGAGAAACCCAGGACTGGTATACCTCATTAAAGGCATGGCGCTTTACAATAAGAAGCAATTTGCGTTGGCACTTAACCAGCTAGCTGAAGCGGAAAAGCACCAGAAAAGTCGTGCTATGGCACAACAGTGGAAACAATTTGTCCAGGGTGAGAAACAGCAAGCTGACAGGATCGCGGCTGAATTAGGTTCGAGTTAAGTCACTCGTTATCACAATTAATTGTTAATAGTCACTAAGCCATCCTACT
This sequence comes from Alteromonas sp. D210916BOD_24, assembly GCF_047159385.1. Classification (GTDB taxonomy): domain Bacteria; phylum Pseudomonadota; class Gammaproteobacteria; order Enterobacterales; family Alteromonadaceae; genus Alteromonas. The sequence goes on from NZ_AP038333.1 coordinate 431,898, forward strand.
TAAACCTAGGGTGGTTTTTTGTTTGTAATGTAGGAAAAGCGAGGACTAGATTGCGCTATTTTAGTCGTACTCATTGTCTTTGACGTGGCAAGAACGCGGTAAAAAATTGTGTATGGTTGGCACAATATTCTTGTCTTCAAAGGTTAACCAATATGCTTTTGTGGCCAATATGTCTTTTTTTACACTTAAAAAGCACTGTACTAAATTCGGGTCAAAGTGTTTACCCGAATTCATCTCAATATAGTCAAAGGCTTCTTTGACACTCCATGCCTTCTTGTAGGGACGTTTCATGGTGAGTGCGTCAAAAACATCTGCTAAGGCCACTATACGTGCACTCTCAGGGATATCATTACCAGAAAGGCCGTTAGGGTAGCCAGTACCATCCCATTTTTCATGGTGACATAAGGCGACTTCCGCAGCCAATTGAAATAGCGGCGTATCACTTTGAGAAAGGATTTGATAGCCGATACTGGCGTGGCTGCGCATGATGTCCAATTCAATATCATCCAGTCTTCTTGGTGCTTTTAATATATTGTCAGGGATACCAATTTTGCCCGTGTCGTGCATCGGGGCGGCTTGTGCGAGTAACGTCGCCCGTTCGTAAGACCAGCCGTGAGCGAGAGCAAGACATTTGCTATAGGCGGCCATTCGCCAAATGTGATGGCCTGTATCAGTGTCATTATAGTGGCCTGCAGCGGCAAGCATACTTATTGCACTTTGTTGGCTTTTTTCCAATTCAGAAGTGCGAGATTGAACCAGATTCTCAGTGGAGCGCATTTGGTGAGCTAATTTTATCTGCGTATTAACTCGCGCAAGGGTTATGGCTGGGGAAACGGGCTTAGTAATGTAGTCCACAGCGCCTAATTCGAAACCTTTTTCTTCATCCTCTCCTTGCACCAATGCGGTGACGAAGATGACTGGAATTTGACTGAGATTTTTGTCCGATTTCAATTTTTTGCAAACATCGAAGCCATTAATCCCTGGCATCATGATATCTAACAGGATAAGGTCAGGAGTGTGCTTTTCTACAATCTTGAGAGCGACTACGCCAGATGGCGCCACCTTTACGTCGTAATAAGGGGATAAAATGCCAGAAAGAATATCAATATTGGCGGGTTCGTCGTCCACAATGAGAATACTGAATCGATGTTGAGCATTGGCAGTAGATTCAATCATTGAGTAATTCTTCCTTCATATTACTAATATATTTTAGCGCACCATCGAAATCATATACGTTAACAAACTGTTTTATCTTGTTTATTTGCAAGGCTAAAGTAGTGTCAGAATAAGTGTTACTGAAACGGGCAAGTTCGTCTATTGCCTTTACATCGTAGTGTTCTAACTTTTCAACAACCGTCTGGAGTTCTCGTAAGAATAGTTCAACATTAACTTCTTGTTTAGTAATAGTACTTGTTTTTTGGTCTGGAAATCGCTCGATGGTATGAGCAATCAAACGCAATGTAGCATCCAGCTGCATCGACATGTTCGAAATGTAATCACTCTCTTGGCGAATTTCACCCCTTAGTTTACTAATGGTATTGACAACACAATTATAGAGCGCTGTAGCACCGATATGTTGAGAATCATTTTCTAGTGCGTAGATCAGAGCAGGGTTTTGCGATTCACCGTGTAACATGTCTAATAATTGTGACATTACTTCAGCTCTGCTGTATTTGTCATAAAACGACAATAATTCGGCCAAAAATTCCGTGGCTGGAGTTGTTGATACTGGCGGTGCTACCTCTTTATATCCGGAGTGAATATGGATATCGATAGTATGTATGATTTCATCTGCCGTGGCTGGTTTCGTCAAGTGTTGGCACATTCCTGCATTGAGTGCGCGCTGACTCGCTTCAGGAGATTCATCGGCGCTCAATGCGATGATGGGGGTAAACCATCCTTCTTGTTGTGAAAGCTTTTCAGCCAACTGATAGCCGTCCACTCCCGGTAGATAACAATCGAGGAGAATCACATCAAAAGAGTTATGCTCACATATTGTATCGGCCTGTTCGGCAGAGCTTGCAGTGGTCACATGCATGCCTAAATCGGCGAGAATTTGTTGGCTAACTTCCAAACTAATAAGGTCATCATCTACTACTAATGCAGACTTTTCTCTTAATCGAAGTCTTCGCCATTTCTTACTTTCTAATCCTTCTTCCTTTTGCGGTTGCTGTGAATTAGAAGACGGTGAAAGAGCAGAAATTAAATCAGAGTCAGTAAAGGGGAGTTCGATTATGCTAATGCTGTGATACAGGGCTTCACCAACACGTTTTTTTACCTCTTCTTTCGGGAGCGGGCTCACCAAAGTCTGGGCATTCAAATGTTGGTACTTGTTGTCTTGTATATCGCCAACCAATTGTTTCCACGCTTTTTCGCTCTCAGGTAACACCAGTAGTGTGTGTTCAGCCTGCGCCGGGTATGACGAGGCATCTCGCGCGATTGTGTAACTCTTCATCCCAAGTCGGGTAAATGTGGCGTTGATGATTTCTGTACACAAGTTCACACTGTCATCGGCTTTTATACACAACACTTCACGCGGAAGTGCTACGGGGAGGGGAGAGGCCACAGAAGGACAATTATTCTCACACAGTGGGAGTGAAAATGAAAAATGGCTTCCTTGACCTATTTCACTACTGACGGTAAGTATCCCCCCCATTTGTTTGACTAGTTTGTCGCAGATCGCAAGGCCTAAACCCGTTCCTCCAAACTTGCGTGATATGGTTGCATCAACTTGTTCAAACGCTTTAAACAACTTACCTTGATTTTCCTTGCTAATTCCCATTCCTGTATCGCTGACCCCAAACGTCAATGTGTTACCATTTTGCTCAACAGAGAAGACGATTTCGCCCTGGTGTGTAAACTTGATGGCATTGCTGATTAAATTCAGCAAAATCTGGTAAATTTTTTCGCTATCGCCTATGCAGCGAATATTGGTGTTACAGCGTAAATCGAAAAGCAGTTGGAGGTGTTTTTGTTGTGCTTTGTATTGGAAGATTTGCGCCAGTTTGTCGATAATTTTTCGTAGAGAAAAGGGTTCATTTACCAGCTTGACTTTATTCGCTTCTACTTTTGAAAAATCCAAAATACTATTGATAAGGTCGAGCAACGACACCGAACTTTTTTGAACTTTTTCAAGGTAGGATTGCTTTTGTGCAATATCACTTGACTCAATGGCAAGGTGAGTTAACCCAATGATGGCGTTCAAGGGCGTGCGTATTTCATGGCTCATGGTCGCCAAGAAGCTACTTTTGGCGGCATTGGCACTTTCAGCTTCTTCAAAGGCTCTCTGGAGTTGCCTCTCAGTGGCCTTTTGATTACTGATATCGCGAAATACGCCCACGTGGCCATCAGGATTTCCGTCTTTGTCCTTTAAGGGAACGGCAACGATAGATATGGGGAAAAGCCGGCCTTTTTTATCGGTAAAGTAATCCTCATAAGACTGATATGACTGGCCTTGCACGATGTTGTGATTTACTGGGCACCGTTCTCTAGGCAGCAAAGTGCCATCCTCTTTTTGGAAATGGACGGTATCGTGAAACCGCCTGCCCTCAAGCTCTTCAATAGTCCAACCAAGTAGTTCAGAGGCTTTGGGGTTGAGAAACTGTGTTTTTCCCACTCCGTTGACGGCATAGACGCCCTCTCCAATACTGTCGGTGATACTTCTGTAAAAAGCTCGGCCTTCAGCCAGTTGTTTTTCAAGCAATTTTTGTTCGGAGATATCAGTGCAGATGACCACCACACTGTCTACCCAATTGTGATGATTGTGAAAGGGGACGGCGGTAGCAAAAAATGCTCTGGGTTCGCCAGACTTAGTCACGCTATGCAGTTCGCCTTGCCAAATATTGCCTTTAGTGAGTGCCTTGGCAATGTCTTTTTGTTGCGCCTTACTGACGTTATTTACATTGAATGTGTCAGTGTTTTTGCCGATTAACTCTTCTCTTGTAAAACCTGAAAACTGACAACATTTGTCATTGGCACTTAATATGGTACCGTTGAGATCAACCGTCGCCACTATACCGTGTTTGTCCAATGCTTGACGTTGCATGATGAGTTCACTTCGCGTGGTTTTTTGTTCTTTGATAAGCTCAAGTACGAGTGTGGATAAATCCGAAATATTAGTGAATGCGTCGTCGATAGTGGGTTTGTTTTGCTCTGTGAGAAGCTTGTTTACTGAGTGGCGAAGGGTGTCGATCACCTGCTTTTGTTCTACCACCTCAGCGCGAATTTTTTTATTTGCTGCAATCAGTTCCTCAGAACTTAACCTCAGGCTACGATCCCGTAATTCGATATCCCGTTCGTTAAATTCATAACTGTCGTTGACACGCGTGATTAATTCTTTCAGTCCCCTCACAAGGTGAGCATACTCACTAGGCGGGCAAGCTACATTGCTGCTTGCACTGCGCTCTTCTTCATCGTGTGTAACACGTTCTATCCAAGCGAGAGCGTCTTCATCTGAGCTTAAGCCAAATGACTTCCTGAGTTGTCTAAGCAAAAGGGCATTCAATGATCTGCTTCCCATAGCAATGTGACCGAGAGGGTTTGGTTGTGGAGTTGACATAAAGAATGATTATCAAAAGGACTCAGTTCACCGTATGAATAATAACCCGCTAATTTTGTGTTAGCGGGAAAGTGACAATGCAATTCTTCAATTTCTTCTTGCACTCTGTCACCCATAACAAGGCGACGACCCACACAGCTAACCACGAGGCCAAGGAATTCACTGTCAGTGTCCATAGCACTGAAGTCTTCTCCTGCCGTCGCGTTTTGTATCGCAATGGATGCTCCGTCAATTAAATCATCTGTTGAGGCATGCATTAGCCTTACGTATTGCTCGTCGAGTACTTCTCCACCCAGTACTAGACTGCCGTCTTTTTCATCTACATTCAATATTGTGCGAATTAATCCCGTTGCTTTTCGTTTGGGGCCTAGTATTTCAAACGGAAAATGGAGGCCACTGGAAGGCAGCGTCGATGCGTAGTCCCCGAGGTAATGTTTGTAAGTTTCTAATGCTGGCTTATCGTCTAACTGAAATAAGATGTTTTCTTTTGATTTGCTCACACTACGTGCAGGCCCGAAGGAACGCCAACCGCCAAACGCCCCATACCTGAACTGAAGGTTGTTACCATAAAATCCCACAGCCACCACTTGATTAGGATGAAATCCAGAAGGGCTTAACACATGTGTTTTTACAAAGTTGTCTGCATCGCCGGCCAGTCCACCGCTAATACCAACATGGGTTGGCAGAGCGCTGGTTAATCCCTCAATGATAGACGAACCATTACTAATTATCCCTGGCGCTATTATGTACACAGCTTTAAGGTCATCCTGGTGTATCTGAGCGCCAAGCTTCGCGCCACAGCTATAGGATTCTTCGACGGTATTGAGCGTCTGGGTATGCACCACAACATGGCTATTTGAGGAAAACTTAATTGCAGATATCACAACATGGTTGATTAGCACCTGTTTGTCATTTATTTCACCTGCAGTGCTACAGCCCACTAAGTTCGGTGATACGTTTTTAAGTGAAGTGTAAATTTTGTCATCTGTGAGTTGAGAGGGCGACGCGAATACCATGAGTAAGTCAGGCTGAAATTCAGCTAACTCCCACAAGCGATGATCAAGTTGATCAACTTCTGTTAGCACCAGCGATTTTGTTTGCATAGAAACTGAGATATGAATGGCTGTATATTAGGTATAGTGCCAAATGGGTTATGCATCAAATATAAAGCGTCATTCTTTCGTAGCAATATTTTGATTTTTAAAGATTAAAAGGCGTCAGAGATAGAGTATCTGACGCCGTCTTTTGGGCGCTATTTTCGCAGTTCTCTTCTAAGAATTTTACCTACAGTGGATTTGGGAAGCTCATCCAAAATTTCGATTGACTTTGGTACCTTGTAATTGGTGAGATATTGGCGACAGTGCTCGGTAATCTCCTCTTGGGATATTGCTTCACTGACAGTAATAAACGCACATACACGCTCCCCTGTTTTGTCATCTGGTTTGCCGACGACGGCGGCTTCCATTACTTTGGGGTGGGAGGTCAGTACATCCTCAATCTCGTTAGGATACACGTTGAAACCCGACACAATGATCATGTCCTTTAAGCGATCGACTATTTTAATCGCGCCAGAGGGGGTACGCACGCCAATATCCCCGGTTTTAAAGAAACCGTCTTTTGTCATGACTTTGGCGGTTTCATCATCTCTGTTCCAGTACCCCATCATGACTTGAGGGCCTCGCACTGCTATTTGGCCTGACTCACCTTCTGGTACGGGGTTGTCATACGTGTCCAGAAGCGCGATTTCGGTATCTTCTAAAGCCGGTCCAACGGTGCCGATTTCTTCTTTTCCTGGAATATTGAACGATACTACGGGCGCGGTTTCTGACAGCCCATAACCTTCAGTAATGATATTCCCAGTGACTTCTTGCCAAATTGATACTGCTGCTTGCGTCAACGCCGTTCCGCCTGACATTGTGAGGTGTAATTTTGAGAAATCGAGCTTAGCAAATTCAGGGTGTCGCCCAAGCACCACAAATAACGTATTAATTCCCATGAAAGCACTCATGGAATGAGGCTTAAGGGTTTGAATAAAGCTGTCCACGTCCCGGGGATTGGGGATCAGTATAATTTGAGTGCCTTTGGCGAAAAGTGCCATCATACCTACGGTAAACGCGTAAATATGATAAAGAGGGAGGGGGCAAATTAACACTTCTTGCCCTTCTTTAAACCCTTCTCCAATACGGTCAAGCATTTGAATGCAGTTGGCGAGGACATTTTTATTACTTAACGCCGCACCTTTGGATACGCCAGTTGTGCCTCCTGTGTATTGCAACATAGCAAGATCATCCAATTGCACTGAAGGACGTGAAACAGCGGGTAATGCACTGCCAATCTCAATGGCTTTAGTCAGCGATATACTGCCTTCAATGTCAGGTGCCGTGGTAGGGTCGAGTAATTCGGTTGCTGAGGTGGTAACGACTGTTGTAATACCAGTTTCCGACTTAATATTCTCATACTTGGGAAGAAGATCACTGAGAATGACTAAAGCCTGCGCGCCGCTGTCAGTGAACTGGTGTTTCATTTCTCGTTCGGTATAAAGGGGGTTGGTGTTAACTACCACCAATCCTGCACGAAGGGCGGCATATACTGCGATAGGGTTTTGGATCACATTGGGTAATTGTATGGCGACTTTAGTACCTGGCGTGAGCTTAGCGTGGTGTACGAAAAAGCGCGCAAGCGCAGACGATTTACTATCTATGTCTGCGAAGGTAAGTGTTTGTCCCAAAGCGGTATAGGCAGGTCTATCCGAAAATTTATGTAAAACACTTTCGATGTAATCGGCTAAACAGTTGACGTTATCTGGATAACTTATCATGTTGCTTGTTCCTAGTAGGGCGCGTTTATTATAAATGTCGCATAACATTAGCAAACTTAACTTTTTATTTACATGTTTGTTGGTTTATTTAGCCTTATAAGTTTGAATGATAAGTTGGTTGTAACTTTGCGTAGACCCATCCTGCTACTGCACCAGACAAACACTGGGTAATAAAACCTGTTGTGGTGCGCGCGCCTGCGATAAGTGTCACATCTAAAATAGGTTGCATGGCCATCAACATTACAAAAAACGCCAGCCCTCCTGCGAGAGGAAAAAGAAGGCCTGATATTCGCCTTTTTATCGCTGTGATACCGTGTTTTTGTTGTATGTAGAAAAAAAGGTGCACAAGAGCAAAACTCAGCCCAAGCGCCATGGCGATAACACTGCCATAAGTAGGAAGCAGTCCTTTGGCGTCTTGTATTATCATAAAAAGCCAATCACCGAAGGTGATGGTGATACCAAGGTCGTTTAAACCCCATAATACCGAATGAGAGTGCGCTAAACTCGCCAGCACAAAGCCGACTGCCCATGCAGGTAAAAAGCGAAGTAATATGAGCATTAGTGGAGCCTGTTGAACTTTGCCTTAATAGTAAACAGGATTTTGGTATACCATGATAGCCAGACCAAATAAACCGTCTAGTGGATCGAGGAAAGGTTATGTGGCAGTGGGTGTCATCTTTTAGCGTAGCGATATTGTCGTTGTTTTTTTGTATTGAGGACAGCGTGTACGCTGGTGCGGGGGATTCGTACGACGATATTTATGATGACGCCCCTACAAGTAAATACACGCCCTCAAGTGATGCTACTTCTACCTTCTCATTCGAGCACTACGTGTTAACTGAATTACTGAGGGATTTACATTATCCCAAGGCAATCGAAAGCATCATAGTAAATAAAGTGGCACACCATGCCGATAGTCAAGAGGAGATAACCGTCGTCGCTGAGCGCGATGGCGCCTTGGTGATCCTTACCTCTCAAGGTAACGTTAAGCGTTTTCCGATTGCCCTTGAACAGCTCTATACCCAGGGACAAGGTGGAGTTATTGATCTCCTTATACCGCATAACTTTGCTGACACTGGACAAATACTACTCAGTTACTCAAAAGGTAATGATGACGCCAATAAACTAGCGGTAGTCAAGGCTAGGTTGTCTTTGGTCTCTGGCGTAAGTCATATCGAGCAAATATTTGAGGTGAAGCAAAGCAAGGACACCCCCGTGCACTATGGTGGAAAAATGGTGGAGTTGGCTCCCAATGCTTTTCTGATCACGTCGGGAGATGGCTTTGATTATCGCGAACAAGCTCAGCGACTTCAGTCTCATCTGGGCAAAGTAATAGGCTTTACGCTTCAAGGGGAGCCGCTAGAGAATCCTCCTTTCCCTGAAAATCCGTATATTTACACCTTGGGTCACCGAAACCCACAGGGGTTAGTGATAGACGATAATGGGCAGGTTTATCAGCATGAGCACGGTCCTGATGGTGGTGATGAATTTAACTTGTTAACACCCGGTCAAAACTACGGCTGGCCAGTAGTGACGTTGGGCAAAGACTATTCGGGAGCGAGGATTTCCCCATTTACCGAGTATCCCGGTATGACTCCGCCGTTGGTAGACTGGACTCCCTCCATCGCGCCATCTGCTATGCTTTACTACACTAAAGAGGCATTTCCTTCGCTTCAACAGTCGTTTTTAGTGACGTCGTTGAAAGCCAAAACCGTGTATATGGTCAGGCGCAGTGGAGACAACTATGCGTCATCACCAATAATAGAGCAGGTTAATCAACGCATTAGAGATATTACGTCGGATAGCCAAGGCAATCTGTTCATCCTTACTGATGGGCATTCAGGGAGTGTCATTAAGGTGTCCGCTCCTGCTACTTAGTTAACTGACAAATGTAAGTAAAGTAATAGAATTGGTGGTATTTTGTACTGGTAGTACCATAAGCAACATCAATGTCTGGAATAAATGCAACACTATTATTTATCTTTATTGGTCAAACCAATTCAAGGGTTGAGGAGCCGTTAAAATCAATGGAAATGGTTTAACTATATGATTTTTATGTTTTTTGTATTTTTCGGGCAAGATTGTCAATAATCGGGGGATAGTGAAAAAGTCAGTTTATTTTTTTGAGCGTCGGCATAACCGACAACATGACAACTTTCAAAGATTACGTAAATGCCAAAAATCGGTTAAAATATCCCTTATTTTTATATGCGTATAGCTAAGACCGACTTAACACTACGCCCAAGTAACACTAAGACCGAGAGAACTATATGAGTTTGTATTCAGAATATCTGGTAGAGATCGAAACCCGTAAAACGGAACTAGGTCTTAACCCTAAGCCTATTGACAGTGCTGATTTGCTGTCTGAAATCATTGCTCAAATTAAAGATACAACTAATGAGCATCGCGAAGGCTCTCTAAAATTCTTTATCTACAACACGTTGCCAGGCACTACACCTGCGGCAGGTGTTAAAGCACAATTCCTTAAAGAAATTGTACTTGGCGAAGAAAAAGTAGAAGAAATTACGCCTGAATTTGCATTAGAGCTACTTTCTCACATGAAAGGCGGCCCGTCTGTAGAAGTACTACTAGACCTTGCATTGTCAGATGACGAAGCGGTATCAAAAAACGCTGCAGAAGTATTGAAAACTCAGGTTTATTTATACGATGCAGACACAGAGCGTCTTGAAAAAGCCTACAAAGCTGGCAATGCTATTGCTAAAGACGTACTAGAGAGCTACGCAAAAGCAGAGTTCTTTACCAAACTTCCTGAAGTACCAGAGAAAATTGAAGTCGTGACATATATTGCGGCTGAAGGTGATATCTCTACTGACCTTCTTTCTCCAGGGAACCAAGCCCACTCTCGTGCAGACCGTGAACTTCACGGCCAATGTATGATCACGCCAGAAGCACAGCAAGAAATTGTTGAGCTTGGCAAAAAGCACCCTAACGCAAAAGTGATGCTAATTGCTGAAAAAGGCACAATGGGTGTAGGTTCATCACGTATGTCAGGTGTGAACAACGTTGCACTATGGGCGGGTGAGCCAACAAGCCCTTACATTCCATTTGTAAACAAAGCGCCAATCGTTGCAGGTACTAACGGTATCGCGCCAATCTTCCTTACTACGGTAGATGTAACAGGTGGTATCGGTCTTGACCTTAAAAACTGGGTTAAGAAAACTGACGAAAACGGTGAGATCGTTCGCGACGCAAACGGCGACCCAGTACTTGAAGAAGCATACCCTGTTGCCACAGGTACGGTACTGACTATTGATACTAAAGCGAAGAAACTATACAACGGTTCACAAGAGTTGGTTGACGTAGCTGGCTCGTTTACTCCTCAAAAAATGGAGTTCATGAAAGCGGGTGGTTCTTATGCGGTGGTATTCGGTAAGAAGCTACAAACTTTTGCAGCAAAAACGTTAGGTATTAAAACACCAGATGTGTATGCAGCGTCAAAAGAAGTCTCTCACGAAGGTCAGGGCCTGACAGCGGTTGAAAAAATCTTTAACCGCAACGCGGTTGGTGTTAATTCAGATGCACCGCTTCACGCAGGCTCAGATGTTCGCGTTAAAGTTAACATTGTAGGCTCTCAGGACACTACAGGTCCAATGACATGCCAAGAACTAGAGTCAATGGCGGCATCGACGATTTCACCTCTTGTTGACGGTGCATATCAGTCTGGCTGTCACACCGCATCAGTATGGGATAAGAAAGCACAAGCTAACATTCCTAAGCTTATGTCGTTCATGAACAACTTTGGTGTGATCACTGCACGTGACCCTAAAGGCGTTTACCATGCAATGACTGACGTTATTCACAAAGTACTTAACGACATCACAGTTGACGACCGCGCTATCATCATCGGTGGTGACTCGCACACGCGTATGTCAAAAGGTGTCGCATTCGGTGCTGACTCGGGTACGGTAGCACTAGCACTGGCGACAGGTGAAGCGGCAATGCCTATTCCTGAGTCTGTGAAAGTAACGTTCAAAGGCAGCATGAAGCCGCACATGGACTTCCGTGATGTGGTTCACGCAACACAAGCGCAAATGCTTAAGCAATTCGCTGGTGAAAACGTCTTCCAAGGCCGCGTAATTGAAGTACAAATTGGTACATTATTGGCTGACCAAGCGTTCACGTTCACTGACTGGACGGCAGAAATGAAGGCAAAAGCCTCAATCTGTATCTCTAACAACGAGACGATGGTTGCGTCACTTGAGCTTGCTAAGAGCCGCATTCAAATAATGATCGACAAGGGTATGGACAATGAAGCCAACATGCTTCAGGGTCTAATTGACCTTGCTGATAAGCGTATCGCTGAAATCAAGTCTGGTGAAGAGCCAGCACTTGCGCCAGATGACAACGCGAAGTACTACGCAGAAGTGGTCGTTGATTTGGACCAAATTGACGAGCCAATGATTGCAGACCCTGACGTAAACAACGATGACGTGTCTAAGCGTTATACCCACGACGTTATTCGTCCGGTTTCTTACTACGATGGTAAGCCAGTAGACCTAGGTTTCGTTGGTTCTTGTATGGTTCACAAAGGCGACATGCAAATTATTGCACAAATGCTACGTAACCTTGAGAAGCTAAACGGTTCTGTTGAGTTTAAAGCGCCGCTAGTCGTTGCTCCACCAACATATAACATTGTTGACGAGTTGAAAGCGGAAGGCGATTGGGACATTCTTGCAAAATACGCGGGCTTCCAGTTCGACGATGCACATCCTAAAGAAGCTGCACGTACTAAGTACGAAAACATTCTTTACCTAGAGCGCCCTGGATGTAACCTATGTATGGGTAACCAGGAAAAAGCGGAACCAGGTGATACTGTAATTGCCACCTCTACGCGCTTATTCCAAGGCCGCGTTGTTGCTGACTCTTCTGAGAAGAAAGGTGAATCACTGCTGGGTTCAACGCCACTCGTTGTTCTTTCAACCGTATTGGGTCGTTTCCCAACGGTAGAAGAATATAAAGGGGCAGTAGAAGGTATCGATCTTACTAAGTTCGCTCCGCCTTCAGAAGATTTGGCGGTTAAGCCTAAGTTTGAAGCTGACGTAGCGGTTAAGCGCGTTTAAGCACCTAACGCTTCACGCTTAGTTTGAAAGCCCTAACTTCAGTTGGGGCTTTTTTGTACCTGAAATAAAATAATGGGGTCAGAGTACATTAGAAGGGTAAAAGGCTCTGCGTTAAAGAGCTGAAAATGTACTCTGACCCCATTATTTTTCTGGAGAGTTGCTTTTTCGTCCTTTTTCATGCTTATACTGCGTTATCAATCATTTATTCACATTCAATTCACAAAATGTCTCAGCAGCACACAATAGAGTTCGAATCCATTGGCGAAGTTACTTCAGCTTTACGAAGCGCTGGTTTCAAAATTCTGCTGGTCTTTTCATTGCTAATCTTAGTAGTAATCGCAATTACTCAACCAAATAACGTTTATGTGGCTTTGTTTTTTGGTCTGTCATGGTGTGCAATTTCTATTACAGGAATAATCTTTTTCAATTATCGAGAGCAATTAGCCAAACTGTGGGCTGTGCTCACTATTCCGGTGGCCCCCTATCTTGTTATAAGTAATGGACTTTTACCTGCAACGTTAGCGCCCATTGCCACTATACTTCCAATTTTGCTGCTTTCTAATGGGTGGAGAGTGTGCGCAATGGCTGTAGTTGCGAGCTGTGCGTTTCTTGTACCACTTCACGAAGGAAGCTACGATAAAGGGCTTTGGCTAAGGCTTTGCGTGACCAACCTTGTGGTGTCTCTGCTTATTTATGCATTAGCAAGTCTGCTAGAAAAAGCCCTCGTTGAAAGTAGAAAGAAAACCCTTGAGTTAAATAGAGCTCTGGCAAGTGAAAAACAAGCCTCTGCCGCACAGTCCCGTTTTCTGGCGACCATGTCACATGAAATTCGCACGCCATTAAATGGTATTTTGGGATTAACTGACGTTATGCTGTCACATGAGATCTCGGAAAGTGCTCGGCCAAAGCTGGAAAAAATTCAGCGTTCGGGATTAACACTTAGCAGAATCCTAAATGATGTATTAGATTTATCGAAGCTTAACGCAGGTAAACTCACACTGGAATTCATGCCAGTAGACTTAGTGTCGATTTGCAGAGATTGTATTACCTTTTACCAATCGTTGGCGACCGCAAAGGGAATAACGCTGGACATGGTAATTGAACCGGACCTTCAAACCTCTGTTGAAGGTGATCCAACCCGACTGTCTCAGGTGCTTAACAATCTTATAAGCAATGCAATTAAATTTACCCAACAGGGCGGGGTAACATTAAAGCTTCAAAAAGGTCCTGTCTCTCCCACCCACTACATCATCAAGTTTTCGGTTGTAGACACTGGCGATGGCATCGCAAAGTCGGAGCACAGCAAAATATTTGAACCTTTCACTCAAGCCAGTAACAGCGTCAATCGCATCCACGGTGGAACGGGATTAGGGCTTCAAATTGTGAAAAGCCTGGTGGAAGCTATGGGCGGACATATCTATTTAACAAGTGAGCTGGGTAAGGGAAGCGAGTTCCAGTTTGAATTACCTTTTATTACGGTTCAGGCACCAACACCTGTACCTGTTACGACAGATGCTCGTCATCGTTTCAAGGGCAGGGTGCTGGTTGCTGAAGATAATGAAATTAACCAGATGGTGGCTAAGTCTCTACTTGAAGATGTTGGTATAGAGGTGACTTTGGCTTGCAACGGTAAAGAAGCACTTTTGCTAGCGACAACGCACGTGTTTGACCTGATCTTAATGGATCTCCATATGCCAGAAATGAATGGCGCAGATGCAGCTGAAGCATTACGTTTAGCGGGGTGTCGCATTCCAATCGTGGCTTTTACCGCAGCAGTAGTTAATGAGGAGATAAATCACGCTTTAGCCTGTGGAATGGATGGGTATCTCACTAAGCCAGTAAACAAGAACGAGTTATATACAATGCTCGGTCGATACCTACCAGTAAAGCATGATTAGAAGCGCCATATGTGGGGATATTCTTATGTTCAAGAGGAGGGCAATTCCCCGTTGATTTGTTTCCTATCTCAACGTCATTTAAACGTTTACAGGCGGTTACCGTCTAATGAAATGTCTTGTCGGAACACAATAGAATTAAAACGGGTTTCAAGTTTTAAACCACATAACGTCAGGGCACTACTTTAAAGACAAATTGGTCGACCTCAATATTTTTTCCTTACTTCGTAAAGTAGTTATGGAGTAACCCATTTTTATAGAAGAGATTACGCCTTTTCCACAAAACCATTCTTTTGCCCAGTTTCTCGAGTACCCAGCGCAGCGTAGTCTATGTGGCTCTTTTTATATCTCGGGAAGCCTAATAATGCCTAGTATTGGTAGGATAGTCAGTGTGTTTTTTGCACTTAGTGTGGTATGTGCCAGAGAGACGGTGAGAGAGGTGGAGACGGTTCGCAAAGAAGAAACCGAATATAACTCTTCATTTCCAAAAAACAACGCCGTTCAACTCGCGACATCATTTGAATTTGAGCAAACTCGCCTTTTATTAAATCAATATTTAATCAGTGAAAAATTAGATGGTATTCGTGCGCGTTGGACAGGAAGTACGTTGCTCACCAGAAACGGTAATCGGGTTCACGCGCCAGCATGGTTTTTTGATAAATGGCCGAAACAAGTATTAGACGGTGAGTTGTGGGTAGGACGAGGACATTTTGAGTTAACCGCCTCTATTGTGTTAACCGACACCCCAGATGCGCGATGGCAGCAAGTACGCTTTATGGTGTTTGATATGCCAGAATTAGCACAGCCTTTTCATGTTCGAGCCAAAGCTATTTCTCGACTAGTGGCAGATACGCAAAGTCCAACCTTGAAAGAGATAAACCAGTTCACCTTAAACGATCATCACGCGTTAAAAAGTGAATTAGACCGTATAGTGGCACTGGGAGGAGAAGGGCTGATGCTGCATCATCGCGATGCCTTGTATAAAAGCGGTCGAAGCGAACACTTGCTCAAAGTTAAACAACACCACGATGCCGAGGCAAGAGTGATAGCGCACTTGAAAGGGAAAGGACAATATTCAGCAATGATGGGGTCGCTGCTTGTTGAAACCCGAGAGGGGATAAGATTTAAATTGGGCAGCGGCTTTTCTAGAAACGAGCGCTTACATCCGCCCGCGATTGGAAGTTGGGTAACCTTTAAACATTTTGGTTTTACGCGCAAGGGAAAACCCCGATTTGCAAGCTTTCTTCACATTCGACCTGACAGTGATATGCCTGATTAGACCGTTTCGTCTCACACTTCTCTTCTCTTTTAGTTCCCAATTGATGATGGTTATGAGTTGCGGGTTTCTAGGCCAATTTTAAGCCATTTTTAAATCACTTTTTGTGTTTATTGTTATTTTTTCTAATTGATTTATTCGTTCTATATTAAGTGTGCTGAATAGCGACTATTAACGATTAAATAGTCGCAAAAATGTAATTTAGACGGGTTAGTCGCTATACTAATGGCGATTTATTAATCACACCTTGCGTCAAGTGCGTACAAGACCGTTTACTCCCATTGCGCAAGCTAACTTAGAGGAAGAGACTGTGTTACAAGACTACCGCAAACACGTTGAAGAACGTGCAGCCTTAAGTATTCCCCCTAAACCTCTCAATGCCGAACAGGTGGCTGGTCTAGTTGAACTATTGAAGAACCCGCCGGAAGGTGAAGGCGAATTTTTACTTGAATTACTTTCTGAACGCGTACCGCCAGGTGTGGATGAAGCCGCATACGTTAAAGCTGGGTTTTTATGTGCAATCGCAAAAGGTGAAGATAGCTGTCCCCTTATTTCAAAAGAAAAGGCAGTGGCGTTATTAGGCAATATGCATGGGGGCTACAATATTGTCACACTCGTTGAGCTACTTGATGATACAGCTCTTGCTCCTTTAGCAGCAAAGGAACTCAAACACACGTTGTTGATGTTTGATGCTTATCACGATGTGGAAGAAAAACACAAAGCGGGAAATAGCTTTGCCACAGAAGTGATTACGTCGTGGGCCGAAGGTGAATGGTTTACGTCGCGTAAGTTGATGGACGATAAAATGACTTACACCGTGTTTAAAGTGACAGGGGAAACCAATACCGATGACCTGTCACCAGCACCCGATGCATGGTCTCGTCCTGACATTCCTCTTCACGCCTTAGCGGCTTACAAAATGCCCTGCGAGGGGTTAACCCCCGAAGAACCTGGGGTGAAAGGGCCCATGAGTCAAATTGAAGACGTGAAAAGTAAAGGCTATCCGGTTGCTTTCGTAGGGGATGTGGTAGGTACGGGCTCGTCACGTAAGTCGGCCACTAACTCGGTATTATGGTTCTTTGGTGAGGACTTGCCCGGTGTACCTAACAAGCGCGGGGGCGGGGTGTGCATTGGCTCAAAAGTGGCACCTATTTTCTTTAATACAATGGAAGATGCTGGCGCATTGGTTTTTGAAGCCGATGTGGACAAAATGAATATGGGTGATGTGATCGATATCTACCCATTTGAAGGCAAAATAACCAACCACGAGACAGGAGAGGTGCTCACTGAGTACAGCTATAAGTCGAAGGTAATTTTGGATGAGGTGCGTGCCGGTGGACGTATCAACCTCATCATTGGCCGCGGTCTTACTGAAAAAGCGCGTGAGACATTGGGCTTAGGTCCAACAGACTTGTTTAGAAAACCTGAGCAGCCAAAAGACAGTGGCGCAGGCTATTCATTAGCACAAAAAATGGTGGGCAAAGCGTGTGGTGTTGAAGGCATTCGCCCAGGCACTTACTGCGAGCCTAAAATGACAACGGTGGGATCGCAAGATACCACAGGCCCAATGACTCGTGATGAGCTTAAAGACTTAGCGTGCCTTGGCTTTACCGCCGATTTAACCATGCAATCATTCTGTCACACCGCCGCTTACCCTAAGCCGGTGGATATCGAAACGCAGCACACTTTACCTGATTTCATCATGAATCGCGGTGGTGTATCACTGCGCCCGGGAGACGGCATTATTCACAGCTGGTTAAACCGCATGTTACTGCCTGACACAGTAGGCACTGGCGGAGACTCTCATACCCGTTTCCCATTGGGTATCTCGTTTCCGGCGGGCTCAGGGTTAGTGGCGTTTGCTGCTGCGACAGGAGTGATGCCTCTGGATATGCCAGAGTCTATCCTAGTGCGCTTTAAAGGTGAAATGCAGCCGGGTATTACCTTGCGAGATTTGGTTCACGCCATTCCGCTTTACGCGATAAAGCAAGGCCTACTGACGGTAGAGAAAAAAGGTAAAATTAACGCCTTCTCTGGCCGTATTCTAGAAATTGAAGGGCTTGAGAACCTGACTGTTGAACAAGCATTTGAATTATCAGATGCGTCGGCAGAGCGCTCTGCCGCGGGTTGTACCATTAACCTTTCGGAAGCGTCGATTGCTGAATATCTACGCTCGAATATCACCATGCTTCGCTGGATGATTAACGAAGGGTATGGTGATCCGCGCACATTAGAACGCCGTGCTCGCAAGATGGAAGAGTGGTTAGCTAACCCAGAGTTAATGCGCGCCGATGCAGATGCAGAATATGCAGAAGTCATAGATATTGATTTAAGTGAAATCAAAGAGCCCATCGTGTGTTGTCCTAACGATCCTGATGACGCAAAAACGCTAAGTGATGTCGCTGGTGATAACGTTGACGAGGTGTTTATCGGGTCGTGTATGACTAATATCGGCCATTTCCGTGCAGCGGGTAAGTTGTTAGAGCAATACAATAAAACCCTGCCTACGCGTTTATGGATGTCGCCTCCCACAAAAATGGATAAAGCCCAGTTAATGGAAGAAGGCTACTACAACATCTATGGACGAGTAGGTGTGCGAACGGAAATGCCTGGGTGCTCGCTTTGTATGGGCAATCAAGCTCGTGTGGATGCAGGTACCACCGTGCTTTCAACTTCTACGCGTAACTTCCCCAACCGCTTGGGCGACGGTGCGAATGTTTATCTGACATCGGCAGAACTGGCCGCAGTGGGCGCCATTGTTGGTCGCATTCCGACCGCCGAAGAATACATGGAATACGCTAGTAAAATTAATGCCATGTCAGGCGAAGTCTTCCGTTACTTAAACTTCGATAAAATGCCTAGTTTTAAAAAGGCAGAAGAAGAAGCCAAAGCGCGCATTATTCCAACATTGAATGTTGCTTAAAATAGTGTATAAACTACTAGGCCGGCCCCTGGAGTAGGGAGCCGGTTTTTTTATGGCGAAAAGGAATGTCTAATGGAAAAATCTTTCTTTATTGTTGCTGCGCTTATATTAACCTTGGGGTGTGCAAAAGCGCAGGACGAGCCTGAAGCTTTACTCAATACGGTGACTTTTGAAAGAGTTTCACTAATGATTGGCGGCGAGCACTATGAAGTTGAATATGCCAGTACCTATGAGCAGCGTGCCCGTGGACTGATGTTTCGCAAAGCGTTGTGCGAAAACTGCGGTATGTTTTTCAGATTTTCTTCGCCAAAATATGCGGGCATGTGGATGAAAAATACCTTCATTCCTCTCGACGTAGCATTTATTGACAGAAAAGGCGTAATAACGGATATAAAACCTCTTACCCCGCATAGTTTGGAGTCGGTGGGATCGTCAAAAGAGGTACTTTACGCGTTGGAAATGAACCAAGGGTGGTTTGCCGAAAATAATATAAAAGTTGGCGACCAAATCACGATTGATTAGCCATGTTAGAGAACATGGTTGTACTAGCTTTTTGCTAGTTTAATTCTGGAGTTAAATACAGTGACAAATGCTTTATCGATAGCCAAGTTCGGTGGAACTAGCGTTGCCAATTACGACGTAATGCAAAATTGTGCCCGAATTGTTGCCGGTAATGAGAAGACGCGTATTGTAGTAGTCAGTGCAGCAGCTGGGGTAACTAACCATTTGGTTAGCTTGGCACACACGCCTATGACGCAACAGCAAATTGAAGCGACCTGTCAGGCTATTATCACTATCGAGCTTGCTATCCTTAACAGATTGAAAGACAAAGACGTTGTTGAACCAAAACTCAATGACTTGCTTGATGAAATGCGAAGCTTAGCATTTCACGAAGAAATATTGCACCGCGACGATTTAAAAGATCAACTACTCTCTATGGGCGAGCGAATGTCCTCGTTAATGTTTTCCTCTGTTCTTGCTGAGCAGGGCGTGAAGACGATGAACTTTGATGTGCGCAAAGTGCTTCGAACAGACAGTGAGTTTGGCGAGGGGGCCCCTCAAATTGAAGAAATCGCTAAGCTTTCAAAGCAGTTACTCGCACCTGAAATCAACGATGCGATTGTGGTAACACAAGGCTTTGTGGGCGCAGACGAAGAAGGTCGCACAACCACGCTTGGCCGCGGTGGCTCTGACTTTACCGCTGCATTACTGGCGGAAGCTTTGGACGCAGAAAGCTGTGAAATCTGGACAGACGTGATTGGCGTGTATACCACCGATCCCCGGATAACTTCGGCTGCCCGCCCGCTTCCTGAATTAAGTTTTGAAGAAGCGGCTGAAATGGCCACATTCGGTGCTAAAGTGCTTCACCCCGCTACGATGGAGCCTGCACTGCGTAAAGACATCAAGGTCTTCGTCGGCTCCAGCAAAGAGCCAGAAAAAGGGGGTACCTGGATTGTTCGAGATTGCGAACACGAGCCACCCTATCGCGCAATTACGCGTCGTAAAGAGCAAGTCATGGTAACGGTCAAAACCCCTAAAATGATGTATGCCCAGGGCTTTTTGCAACAGGTGTTTTCAATCATCGCTAAGCACAAATTAAGTGTTGATTTGGTTACCACCTCAGAGATATCGGTATCTTTTACATTGGATAACCCTGCCAACTCAGTGGCCCAGCGTTTAAACAAAGAAACCATTGCAGAGCTTGAAACAATTTGTGATGTAAAGGTTGAGAAGGGTTATGACTTAGTAACGGTGGTGGGTAACAACATGCAAACGGCAGTGGGTGTATCCAGCAAAATTTTCGCCGCAGTAGCGGACTTTAACCTTCGCATGATTTGTTTTGGTGCCAACCCCCACAATCTGTCTTTTCTGGTGAATGAAGCTGACAGCGACGATATAGTTCGAAAATTACATAGCGCATTGTTTGAATAATCCCTTATTCAAATCATGAGTACAACAATAGAAAAACGGTCTTTTTATAAGGCCGTTTTTTTATCGATATAGAAGCGCTTTGGACAATCGGTACCAGGAGAATTGATTGTATTAAATCAGCTGGTAAGGGAAGTAAATTAAAGTAATGTCTTATAGACAGGCAAACAAAAAAGGCTCCTAGCGGAGCCCTTTTACTATCAGCATTGATGATTATACTTTAAATTGTCTAATCGACTGTTGCAGCTCTTCTGCCAGACGAGCCACTTCATGACTTGATTCAGACGTCTGTTGCGCACCTGCAGTCGTTTCTTCCGCGATACCCACAATAGTTTCTAGTTTTTCACTGATTTCTTGCGATACCGTGTTTTGCTCTCGCGCAGATTGCTCAATTTGTGAACTCACATCGTGAGCTCGGTGTACTGCTTCAGAGATGATATCAAGTGCTTGCGTCGCTTTTTCGGTTTGAGCTACACATGCAACCGTTTGGTCTTTACCTTGATTCATAACCGCAACGGCGCGCTCTGCACCTGCCTGCAGTACTTCAATCATGGCATTGATTTCTTGCGTTGACTCTTGAGTACGGCTGGCAAGGGTTCTAACTTCATCTGCTACTACCGCAAATCCGCGACCTTGTTCTCCGGCGCGCGCGGCTTCGATAGCGGCGTTCAAGGCCAGAAGGTTGGTCTGGTCGGCAACGCCACGAATAACATCAAGAATACCGCCAATGCTGGCACTGTCTTGATGTAGCTTGTTGATAACATCAGCGGCGTCTTGAACGTCTTTAGCCAATATCTCAATGGTGTTTTTGTTTTCCATTGAAATCTTACGCACATTCTCTGCTTCAGCATCTGCATGTCGGATTTGACTTAGCGTATCTTCGGCATTTTGAACGACCAACTGAGAGGTAGAGTGCATTTCAGTGGTGGCTGTAGCTACCTGACCAATCTGTGATTTCTGATCTTGAATCGAATGCGTAGTCTGGGAAGTCACCGCTGAGGTTTGCTCAGCTGCAGCAGCCAGTTGCTCGGCGCGTACATTAATCGCAGTGATCAACTCTTTCAAGTTGCCAATTAGCGTATTACAGTTGCGAGCTAAAAGGCCAAACTCATCTTGTGCCGAGTCATCAAGGCGATGAGTCAGGTCGCCAGAAGAGGCAACGGTGAGCAATTTATTTACTCGATAAAGTGGACGGGTAATTGCCAGCACGGTTACGTAGCCGATAAAGGCCGCTACTGCGATAGACAAAATAACAACAACAATAACAATAGTGTTACCAGTAGCAATAGTGCTATTTACCTGACTTTCGATATCACTTGCTTTTTTGTCAGCCACTTTCAACAGGTTTTCAAGCTCGATAACCCCTTGAGCGATGTTGGCATCTGACGCATTTAATGCTTTTTCTGCATCGTTTCGACGCTCTAGTCGATTAACGTGAAGTTGTACCACACCGTCGCTTGCCTTAATGGCATTAACGGCTTCGTTTACTAAGCTGTTAATGTCGTCCAGCGTACCTGATGTGTCGCGTCCACCTGCGGTTTCTACCATTTCGCTCAGTTGCGTAACGACTTTTTCAACCACTAGGTCAACTTCGTTTCCTAGGGTTTGCGAGCGCAACAAAGTTTCAGTTTTGACATACTCATTAGAGACAGTCAGTAATGACAACAACGACGTTTCTAGCTGACTACCTATAGCAGCCGCTTTGCGCAGATTGGCATTATTTTGAACAGCATCTAAGTCTGAAAAATCCAGAAGGTATGTTGAGGCGTCATCTGCGTTATCTTCAGCATCGCCCAGACGACTATGGATAGTGTTTTGCAAGCTAAGGTATTTTTCGTGATTCTGGTACATTACTTCGACATTAGCAGTGTAAGCTTCAAATGATTCAAGTACTGAATTCAATGTGCTTTTGAGTTCAGCCTGATCACTAACCGCTAGTGCGAGTTTCTTATACTCGCTTTCGAAATTTTCTTTGGCTTGATTGAACGAGGTGCGCTTCTTCTCAAGCTGACTTACTTCTTCCCCGATGTAACTTTCAAAAGTCAGCCTACCCATATTGAGAAAACTGGCCTTCAAAGCATTACTTCCGGCGACAGTGGGTAGTGCAACGTTGTTGACTTCTTCAGTTGCAGAGCCTATTGAGTTGAGGTTGTACAGTGAAACGACACTAATGACGATCAGAAGTGCGCTGATCGCGACAAATCCCCCGATTACGCGTGTAGCTACGGTTATTTTCATCGGAACTCCTGGATGAGTGCATTTTTATTTTTTTTCATGAACGATATTACCTGTCTACTCAAGCAAAATATACCCATAATCACACTGATTATAGTTCGATTTTGCCGCGACGTTAGCAAAATGCAATCGTTATACCTGAGATAATTGTATCGGCTACAATCACTTAATGTTTATCAAATTTGTGTAAGAACCCAAAAAATCCTCACTGGTAATACCACTGCTGCCTTAAATTACCATCGGCGTTGACCGTTTCAAATGGTAACGCGGCGAAATAGCGTGGTTATGCGTTTACACTTATCACTTGTTGTGTCGTAAGGTTGAGCAGAGTCATCGACTGTCCCCACACGTACCCAGTATCGAGCCCGACAAATTGAGATTTATTCGTCTGGCCTGACAGGGCTGCCCAATGACCGAACACAACGGTGTCCTTTTCCTTAAGCTGTTTATTAGTGTAGTCAAACCAGGGAATTAATGTACTATTTGTACTAAGTGACACCGCATCAGGGTGTGCCTTGCTTTCAAACTCTAGTCGCGCATCGGGTTTTAAAAACCGCATTCTGGTACACGCATTAACGATGAAGCGATGTCTATCAGTGCCCGTTAAGTCCGCTGACCATTTATCCGGTGTGTTGCCATACATGGTCGATAAAAATGACGCATAGTGTTCGCTGCTTAGAATTTGACTGACTTCTTCGCTTAAATCAATACTTTGCTGTACCGACCATAGGGGATACAAACCGGCGTGGATCATCACCGTGTTGGGCGCAATTTTTCTGGCCAATGGAAATTGCCTAAGCCAGTCGATAAGTTCAGCTAAATCTGGTGCGTTCAACAGTGGTGCGAGCTTATCGGATTTTTTGGCTTTTCGAATTCCATTGGCGACCGCTAACAAGTGTAGGTCGTGGTTGCCCAATACACTGGCGAAGCCAGAACCCAAGGACTTCAAATAACGCAGAGTTTTAAGGGAATCTTCACCTCTCGCAACCAAGTCGCCAACAGCAAAGAGTTGGTCCTTTTTGGGGTCAAAGCACGCTTTCTCAAGCACGCGCTGTAAGCCATTGTAGCAGCCCTGAATATCGCCTATAACAAAAGCATTACCTTGCGACATGAGAAAGCCCTAGTGGAGAATACTTGAAATAGCGAGGCGAAATACTGGAATTGGTACGCGAAATCGCTCTCCGCCTTCCCGTTCCATTTCATAGTAGCCTTCCATATTCCCCACAGGGGTATCAATGACTGCGCCACTGGTGTATTCAAAACTTTCGTTGGCTTTCAGAATGGGTTGTTTACCCACCACTCCTGCTCCTTCCACTTCAGAGACTTTGCCATTTGCATCGGTAATGCGCCAAAAGCGATTAATCAGCTGAACCGTTTCAGCACTCTTGTTTTCAATACTAATATGGTAAGCGAACGCAAATTGCTTGGAATCCGACGGTAAATGATCTGGCAGATGCCGAGTTTTTACACGCACTTGAATATCGGGTTCTTGCATAGATAGTTTATTGCTCTTGTTCACTTTCTTTTGCCGACACAGCGTTGGCAAGGGTAGCGAAATCGCTTAACGACAGAACCTCTGCACGACATGTGGGATCAATGCCTAGCTCAGTAATTTCCTCTTCATTTAGACTCTCTTTCAATGAGTTTCTGATGGTTTTTCTACGCTGATTGAACGCTTGTGCACACACTCTTTCTAGTGTGTTTACTGACTCAACCGACACTGGAGGCGTGTTGTGAGGAACGAGCTTGACTACTGCTGAATCCACTTTAGGGGCTGGTTTAAATGCACCTGGTGGTACGTTTAATACAGGGATAACATGACAGTAATACTGCGCCATCACTGAAAGACGACCATAGTTTTTCGAACCCGGACCTGCTGCTAAGCGGTTTACCACTTCTTTTTGAAGCATAAAGTGCATATCTTCAATACAGTCAGCGTGATCGAACAGGTGGAACATCAGAGGAGTAGAAATGTTGTAAGGCAAATTACCAAATACCCTGAGCTTTTTATCTTTTACTGGCATCTCTTTAGACAGCGCAGTGAAGTCCATGGTCATGGCATCTTGCTCAATCACCGTTAGCTTTTCACCATGAAACGGATGATGCCTAAGGCGCTTGGCTAAATCGCGATCAAGTTCGATTACGGTTAATCTGTCGACTTCCTCACAGACAGGATCAGTTAGCGCGCCTAAGCCCGGACCTATTTCAACCAAATTCTGTTCGTTTTTAGGTGCGATTGCTGCCACAATTTTCCCTATTACATACTCGTCGTGAAGGAAATTTTGTCCGAATCGCTTTCTGGCCGTGTGGCCTAAATGTGTTTTACTCATTGTTGATGTTGTGCAAGCTCGATGGCTTTTTCCAATGCTTTTCTGAAACTACCTGCGTCAGCGTCCCCGGTGCCGGCTAAATCAAGTGCTGTGCCGTGATCCACAGAAGTACGAATGAAAGGTAAACCTAAGGTGATATTTACTGACGCACCAAAACCTTTGTATTTTAGCACAGGTAGACCCTGGTCGTGATACATCGCCAGTACCACATCAGCATCCTCTAAATATTTGGGCTGAAAGATAGTATCTGCCGGTAACGGCCCGGTAATATTTATCCCTTCTTCTCGCAGTTCGTTGAGGGCTGGTGTGATAGTGTGGATTTCTTCTGTACCTATGTGACCATCTTCGCCGGCATGTGGATTCAACCCACATACATAGATGTGAGGTTCTCGAATACCAAATTTTAACTTTAGGTCGGTATTGATAATGTGAATGACTTTATGCAGACGCTCTCTGGTAATGGCCTTTGCCACGTATTCCAGTGGAATATGGGTTGTAGCAAGCGCCACATTGAGGCCTTCCGTTGCCAACAACATCACCACATCCATGGTATTAGATTGATAGGCAAAAAATTCGGTGTGCCCGCTAAACGACACGCCGGCTTTATTGATAATTCCTTTGTGAACCGGGCCTGTGACAACCGCGTCAAAATCACCGTCCATGTTAGCTTGGCAGGCTTGGCGTAAGGTTTCTACTACGTAAAGCCCGTTCTCGCTATCCAGTGTACCGGGTACGACTTCTACCGCTTTATCTATCTGCTTAATAAACAACGAACCCGCAGTGTGTAATTGCGGGTTGTTGGCATCGTAGTCAATTAGGGTTAACGGTAACCCTAATTGACGCGCCCTGTCTTTCAGCATATCGCCATCGGCAAACACGACGAGTTGCGCTTGCCAAGGTTCTTGCGCCAGTTTCACAATAAGATCTGGTCCTATCCCGGCAGGCTCCCCCGGCGTTATTGCTAATTTAATTGGTGTGCTCATGTATAACTTAATGTTTATGAATCGACTACTTCGACATACGCCGCATCACGCATTTCACGTAGCCAATTTTCGGTTTCTTCTGCAAATTTACGGTTGAAGATTAACTGATAGGCCTTCTCTTCTTTGCGTTTATCAGTGGCATCATCGACACGACGATCGATAAGCTGAATAAGGTGCCAGCCGTGTACTGAGCGCACGGGATCGCTGAATTCACCCGGTTGTAACTTTGCTAGCGCATCTTTGAAAGCGGGAACATAGTTGTTGGGATCTGACCAACCCAATTCACCACCTCGTAGTGCAGAACCGGGATCTTCCGAGTGCTTTTTAGCCAACTCAGCAAAATCCGCCTCTTCGTTTTGCAATTCTTTTTTGAAGCGCACTAACATGGCTTCGGCTTTTTCGTCACTTAAAATAATAGAAGGTTTTACCAGAATGTGACGCGAATTCACTTCTTCTACCGTAATCTTTTCGATGCCGCGGGTGTCGAGAACTTTGAGGATATGGAAACCTGCACCGCTTCGGATGGGGCCCACTAATGCATCTTTATCTTTGCTTTGAATCGCTTCGGCGAACAGGGTGGGCATGGCATTGATATTCATCCAACCCATATCACCGCCTTCCAGCGCTTCATTACCCGATGAAGATGCAATGGCAATTTTTGCAAAGTCAGAACCAGACTCAAGTAACGCAATAACTTTGTCGGCGCGTTCTCTTGCCGCTTGAATATCTTCATCAGTAGGCTCGGCAGGGAAACCAATCAGAATATGGCCTAGGCGATACTCTGCCTGTTCAGCACCTTGTTGCTCCATCAGGTCGATCAAGGTGTCGATTTCCTGCGGTGTAATATAAACACGACGGCGTACATTCGCGCGGCGTACTTCACCCATAATAATTTCTTCGCGAATATCTTCGCGGTAGTCTTCGTAAGCAATGCCCTCTGCCGCCAGCTGTGCGCGCAATTGTTCCATTGAGGCATTCTGGTTGGCAGCAATGTTACTGATGGTTTGCTCTAATTGAGGGTCGCTGATACGAATACCCATTCGCTCAGCCATCTGCAGTTGAAGATTTTTGGTAATAAGGCGCTCGATGGCCTGGGTGCGAAGGGCGCGGTCAGAGGGCAGTTGCTGATTATTCGCTTCTGCGTTTCGCTTTACTTCTTGTACAAGGGCATCGATTTCGCTTTCCAGTACTACCCCTTGATCTACAATGACAGCAACGCGGTCAAGCAATACTTCTTGCGCAACACTGTTAAATGAGAGTAGGGCACCTAACATCAATGCACGGATAATGAACTTCATACACACTCTTTTATTATTGGTTAATTGCACTTTGACATGCAGGGCATGCCCAACTGCGGGTTAATTTAAACTATAAGGCTGACGATAGCCAAACATACCATCTTTTAGCATGCTCCTGCGCGTGCCAGATGAGCCAATTCCCTTAAAGATAAACTGTAACGATACCCCTGAATCAAAATCATCAGTAGATTGTTCGCCACTTGCATTATATCGGTTGTTAAGGCTGCGTTGTGCGACCAAGCGAACTGCCCAGCAGCAAGATTCATATTGAATGCCCGCATAGGTTTCTACGCTGCGGTTGCGTTCGATGTCCCGGTACGTCCGTCCTACCCATTGCCAGTTCTCTGTAATCGGCCAACTCGCTGATACACCAATCTGGTCGATAGTTTCGCCACTTAAGTCTCGAACATAGCGATGACTAAGTTGAATAAAGCGAACATCATCTTGGCGATATTCAATGCCGATACTACTCAAGTCGACTTTGTCAGTATCGGTGGTGACTTGAACATCCGTATGAAACGACCAATTGCGATTGAAACGCCAGTCAACTTCGGCCGCTAGTGCTGAGCGGTCCTGATTTTTCGTAGCCGCGATGACTTTGTTGTCTTCAAGGTAGAATATCTGACCCACACTAAGAACAAATTGTTCCCTATTGTTTTTATCGAGTACTCGTGTGGTTGCACCAAGCGTAATTTGGTTGTTATCGCTAATGCGATCAAGGCCAGTGAATTCCTGTCCTCGAAACAAGCCTTCTACGTCCGTTAACAGTGGTGTAGAGTCATAAAAGCCGATGGAAGTTTGATCTTCATAAGAGGTATACAGGTATTGTACCTTAGGTTCTAACGTCATCGACGTGTCATCACTAAACCACGATGAATCTCTCTCAAAATAAAGCGCGCCGTAAAGACGTGCCTGACCTAGTGTGCGCTCTACATCTTCCTTTAGTTGCGTGCCTTCAATATTGTCTTGGCGATATACAGTTTGAAACAACGTCGTCTCTGCAATTAATTCACCCCAAGCAGAGCGCAACGGCATAGCCAGAGTTGGGGCTATGTGAAAGCGCGTGGCGGTCGGTGCCGTTTCCAACGTGTTGTCGAAATGCGCTAGTTCAGAATCAATATTGAACTCAAAGTAATCCCCTAGGGGCTTAGTGTAACTGATTTTAATCTCAGGAACCGCGCGGTAACTATCGGCAGTATTACCCAGTACCTCAAAATCCTTCACCTGCATATTGACTGATAAATTTTCGGAGTAATAGCTCATGCTGATACTGCGATATAAGTGCGTATCAGCTCGGCTGTAATAATCAGAACCCAGATCGAGTAAATAGTTATTGTCACTTAGACCGTTAAAGTCAACATTCAGCAACCAGTTGTCTCCAATCAGACCCTGGTGTTCTAATCGATAGAAATAGCGATCTGGATTGCCAGCAATGTCAGAATCACTGGGCAAGTATTCTACATACGCTTTGCCTTGGCTGCGCTCGGTCAAATAGCGAAATTCAGTATTTAATTGCGCCCCTCGCAGTGTCATGACCCGTGGAGAAATAGTCATGTCGTAATTTGGCGCTATATTCCAGTAAAAGGGCTGAGTGTAATCTACACCGGTGCGGCTTGAACTAGTGAGTTCGGGAAAAAGCAACCCGGTTTGTCGCTGATTGCTAATCGGAAAAGCAAAATAAGGCAAATAGAAAACAGGTACGTCAGCGATATAAAAGCGCGTGTGTTTTGCCTGACCCCAAACAGTGCCCTTCTCCAGACTGATTTCACTGGCGCGGATTTGCCAATCCTCTTCGCCTTCTGGGCAAGTCGTAAAACTGACGTCTTTAAGTATAATTCCAGTATCGGTATCCAGCAGAATGTCTTTTGCTGCACCTTGGCCTACAAAACCAGTGAGTTGATAACGTGTGTTGACCATTTCTAATCGTTCTTCTTCAGAACGCAATGCGACGGAATCACTTTTTACTTTGAGTTGTGCATCCTGATAGGTGACGTCACCTTTTGCAATGAGGTCACGGCCATTGCCATTGACCTGCGCCTGCGAGGCGCTGATCACTGCTGTATCTGAGGTAATATCAACGTCACCAGAAAATAGCGCTACTTTGTCCTGGATAATTTCGGTGCGAATGGCCTGCACTTTAATATGCCCCTTTGGCATAAGAGCGGCACTATTGAACGTAACAGGCTCAACAGAACAAAACGCAAGCGGCGTCGTACTCGAGTCCGTTTGAGAAGAAGGAGTTAGTGTTTCCTGTGCAAACGCGACGATAGGCAAAAGGGTCGCGGAAACAACCATGGCGCAGGTTTTTTTCATGCGTAAATGGGAGGCCTATTTGTTGAAAATTGCTTTATAACCCAGTTAAGACGACAGTCGCCTCGATTAGTTCGGTTTACGTTACTTTATGTCCAGCAGCACTATCCGTACTACTTTTCTGTAAAACGCCTAATTCTAAGCACTTCTGACGCAATAACCAACCATTGATGTAAAAAAATGCATATTATCTGCATTCAATCACTGAATAAATGAATAATGGCCAAAATCAAGATGCTATAACGCTGCATCACATACCTGCTTTCTTCTGTGGTACGCTTTGATGATATAGTGTTGGCAAGTTTTAAGTGAGATGCGTTTTCATCTTTTAAAAACAGTGGATTAGGCTGTCGTTTTTAATAAGGTTTTGACTCTTGCTGGTGTAGCAGGAAACGGAGAATAGATTAATGGCAATATGGGGTAAGGTGCTTGGCGCCTTGTTTGGTTTTATGTTCTTAAAAATTCCCGGTGCTATTTTAGGGCTTATCGTGGGGCATTTTTTTGATAAAGCCTATAGTCAGGATTTTAATCAGTTAGGTGGTTTTGGGCGTTTCTTTACTGACCAGAACAGTTTGAAGCAGCAAGCTATATTTTTTCATAGTTTATTTAGTGCACTTGGTCATCTTGCCAAATCTGATGGCAGCGTAACGGATAAGGAAATTCAAATAGCGACTGCGCTTATGGACGAGATGCACCTGACGGGTGACGCGCGTCGCGAAGCACAAGACGCGTTTCGTGAGGGTAAGGCACGGGATTTTCCCCTCAATGATACTCTTAAAGGATTTTATGAAGCGAGTCACGGACGCCGGGATATTCTACAGGTATTTTTGGAAATCTTAATTCAGGCAGCCTTTGCAGACGGTCAGTTATCGCAAGAAGAATATAACGTGCTAGAGAAAGTCGCTAAACCGCTTGGCTTCAGACGCCGTGATCTCGACTTTCTTATTTCCATGTACGAAGCAGAAATTCGCTTTCGTCAAAGAGGCGGGCAGCGAGGCCAGTCGACGGGAGGATATCGTCAGGGTGGACAAGGCCAACAGGCGGCCTACTCTGAGCAGCAAAGTCTTGATGATGCATACCGTATTTTGGGAGTGAGCGCCGCTGATGATGAAAAAGTTATCAAACGCGCTTATCGCAAACGCATGTCAGAGCATCACCCCGACAAACTCGTTTCAAAGGGGTTGCCAGAACAAGCCATGGAAATTGCCAAAAAGAAAGCCCAGGATATTCAATCGGCCTACGAGCTTATCAAGCAGAAGCGTGGCTTTTAGATGAAAAAAAGTGAGCGCGAACTAACCTATGTGCCTGCAGCTAGCCAGGCCCATATTGATGGGTTTATCGATATGATCTGGCTTGAAAAGGGGTTGTCTGAGCATACCCAGCAGAGTTATCGCACTGACTTAAGTCAACTTGCTGTTTTTGCCAACAACCTTGATGTTAAGGATATTTCCGTACTGTCTACCGAGCAATTGCAGGACTATTTGGCATACCGCCACAATAAGGGCTTATCTACTCGCAGTACACAGCGAGCTTTGAGCGCAATCAGAGCGTTCTTTGTTTATTTGATTGCAAAACAAGTAAGAGTGGACAGTCCGGTGTCCGCACTGGCAAATCCTAAAACACCCAAGGCATTACCAGCCTCGTTAAGTGAACGTCAGGTTGAAGACTTGTTAGATGTACCAGACACGGAAGATCCGGTAGAGTGTCGCGATAAAAGTATGTTGGAAGTCCTGTATGCAACGGGTCTGCGAGTGAGTGAGTTGATCGGGCTGAGAATGGATCAAATAAGCCTTCAGCAAGGGGTTGTTCGAGTCGTGGGCAAGGGGAATAAAGAGCGTTTAGTGCCGTTGGGGGAAGATGCCATTGAGTGGTTACTCACATACATTAAAACCGCTCGCCCTGTGTTTGCCAGTAAACCCTCTGACTTTGTTTTTTTAAGCAAACGGGGACAGAAAATGACGCGGCAGACCTTTTGGCATCGCATCAAATATTACGCGGTAAAGGCTGGTATTGAACAACATTTGTCTCCGCACACATTGCGCCATGCATTTGCTACTCATTTACTCAATCACGGGGCCGATCTTAGGGTGGTGCAGATGCTACTAGGTCACAGTGATCTGTCTACTACCCAGATCTATACTCACGTTGCCACAGAGCGTCTACAAACCCTTATCCATAGTCACCATCCGCGGGGGTAAGTTTTTCCTATTGGTACTCGCTGCACTACGAGCTTTAGAGGGTTTTAGACGGTAAACGAGCAAAATCACAATTCGGACAAGGTACAAGTTACAGAGTATTCGATTGTGAAGGTGATGTGGTAACATAGCGCAATAAGCACATTTAATTTAGTTTCGACTCATTAAAACGAAATTTTTAATCATAATTGCGGTCTTATTAACGATATCTTCAGATAGCGTCCTGCGCAAAGCGCTTCAACGGATAAGCATAAAGGAAAAGTTGAACGAGATAAGGCATTGAGAAATTACGAGCCATTGAAAGCTCAACGGAGAATGTAGTGAAAGTAGTAAAGAAGTTTTTGTTTATTAGTACGCTTGCGGTAAGCAGCTTGTTGAGTATCACTGCACTAGCTGCAGATGAAGCGGCAATTAGAGAAAAATTAACCGATATGTTAGGGCTTGAAGTGGACACGTTTGCTGACTCCCCTGTACCAGGGCTGGTACAAGTGTCGACCAATCGCGGGTTGTTCTACATTAGTGATAACGGAGAATTTCTGCTTCAGGCGCGAGTGTTTAATATTGACGAAAACATGCGTAATGAAACGGAAGTTGCACTGTCTTCTCTGCGCCTTGCAGGGGTGAAAGAATTGGCCTCTTCTGCCATCACCTTTAAGGCAAAAGAAGAAAAGCATGTAATCGATATATTTACCGACATCACATGTGGATATTGCCGCAAACTTCACAATGAAATTGGTGAACTCAACGATAATGGTATAACTGTGCGTTATCTTGCTTTTCCCCGTGCGGGACTAAACAGCGAAACCTATCAGGATATGGTTTCTGTTTGGTGTGCAGCGAATCCGCAAAAAGCACTTACCGATGCTAAAGCAGGAGAAGAAGTGGCAAGCGCCAGCTGCAAGAATAAGGTGGCAGAACAGTATCGTTTAGGACAAAAACTGGGGGTGAACGGTACACCCAACATCATTCTTCCAGATGGGTCACTAGTACCCGGTTATCAGCCCGCAGAGTTATTGGTTCAAGCTCTGAACCAAGCTGGATAACTGAGCCAGTTTAAGCAAATGGTTCTGCATTTATAGGGGTACCAAAAACGCACGTATGTGCGTTTTTGTTTTTCTGCGGTACTATTTGGAACAATCGAAATAAGACCTCCCTGAAACAACGGTTGTGTTGTTTTAGCTGAGGTAACATAAACCTCAAAATTGCATTTATTTAAAACAGTTAGTGGTACTTCATGATTTTGCCCATCGTACGCCGACAAGTGAGCGGCGCGGCTCTTAGCTCAGAGTTTCACCCTGTCATTGACAGAATTTACCGCAGCCGTAATGTCTCCCATATTGATGATTTAGAAAACGGCCTTAAGGGTTTGTTGCATTTTAATACTTTAAAAGGCATGGAACAGGCAGCAACTATTCTGGCTAATGGTGTCCAGCAAAATAAGCGCCTGATTATTGTAGGTGATTTTGATGCCGACGGCGCGACCAGCACTGCGGTGTGTATGTTAGCGCTTCGAATGATGGGGCATGAAAACGTCGATTATCTGGTGCCCAATCGATTCGATTTTGGTTACGGCTTGAGTGTTCCCATCGTCGATGTGGCGGCGGAACAAGGTGTAGATATTATTGTTACTGTTGATAATGGCATCGCCTGTATTGACGGTGTAACTCACGCTAAAAATAAAGGCATTGAAGTCGTTGTCACTGATCACCATTTACCGGGTGACACACTGCCACCGGCAGATGCTATTGTTAATCCAAATCAACCGGGGTGTGATTTCAAATCGAAGCATTTGGCCGGTGTTGGCGTAGCATTTTATATTATGTTGGCATTAAAAGCTGAGCTGCAACGGCGCAATTATTTTGTTACGTCGGGGCTTACCGCACCTAATTTAGCATCGCTGCTAGATATCGTCGCAGTTGGAACGGTGGCCGACGTAGTGACCTTAGATAAAAATAACCGCATTCTGGTACATCAAGGCCTGCAGCGTATCCGCGCAAGTCAATGTCGACCGGGTATTAAGGCACTGGTAGAAGTGGCTAACAGAGAGTGCGCTCGCCTCACGTCGACGGATTTAGGGTTTGTCGTGGGCCCAAGACTCAATGCGGCAGGGCGACTTGATGATATGTCACAGGGAATTGCGTGTTTGCTTGAAGACGACACAATGCAAGCCAGAATGATTGCCGCTGAATTGGATGCGCTTAACAAAGAACGTCGAGAAATAGAAACGGGCATGAAAGCTCAAGCCGAGCAAGTGCTAAAACAGATGACCTTAAGTCAAGGTGAGATGCCTGATGCATTAGTGGTGTATCGCGAAGATTTTCACCAAGGCGTTATTGGCATCGTGGCAGGGCGTCTAAAAGAGCAGTATTTAAAGCCGGTGATTGCTTTTGCACATCAAGATGATGAAACAATTAAAGGGTCTGCCCGCTCTATTCCCGGTGTCCACATCCGTGATGTGTTAGATGAGGTCAACACCCGGTTTCCCAATATCATCGACAAGTTTGGCGGCCATGCTATGGCAGCGGGTCTTAGTTTGCCAGTAGCAAAGTTAGCGGCCTTTGAGCAGGCTTTCATCGAGGTTACTGGTCAGCATTTGGCTAAGCTGGATAGCAACCATGCGTTATTGTCGGATGGCGAGCTGACTGCCAGCGAATTAAATTTACCTTTTGCCCATTTACTTCGCCAAGCTGGTCCATTCGGACAGGGCTTTGATGCGCCCTTATTTGACGGTGAATTTGACCTTGTCGACCAACGTATTGTCGGTCAAAACCACCTTAAAATGGTGCTTAAAAGTGAAGGGAATAGCGAAGTAGATGCGATAGCGTTTAATGTCGATGTGAGCGCCTGGCCTAATGCTAAGGCGACACGCGTTAATATAGCGTATAGGCTTGATGTGAATGTGTTCAGAGGACATGAATCTGTGCAGTTGATCGTTGAGCAGATACAAGCAGTATGACGGTCGTCAACCAATACAAAGGTACCAAGCAGACTAAGCCATGGCAAAAAGTGAACGGGAAAAGCTGATTGAGAAGCACAGACAACTCAACCAAACCGACAATGTTAAAGTCGTTTCCCATGTACAGCGGGAAGAAAAAAACAGCGATTGGATCCGGCATACCTTAATGTTAGAAGGCGTTGATGTGCCCTTTATTTACCGTCGGAAACAGCTGTACCAAAGTTTGAAAGGGGCTCGGGTCAACGTGACTTACTATCGTCATGTTGAGGAGGTCGCGGGTATGGAATTCGAAACAATGAAAGTGGTGCGTATAAAGCGCAGTTAGTAAAAGCGAAACAGCCTACGCCACAACACATAGTGAATAAGCATGAACAATCAGTGGTTAAATGCCTATGTCCTGCATAGACGCCCCTATCGTGAAACCAGTTATATTGTCGATTTCTTCACGCTGGAAGAAGGCAGAGTCAGTGCGGTCGCAAAAGGGGTAAAGAACAGTAAGTCAGACAAAAAAAGCCTGTTACAACCCTTTCAGCCCCTTCGCGTGCAATTGAGCGGAAAATCAGACCTGAAAAGTTTGCGCCACGTAGAAAGTACTGCTCCGTCATTCATATTGACAGGCAACGCACTATTTTGCGCGATGTACGTCAATGAACTTGCCAATCGCATTATGCCAGCAGGCTTGGCCAGCGACGGTGTTTACCACGCATATCAAGACGCGCTCAATCACTTAGCCGATAGCTGTGATATGGAAATTACACTGCGTAAATTTGAATTTGCCCTGTTGGATGAAATGGGGTTACTACCCGATTTTACACTGGATGTTGAATATGAAATGCCCATTCACGAGGAAGGGATCTATCACTTTCAAGCTGATGTAGGTTTTATCAAAATGCCTGATGGTATCACAGTGAAGAATGCGTTTCCGGGAAGCGCCTTGTTATCTCTTGCGCGCAATGAATTTACGCCATTAAGTAAGAAAGTTGCCAAGGTATTGTGTAGAGACCTACTCAAGCCACTGATAGGCGATAAGCCACTAAAAAGCAGGGCGCTTTTTTTGCCCAAAGCACGTTAGTCACATCGCTGCCAACATTGAACGGTTTGAAACGCAGGTATAGATTGCACTCATATATTCCCCTAATGCAAAGGCTTTTTGTCGTCTGCAAGACAAAAAGTTTGCTACAATTGGGCCGCCTCTTTGCGAAAGAGTCGTCCTTTTTTTCAAATCCGCCAGACTTGTGTTCTGGCAGTGCCCTAACAGCTAGGTGGTAACATGAGCACGATTTTATTAGGTGTTAATATCGATCATATTGCAACGCTTCGCAACGCGCGCGGAACGCAATATCCCGATCCCGTTCACGCGGCAGATATTGCAGAGCGTGCGGGAGCAGATGGTATTACGGTACATTTACGCGAAGACCGTCGACACATTATGGATCGCGACGTGCGCCTGTTAGCGCAAACCATAAACACCCGATTGAATCTTGAAATGGCGGTTACCGAGGAAATGCTCGCCATTGCTGAGGAAGTCAAACCGGTATTTTGTTGCCTGGTGCCGGAAAAACGTGAAGAACTCACCACTGAAGGTGGCCTTGATGTGGTAGGCAATATTGACCAGATCAGTGCTGCCTGTGACAGGTTGGCAAAGGCAAATATATTGGTATCACTGTTTATTGATGCCGACAAAGCGCAAATTGACGCCGCTGCCAAGTGTAAAGCGCCTTATATAGAGATTCACACCGGCCAATATGCAGAGGCCACCAGTGAATCGGAGCAACAAGCAGAGCTGGATCGCTTAAGAAAAGGCATTGAATATGCAGACAAACTGGGGCTTAAAGTGAACGCCGGCCATGGTCTTCACTATCACAACGTGAAACCTATTGCTGCTATCCCTCAACTTATCGAGTTGAATATTGGTCATGCCATAATCGCACGAGCGGCCTTCGACGGGTTACACACGGCCGTTGCAGATATGCGTAAGCTGATGCTCGAAGCCCGCGCTGGCCTTTAATCAACCATCACTGGCGGAAAGTACTGTGGCCATTGCAGGATTGGGAACTGATATCATAGAAATTGCCCGTTTGGGCAGTGCTGACGAGGTAAACGTGCGTTTGGCTAAACGTGTACTTACGCCCGTGGAATGGCAGCAGTTTTGTGAGCACAAGGCACCGTTAAGGTATTTGGCCAAGCGCTTTGCTGCCAAAGAAGCCGCAGTGAAAGCATTGGGCACAGGCATTGGCAATGGTATCAGTTGGCAGCATATAGAAGTCAGTAACAATGCGTTAGGGGCGCCTGAGCTGCATTTTTCCGGTGAATTCGCGGCCCAATGCCATGCCAGAGGTATTACCCGAAGTGTAGTCAGTATCTCTGACGAACAGCACTATGCAGTGGCAACAGTGATTTTAGAAATCGAGTAAAGCGGCGCGTTTAACTCGGTCGACCCTTTGAAGATGAAATCTACCTGACGTAATAACCGCGTGAGCAGGATTTCACACTCAACATCTATGTTTTATACCAACGTCAATGGAGCTTCTCTTGGCAAACCTGTTTAAGCAATCTCGGGGCAAAAATAAGTCAATCCCTGCATCATCAGCCAAAAAACGCAGAACCAGTGCCAATGCGCAAGTGGCTGGACTGCGTTTTAACCGCCAGGGTGAAAATGCGTATAAAGAGGAAGCACACAAGCCGGGTACGGCAAATAATCAGGGGCAGGTTAAGCGTGTTACTGTTGATAGCCTAGACTGGATGGGACAGGGCATAGTGCGCGGGAAGCCGGTAATGTTTGTGCAAGGTGCTCTACCCGGTGAGACCTGCGATGTTGAGATTACAAGCAGTAAAAAACAGGTTGCGATGGCAAAGGTATCTAAGGTGGTGATACCTGCACCAGAAAGAAGGGAACCATTTTGTCCTGTGTATGCCCGTTGCGGCGGTTGTCAGTTGCAACACATTGCCCCCGATGATGCGCTCTCTCTTAGGGACAGCGCCTTAAAAAATATGCTAATGCATCAACTTTCTATGCGCGAAGAAGCATGGCAGCCACCTCTCGTTGGAGAACGGCCACAGTATAGAAGAAAAGCGCGCCTCGCGATTGACGCGCGCAATCCCGATAACCTCAAGTTGGGATTTCGCGAAGCAAACAGTAACAATGTGGTGAACATTGTTGCGTGCCCCATTTTGGTTGATCCACTCAAAAACGTTATCGGCCCGCTACAGCAGGCGATACAGGGCTATGACACTAGCCGACATATTGGGCATATCGCTCTGATGGCGGGGGATAATTTCGCCCAGGTAACGGTTAAACACACCAAGGCCCTTGAAGGTGAGCTCATTGACTCGCTAGCTGCCGTATCGAAAGCGCACAAGATGGCGTTGATACTTGAGAACAAAAAAGGTGAGTGGCGAGAACGCTATCATCCTTCACCTGATTCTCAAGGGATCACTATCAGCACCATTGATGGGTTTTCAATTGCTCCCGCGCCAAATGACTTTATTCAGGTTAACAAACAGGTCAATCAGAAGATGATTGCGCAGGCGCTAGACTGGCTAAGTCCTGCACGTGGTGAGCGTATAGCAGATTGGTTTAGTGGGTTAGGTAATTTTACATTGCCAATCGCCAACAGTGGAGCACAGGTTCAAGCGATTGAAGGCGCAGCGGAAATGGTGAAACGGGCACAAGCTAACGCACAGCATCAGGGCATTACCAACGTCGATTGGTTGCATTTGGATTTGTCGGATAAGGCTAATGTCGAAACGTCCCTTAGTCAAAATTTCGATAAGGTGTTGCTCGACCCCTCTCGAGAAGGTGCGTTGACAGTTTGTCATGCACTTGTAAAAGCAACGCCAAAAGCGATAGTGTATGTTTCTTGCAATCCCAGTACGTTTTCCCGAGATGCGAAAGTGTTATTAGATGGAGGTTACGAAATGGAAAAAGCCGGTGTAATAGAAATGTTTCCCTTCACGCATCACATGGAAATGATGGCTTTGTTTACGCGAACACAGCAGTAACGAGTAACGGATATGGTATCAACAAGAAAGGTACATGAAGCGGATAGACCCCCCTTTGAAGTGTGGTTAGACAGTCTCGACCTGGCTGCAGAAACTAAAGCAAAGCTCGCAGCAGTATCGTCAACACCTGAGCGACTCTTGGTGGGACAGGAGATGGTAGAAATCCTATGCCAGCTCAATATGGACGATGCCACCCTACAAGCGGCGCTCGTTTTTCCCTATTGTGAACAACATGCACTGAGTGAAGACGATATCTATGAGGAGTTCGGTGCCGAAATTCGCGATTTGGTAGTGGGTGTGCGAAGAATGGATGCCATTAAGTCACTGCATGCAAGAAAAGTGAGCGGCAGTCGACACTCAGAAAAATCTGATGAACAACATATCGACAGTATTCGCCGCATGCTGTTGGCGATGGTTGAAGACGTACGCTCGGTTGTGATCAAAATGGCCGAGCGTATTTGCGCGTTGCAACAAGTGAAAAAAGCTGACGAGGAAACCCGCGTAATGGTGGCACGTGAATGTGCCAGTATTTATGCTCCCCTAGCCAATCGTTTAGGTATCGGCCAGTTAAAGTGGGAATTGGAAGACCTCGCATTTCGTTACCTGCACCCAATTACCTACAAACAAATTGCGCAACAGCTCGACGGTAAACGCAAAGCGCGTGCTCAGTATATCGATACTATAGTGCACGATTTACAAAGCTTACTCGACAGTGAACACATTCGTGCAGAGGTGTATGGACGGCCTAAACACATCTTCAGTATTTGGAAGAAGATGCAGAAAAAGCACCTTACTTTTGAACAGCTGTTTGACATTCGGGCTGTGCGAATAATCGCTGAACGATTGCAAGATTGCTATGCCGCTTTAGGTACGGTGCACGCCAGTTATAAGCATCTCCCCAACGAATTTGATGACTATATTGCCACGCCCAAACCCAATGGTTATCAATCTATTCACACTGTTATCGTCGGGCCGGAGGGCAAGTCGGTAGAAATTCAAATTCGTACCCAGAAAATGCATCAGGACGCTGAATTAGGGGTCGCGGCTCACTGGAAATACAAAGAAGGGAGCACGGGTAAACAATCTGGTTATGACGAGCGCATTAATTGGCTGCGTCGTATTCTAGCTTGGCAGGAAGAAGTGGCTGAGTCTGGTGACTTGGTTGAAGAGCTACGCAGTCAGGTATTTGATGACAGGGTGTACGTGTTTACACCAAAAGGGGACGTGATTGACTTACCTCAGGGCGCGACGCCATTAGACTTTGCCTATTATATTCACAGTAATGTGGGCCATCGCTGTATTGGCGCTAAAGTAAACGGCCGTATCGTGCCTTTTACTTACTTATTGCAAAGTGGCGATCAAATTGAGGTGCTTACTGGTAAAGAGCCCAACCCTAGCCGAGACTGGATGCACCCAGGTCTGGGTTATGTGCATTCTTCACGGGCTCGCGCGACTATTCATTCCTATTTTAAGAAACAGGACCGAGACAAAAACCTAGCAGCAGGCAAAGAGTTATTGGAGCGAGAACTACAGCGTGCACATCTTCCGCCCAAGGTGCCCAATGAAGCCTATGAAAAGTTTAATCTGCAACATGTAGATGACTTGTACACGGCGGTAGGGGCCGGAGATGTGCGGGTTATGCAGGTCATTAACTTTATACATCACTTGCAAGAGCCACTCCCTGAGCCAGAAATCAGTCCAAAAGTGAAGACGCGTAAATCCGCGGCTGGGGCAGGCAAAAAGGACGCTGTGGTGGTGCAAGGTGTTGGACACCTGATGAGTCAACTGGCCAATTGCTGTAAACCCGTGCCGGGAGAGGCCATTTTAGGTTACATCACGCAAGGGCGCGGGGTAAGTGTGCACAAAGAAAGCTGCGATCAACTGCAGCACTTGTTGACCCAACACCCAGAGCGTCAGATAGAAGTGAATTGGTCGCAGGAGCTTAAAGTAGGCTTTGAAACGGCTATTGATATTTTCTGCCATGACAGAACCGGTTTGCTGCGTGATATTACCACCGTACTGGCGAACGAAAACGTCCCATTGCTTGGCGTAAACAGTTTGAGTGATAAGAACCGTCAAACTGCACTTATCACTATATCTATCGAAGTGCACGATTTGGAAACCGTGTCTAAAGTGTTAACGCGGTTAAGGCAGCTCAAAGGCGTCACAGATGCAAAACGAAAGCAAAACTGAATTAAGTGAAATAGCCCGTTTGTTAGGGATTATGGCTAAGCTTAGAGATCCACAGGCAGGCTGCCCGTGGGATGTCAAACAAACCATGCAAAGCTTAACCCGATACATCATAGAAGAGGCCTATGAAGTTGCAGATGCGATTGCAGGTGGTGATCTACAAGAGATAAAAGACGAATTAGGCGATTTGCTTTTTCAGGTGGTCTTTTATGCCCAGATTGCTGGCGAACAAGGTGAATTTGGGTTTGCAGACGTCGCGCAGGTTATCGGTGATAAGCTTGTTCGTCGTCATCCCCATGTCTTTGCTTCAACACCCAGTGATAAAGACCTACCTAACCCCGGGGGAACGCCACTTACTGATGAATCACTCAACGCGCAGTGGGACGCCATTAAAGCTCAGGAAAAGCGCACAAAATTGGGCCGCGAGGCGGACAGTAAGAGCATTTTGGATAATGTCCCTCAGGGATTACCGGCCCTGATGTATGCACAGAAACTGCAAAAAGCCTGTGCCAAGGTGGGGTTTGACTGGCCTGAAGTTCAGCCTGTACTTGATAAAGTACGCGAAGAAGTGGATGAAATTCAACAGGAAATAGAGTGGAGTGAAACCAGTGCAAAGCCAGACAACCAAAGTGCCATTGAAGAAGAAATAGGCGATGCCCTTTTTGCCATGGTGAATCTGGCTCGCCATTGTAATGTTGATGCCGACACCGCTTTGCGAAATGCGAGCCACAAATTTTCCCGCCGTTTTAGAGCCGTAGAAAACCTTGCGAAGAAAAACGCAACGCCACTTGATAAGTTAACGCTTAACGAAATGGAGACCCTTTGGCAGCAGGTGAAAAATAGTACCTGATCTACAGTGATGGTTAGGCATAGGGCGAAATATTAACGCCCTATGTTTTACAGCAATACCCAAAGTAGATAAAGACCGCCCGCCAGATAAATGCTTGAGAATAAGAAGCACACTGCGTAATAAATGGAACCGAACCAAGCGAAAGGTACTTTTTGAATATAATCAGTTCCGATTTGCCAGCCGGCCAAAATGGAATTAAAGCACGCAAGGATTAGCACTAGAGTAGAAAAGACTTTGAACCACAAGGCACTGTGTAATGCTATCCAGCTTTCGTAAGTCGCAGGGGCGGTACACAAAACCAGCGTCGTATAAACAACAAACCAGCTGATTATGGCGATATTACTGATGCGCTGAAAAATCCATTCACTCACGCCATTTCGTCGCATTGATGATAGCGCTATGCCCATATCCATACCCCAAATAAAACACTTAATACTACCCCTACACCAATAGCGACCCGAGCAATGCTCCGTCCACTGTCTAATTCCTCACAATAGCCAGCTTCTTGTATAAGGTGCTTTATTCCGCCAGCAATGTAGTAACCCATGGCCGTCATAAAGCCCCAGGTAAAAAATTGCACGACAAAATTCTCTGCCAGTAAGCTCTGCATCTGTTGAAAACCGTCCGCAGAAGAGAAAGAGATGTAAAGGCCAAACAGGAAAAAGGCGGCGGCGACCCAGATGATCACTGCACTTATCCGGTGAAGAATTGATGCAACACCCATTACAGGTAGTGCAATCGTACTGAGTTCTAAATTAACGGGACGTGTTTTTTTCATAAATACTGCGTTTACCCATTGGTCATAGTGTCGCAACCTACCATTTATTCTAAATTTGTCCAGAGCAAAGTGTGATAATAATTATCATTTCCTGTTGTATGTGCAGCAAAGCGATATGTGCTTAGTCGTTGAGTATGTCAGTAAAACGCAGCAAGTAGCGATTAATTCAACGTGAAAACACGGCGTTAGAACCACATACTCGTAATTATTCTATACTTTATTTAGGGCGTGTTGATTTATCGCAATGTTCATAGGAGTTGATCCTATTAGTCTTTTTCAATGAATATAATTACACTGCTTTACTCGGTGTGCATTGGCTGAAGTTCAACCAGGCAGCTCGTTTATTTCCCTGAAATTCCTAGGAATGAACAAAAAGCATTGGGCATAGGTTAACAACCCCTACGTTTTGCATTGAGGCAAAAAGAGTATGATGGGGTTTGACGCTACAACTATTACGGGCGGTAAAATGAGAAGATGGATGTATCTAATCGCTGGAGGAATACTCACTGTGCTTGGTGCTATCGGCGCTTTTTTACCGGTTATGCCGACCACCGTTTTCTTAATCGGCGCGCTGTACTGTTTTACCCGTTCGTCCCCCACGTTAGAAACCTGGCTGTTAACGCACCCTAAGTACGGCCCCACCTTAACGGCATGGCGTCACCACGGCGCTATCTCAAAGCGGGTAAAATGTCTTGCCTGTTCTAGCATGTTGTTAAGCTTTATTATTTTGTGTTTGTTCGCCTCTTTACCGCTACCCGCTTATTTCGGTACAGCCCTATTTATGGCAATAGGTGGATACTTCGTTGTCACGCGGCCCAGTGCCGAAGTACCCTCATCAAAGTCTTGGTGATACGCGACCTTGTCGGTTTAGCGATTTCTTCCCAGGCGTTCGTGGCTACTCACCCATTCGTCTGCCACCACAGCGCTACCTAAGGAAAGGTCGCCGCAAAGCACGGTTGCGGCAACAATTTCTGCAAATTTATTGACGTTCCCTTTTCCTGTACATCCCAGCACATTCAAGCATTCGTTTTGCGTGGCAAGACCGGTACCGCCACCATATGTCGCCACAACGAGAGAGGGAATGGTCACGGAAAAATAATAATCACCATTGGGCGTGATTTCCGCGTAGGTAAATCCCGCTGACGACTCTGCTACATTTGCCACGTCTTGCCCGCAGGCAATAAACATCGCCGTTATGCCGTTAGCAAAGTGGGCGCCATTATTCACACTTCCCGCTAGCAGTGCCCCCATGTTTGAGTACTGGCGTTGTTTAAACAGTGCTTCAGGTGGGCAGTGCATAATGTCTGTCATCAGTTGCTTGGGAAGGGTGATTTCCGCGACTACCCGTTTCCCCCGGGTATGCAGGGAATTGAGATGAGAGTGCTTTTTATCGGTATCTAAGTTTGCTGAGAGTACAAAATGGTCTATTTTTTTCGGGTAGTGTGCGAGGATCCATTCACACCCAGCTTTGGTTGCTTTGCTTACCATATTCTGACCCGCTGCATCACCACAAGTGAAATTAAAACGCAACCAGCGTAGTTTGGATACGGCGTATTGTTCTATATTTCTCAAACGTCCCACGCTGGTGGTGGCATCGCTTGCTACTTTGATGTTGTCAAACTGCTGCTCTACCCATTTCCCAAAGTCCATTGCCTCGCGCGCATTGGTAAAGGCGAACATAGGGGCTCGCTGCATTGCATCGTCGATGACAGTTGTGGTTATACCTCCTGCCTCTCGGGTCAATCGCATCCCTCTGCTGTAACTGGCTACTAAGGTGCCTTCTGTCGTGGCCATCGGCACATAAAATTCACCTTTTGCACACTCTCCGTTTACTCGCATAGGGCCAGCAAATCCCACCGGGACCTGCGCGACACCGGTGAAATTTTCAATATT
Source organism: Alteromonas sp. D210916BOD_24 (assembly GCF_047159385.1). Classification (GTDB taxonomy): domain Bacteria; phylum Pseudomonadota; class Gammaproteobacteria; order Enterobacterales; family Alteromonadaceae; genus Alteromonas. The sequence goes on from NZ_AP038333.1 coordinate 476,398, forward strand.
CCCCGCCAGAGTATGTGGCGCAATAGAGTAATGTCCCAAGTGTGACAAAGCCGCGCCAGTTTCCTGTTGAAGAAACGTCCGGCGTGTTTGACTCATTGCATCGGTGTAATCGTTTTCACTGGAGCGAGGAATTTTAGCCATACGGGTTCTACCATTGTTGTCATTTTCTTTATAGTAGAAGGGTGAAATGGGGAAGGGAACCCGTTGGCTTTTATACTTTCAAATAACCTTTGTGAATAAATTGTTAAATTTATTGTGGGTGAATGAAGAGGTCTACGTGTCTCTAGCGACGTTTAGTGATTGCGTCTTGTAGCGCTTTAATTTCTTCTCTTCGCTTCATGTCCGCGAGAGGACGATTGGGCTTTTGAGGCGCGCTAGCTGCAATAGACAAATGAGAAAGTGCCTTTTCTTGTTCTCCTTCATCGAACAGGAATTCGGCATAAAAGAAGTTCTGATCCATGCCCGTAGGATTTATCTCAAGCGCACGGGTAAATAATGAATGGGCCTTTTTATCGCTACCAAAACTCACCGGCCAGCCTGGTACCTTGTGATAAAGTGCAGCAAGGACAGTAAGTGCCGTACCCTCTAATACCGCTTCATCTTGTTCGATAGCTTTTTCTAGATTTTCTTTCGCACTCTGTGCGTATTTTAATGCGCCCAATCCCCCTTTAGCACTGGCGGTACTCGATTGGGAAATGGCTAACCAGGTAAGTGCTTCTGCACTATGATGGGTTTGCTGTGAAAGTACTTCTGCATCTGCAATAAGCTGATGTAGGGCAGTAAGTTTGGTTTCATCCTCATATTCGTAATTCACTTTAGCCCATTGATGTTGTAAGGACAGAAGAGAAGACGGTGCTTCTTGGGCGAAGGTCACCGAGGTAAATGTAAGCGCACTGGTAAGGCACAAGTGTGCTAAATGTTTTTTCAAAGACATGAACAACCTATAAATAAAAAACAACAACGAGACGTTATGACGACTCACTACCTTGAAGAGAAAATGCTCACCAAACCGTGTTGGTGTATAAATAATGTGCTCAGTTTGCAGTGATGTTCGTCGAAAAGGCGCTAATTTAACGTTTTTTGTAATGAAATGCGAATGGGGTAGGTGAAGTTAACAAGGGGATTTTTCTGAACGGAGGAGAAGTCTCTCTTCTCCTCAGGCAAGAGCCTTTTACTCTTTGTCACAGCCCTTTAATCTAGCCCACTAGGCCGGCAGGTCTGTTTCGCGAGCAATAGGCTTCCATTTAGACTGAAATTCTTACACCAAAGAGCTACAGGCTCTAACTACTAAGCTATTTTTTCTGTGCTATTTTAGCTTCTAAAAGCGCGATTTCTTGTCTTCGTCCTAAGTCAGCAACAGGCCGTTCTGGCCGACTTGGCGCTTGGCGTGCCTTGTGAGTGTACAGTAGTGCTTGCTCGTACTCACCGTTGTCGTAAAGGAATTCGGCGTAGAAATAATTGGGGTCGATCCCCTGTGGGTTAATCTCAAGCGCATGTTTTAATAACTTTTCTGCTTTTTTGTCACTGCCGAAACTGATTGGCCAGCCTGGAAGCTTGTGATAAAGCACGCCCAAACTTGTCATGGCCGAACCAGACAGGGCGTTTTCATCGATACGCATGGCGTGCTCAAAGCTCTTACGTGCAGCCTTTGCGTAATCTAGTGCTCTCAGACCACCTTTAGCTCCCGCTGTACTTGACTGTATAATGCCTTGCCAAATAAGCAGTTCAGCATTATCCGGTGACGCTTTCACAAACCCTTTGGCCTTATTTATAAGTGCAATAAAGGCGTCTTCTTTTTCCTTGTCATCTAACTCGTAATTTATATGTGCCCACTGCTGTTGCAATAGCGTCAGTGCGCTGTGTTCAACAAAGGCTGAAGCAGGCGAATTTGCTGATGACGCAGCAGAAGAGATCTCGCCGTTAATATCAGCTGCAAGGGCTTGACTACTTAACGCCAGTGAAAGTGTGAAGTAGGTTGTAGTTAAAAGCGTTAATGTTTTCATGGTGATAATTCCTCTTAAATTAGCGCGACGTGTTAGAAAGCGCAGACGCAGCAGACAAAGGTTGACTGTTACAGGTAGATGATGCGCCTTCGGTAGACGGTGCTGAGTACGCATGTTTCTCGATAATGGGCAGTTTTTTTGCCAGTGCTCTGTCGACAATAGACGGAAATAAGCCGTTTATTTTGGCAAACAGTCGTTCAGCAAAGCCAATGGCGACGCGAGGTTTCCCCTTTTCCAACTGGTTAATTAGGTGCTTAGCTACTACATCAACGTGGTCGACGTGATTACCCAGTGCGTTGTTTAGGGCGACAACGCGATCATCGTTTAATGTCGTGTCAGTCGCTCTTGGCGCAAGATAGTGGAAGTCGATAGTGCTGTTGTGATATTCACGCTGAAGCGACTCTGTCCACCCCCTCAATGCGAACTTTGTTGCGCAGTATGTGCTGTGGGCGGCAAAGCCAATACTGCCGAACGCGGAACCGACATTAACAACGTGAGCGTGTGAACGTCGTGCTAGCAAGGGAATAAGCCTCTGTGTTAATAACATGGGGGCTGTGAGGTTGAGATTCACTAATGCTTCAATTGGCGCGGTATTAAACTGACCTACGTGAGTGCTGCCCGCGTTATTAATTAAGATACTCACAGAAGCTCCCTCACAAGCACGGTATAGGGTTTCCCGTCCCTGTGGGGTAGTAATATCTGACGTGACTACTATCGCTTCCCCCGATAGACTATTTGCGAGTTGATTGAGTTTTATTTCATTGCGACCCGCGAGGATAAGTCGAGCGCCTTTTTTATCGAGCGCTTTTGCTATAGCACTACCTATGCCTCCGCTTGCACCCGTGATTAATACGACCTGTTGCTGCCATTGTATGTTCATCGTTTGCCACCTTTTCACTGTTACGCAACCTTATCTAAACCGTGCTGAGGGGTTAGCTCACGGAAAATGTCACCATAGAGTCGGTAGAACATATTGGCACTGTGGATGATCATTTTCTGTTCTTGCGGATCGGTAATTTGGTTCATCAAACCTTCAAAGAAAACGATGTGCTCCTGATCAAGGGCGCCATGTGAAGTCAAATAGCTAAACGCCGCTTTGGGGAGAGAGAGCTTGTCTTTTATTTGTTTAGCTGCTGCATCTGCCAGCGCTATACTGGTACCTTCAAGCACGAACACCATGCCGAAAAAATACAGTGGATGTTTACGCGCAATTGCATCAAATGCATACGCCACCATCAATTCCGTTGCGGGTGCCGGTTGACTCGACCTTGCTTGTTCCTTATTTACACCGCAGGCGGCTATATCATTGAGTACCCATTCCTGGTGACCCATTTCTTCTTCGATGTATTCGCCGATTGCTTCGCGAAGCCATTCTTTTTCGTCATCTAACTTAGCGCCAGTGGCCATTAGCAAAGGCACGGTAAATTTTACGTGATGGTAGGCTTGTTGAAGGAACGCAACATAATCATTGAGCTCAAAATCACCGTTAAAGCAACGTTGAATAATGGGAGCCTGCAATAAGGTCTGTCTGGCTTGTTCAGTTTCACGTTGAAGTTCATTGTAGAAAGACATGATGTAGTCTCCTGTAGTAAATTATTGAATTGGTGTTAAAAGAGCGCGAGCCTCTGGACACTGTGTTGAGTCGCTAGATGAATACAGTGCGTCTATTTGGTCGCGGTAATGGGACAGGGCTTCGGCTCTTTTTATCTTGCCAGTTTGTGTTAAAAGGCCATTTTCTGGCGTGCAAAGTGCCATGGTGTCAAATGCCATGACCTGGGCATAATCCGGGAGTTGGTGATTAATTTGTGAAATAGCCTTGGTTATGTCGGTATGAGACACGTTGGGCGTTGCAGGGGTCAGCAAGGCAACACAGTAGGGTTTGGCTTCACAAAATACCAAAACTTGTCTAAACAGACCGCTTCCCATTAAAAGGGACTCAATCCATTCTGGTGACACATTGCGACCAAAACTGTTCACCATAATATTTTTCTTGCGCCCATTGAGTATCAGGCTGTTATCATTGAAGTAGCCTAAATCACCGGTTCTCACCGCGCTTGGATAGAAAGAATCAGGTTGATTCAGATAGCCCAGAAAGTGGTTCCCGGTAACCACCACTTCACCGTTATCAATGTGTAATGTGTTATGACCGAGTGTTCTCCCCGCCGTGCCAAGGCAATTGTTATTCGGTGTGTTTAACGTCGACACTGAAACGGCTTCTGAAAGCCCGTACCCTTCGTATACAGGCAGCCCATTTGCGTGGGCCTGCTGTAATAAATGCGGCGAAACATGCGCGCCTCCAACGGCGATAAATGTAAGTGATGAAGGAGGTGTCCACCCCTGATGACAGGCTTGCAACAGTACCAGCAATAGATCAGGCACAATAATCACCGAAGTTGGTTTCGTATTGTCAATTAATGTCAACAGTGCGCCAGGATTGACTAATTTACTACCCTTAAAGCCGCGTTCATCGAGTGTGGCTAAATTAACCCTGCCGCCGTTTAGCAGCGGTGCATAAACCCCAGCGATATTTTCAAGCAGAGTAGAAAGGGGGAGCAGACAAAGGTGATTGACCTCAGTTTGTGACACAGCATTGTCGATAGATTGGGCTACTTTCCATTGGGATTGCGTGGACAGGCAGACCCCTTTAGGTGCGCCAGTGGAGCCGGAAGTAAAAGTTATTTTTTCAGTACCATCAGGCATAGCAACTGAAGATGATACCAAACGGCAATGGGCGACTATGTCATTTTCCCTATCCAGTAAGTGTTCAGGTGCACCTAAAGACAATGCGCTGTTACTGCTAGTCAGTAAATACTCACACTGGCTTTCTTCAAGTATATGCTGCTGTTGGGCAGAGCTGAAGAACAATGGGATGGGCACGCAACAGATACCGGCTTGCTGGCAAGCCAAGTCACAAACCACCCACGCAATGCTATTGTCAAACGCGATTGCAATACGACTCACTTTTTCAGTAGTGATCCAATTTGCTATATGGGCAATGGCTTTTTTCAACTCGCCGTAAGTTAACTTTCGGCCTTGTTGTACAAGTGCAATTGCATCATCTGAACCACGTAAATATTGATTAAGCAACATATGGCGCCTCGTTTTGTTTACTGCGTATTAAATCAAAATGGGGGAGTTCACTTGCTGATGTAGCAATAAGTGCCATCGCCTGCTGATAATAACTATGCAATGGTCCGTTAGCGGTGACATGTCGTGTCACATCTCTTAATGACAGCGCCATCACTTTTGGGGTCGTTTCATAGTAAGACCCCCAATTGTCGCCCTTAGACATGAGCTTCGCCTTGTCTGCATTGGCAAGTGTCACTAAAGGAATACCTGCGGCGTCGAGCATTTTTTGCAATTTTTCTGTGGCGCTAAACACGAGATATTCGGTGCCACTATTTTTGAGCAATACAAAAAGTGACAACAGTAAGGGTAAGGTATAGCGCGAAGCACTACTAAATAAGTTACCGACTTCTGCTATCTTCTGTCGCGACACAGTAATACCCATCTCAAGTAATGCTTTTTCTACAGGCACAGTTAAATACTGCTCAATAAACAGTGGGTTGGTAGCATTCCTCTCGAATGCACACCTTGCCCCCACGGCCGCTTTTACACCGTTCACTTCAAGGGCAATTAACACCGGCATAAACGAACAAATATGCGCGTTGTAGTGAGTGGCAAAACCATTCGCAATGAACGTTTCTACCTGACATCTGGCCGGATGCTGTCCGTCTGTCGTAATAAGGGAAAGTGAATTACGTGTTTGTTTGCTACCGGCAGTGCTATTCACGGCAGTGTAAGCAGAAGTAGATTTAAAAACGTCACTCATAGTCAAGCTCTTTGGTTTTGCGATGTGATGAGTATTAGCGAGTGACCTTAAGAGAACCTTAAGTATGCGTGATTATTTATTAACCTTTGTATTTAAACTTTTCACACCGCGGGCTGCGGAAGAAGGAACATTTCTATGTTGAGTTTAACCTGCGTGCTGTTTAGGCCAGGTGGATGGTTTTTGTTTGGTATTCACACATCCGTCTGGCCTAAACGGCTTACAAGGTACTGAAGAACACGTAAGGTAAGTTTCTACAGGTCTTATTGATCGTTCTTGTTTGGGTATACTGGCCCATCGACAGGTAGTGGACAGCTTTTATTTGCCGCAGTAGAAGGGATTAGTAACCACTCGTCGCGATGCGCAACGCCAAGGGAAATGGCTTGAGTTAAGTCAACACATTCAAAAATATATTCTTTAGGCGCCAATATGAAACGCACGCTATGTTGAGGCAATTCCGTTGAGGCAGTATGGTGCTGCTTATCCAATGCACCCGTAAGCCACGCCCACGCTGTACCGTTTTCTTGGTTTTTTGGGGTGTGGTATCCGAAATGGGTTACATCAAAAGGCGCAAATAATAAATATTGCTCTTTAAAGCTCACTATAGCGACATTGGCCTTTGTTTCAGTGGAACGTTTGGCTATCTCTACCGCGGCATTATCGAGAATTCGCGTAGGTGTTCTGACTTCATTTAATATACCCGAGCCGATGGTGGTGGGTATCACGCCCATTAGTGCTACCCAAATCACCAATTGATAGGCTAAAGCTGGGTTTTGCGACTTTGTCAGTGTCGACTTTGCCTGATTGGTTTTAGAGGAGCTTCGTACATAAAACAAGTGGGTTAGCAGCCCGGAGGTGCCCAAAAACAGACACATCCTACTTAGATTAAACAGCGTTTCACTGCTACTGTGATAGCGGCTAATCAGTTTAGTGGCAGTGGGTTCATGGAAAAGTAAAATTACGCCAACACTTAGTATGGTTAGTGACAAAACAAACGTGATCCCACGAGCCGTGTAGGCCAGAAGGGATGGCGTACCGTATTTAGCCAGGACCAAGCCGGCAATCATGGCTAATGCGGGTAGGGCGGGAAGGACATACACCCCGCGTTTACCTGGACTAATGCTAAAGAATACCACTACAAGTATCACCCATATGAACAACGATGCATAAGCCTGATGTGCAACGAGCGCAGATTTTACATATTTAGCCCTGGCAACCAGCACTGCGATGGCCGCAAGCCAAAATACAGGTATAACTTCTACAAGGTAATAGTACCAAGGTTCAATGTGATGCCACGCATTGGCATAACGCTGTGCAGTTTGCTTAAAGAGAATGTTCGACAAATAGCGCTGTATGTCAGGTTCTTGCTGATAAAGCCCTAGGTATAACAGGGGAACCAGCCATAGCCCAATTACACCAAGCATGATTAGCGGACCAAGTAACGCGCGCTTTTTCCAGCATGCATTTAATCTGGTTTTGTACACCGTGAAATAAGCAATGGGTAATAGCAAAAGTATGGGGAGAAAACCGACACCTTTGGTGATGATACCAAGCCCCATGAATGCCCAAGCTACAAAATACCATCGCCAATTCGCCTTGACATAATAATGCTGGATAAACCCATACACCGCTATCCAAATAAAACAGGCAACCATGGCATCTATTTGGGCAAATTTAGCTTGAATGAGAAATTGCGGGCAGAGCAATAACACCAGCATACTAAGCATGGCCGCGGGTTCACCACTTAGCTTTTTGGACAGCTTATAGGTGAGTGCGAGGGTAACAATGCTTGCCACAGCATTTGGCAGTAACATGGCAACTTTCAAGCTGCCCGTTAACCAATATATAAACGCAATTGACCACATGAAAACTGGGGGCTTGTCGGGATAAATTTCACCACCCCGCATAGGAATAAGCCATTGACCAGATTCCACCATTTCTTTGGCGACGAGGACAAAGCGAGGTTCATCTGGTGGCCAAGCGTCGCGAAGACCGATACCCGATAAGATAATAATACATGCGAAAATAAACAGTGCCATCGCGGGTGAATGAGGGGCAGTAAAACGTAAATTTGCTATCACGAGTTAGGTGTCCTGCGCGAGAAGCTGGTTAAGGAAAGTAGAAGCAGTATGCTTACAAGTAGCCCCACAATTTGAATAGGTTGCTCAAACGTGCTAACGAATCGAGAACCACTTCCAAGTAAAGAGAATAGTAACGTTTGCGGAATGAAGCCTATCAGACTGGCACTGATAAAAGGGATGAATGGTACCTTTAATACCCCAGCTAGGGCATTAGTCACTAAGTTAGATCCCACCGGAAATAATCTTACAATCAGCACTTGGCGGAAACTATTTTGGGCAAGCGCCCGCTGCATAGACGCCAGTTTATTGCCTAATAACCGGGTCACTAGTGCGTGTAGGGGGCCACTCGCTAGCGCGTAGGCGATACAAGCTGATAAACCGGTTAGCAACAGGGCAACGAGACCACCGGTTAATGCGCCAAAACCCACACCGCAGAAAAAGCTCACTGCCTGTCTTGGAAATCCCATGGTCATTAACACCACAAAACAGCTCAATATAAGCGCCAAGTGATGTGGGGGGCTACTAGTGATATAAGAGGAAAGCCACTTTGGGTCATCACTGTGCTGCCATACTTCGCCAGTGAGTTGTAAACACAGATAACATAATACTGCGATGAAAATAGTACCGCTTACAAAGCGCAGTATCCCCTTCATTGAAACGCGATCACTTGTCATGGGAAAGACCGTTGGCGATAGTTTGGATCCTATTGCGATACATTAACCAACGCACCCCTAACATATCAATAATACCGGCCCACCCACGATTCCATGCTGTATAGTTTGACTGTCCTTCTAAACGGGCGCGGTGATTGACGGGGACGCAAATAATCTCACCGCCTAACCGTTTAGTCAGCGCTGGAATATAACGATGCATATGATCAAAATAAGGTAACAGCATAAAGGTGGAGCGGGGTAATAGCTTAAGGCCACAACCTGTATCAGGCGTATCGTCTTTAAGGATCAGCTGTCTGACAGAATTAGCCACTTTAGACTGAATTTTTTTCCATTTCGTGTCTTTGCGTTTTTGCCTATGTCCAATTACACAAAAGTGGGGACTTTGGGTTTTATTGGCAGCAAGCAGTAGCTTAGGTATATCAGCGGGATCGTTTTGTCCATCTGCGTCAAGCGTAATTATCCATTTCCCCCTGGCAGCTAGTACACCGTGATAAACCGACGTACTTTGCCCACAGCTATGAGAATGTGTTAGCACATGTAACTGAATAGCCAGTTCTGCAGTAAGGGTGTCTAGTAATGTAAGGGTGTTGTCATTACTACCGTCATCGACCACAATGATTTCAGCGTGCTCTTTGGAAACTGCCTGAGCAATTTCTTTAAGCAATGCGGGTAAGTTTTTGGCCTCGTTTTTGGCGGGCAGGACAATACTGACTTGAAGTTCTTGCATACTATTTAGCGCGGTAAATGGAAATCGCGGTAAATGTAGCGAGTAAACCTTAAGAAAAGCTTAAGGTGCCGTATCTGAGATTAAATTAGTGGTTCAGGATACTCAGAATTCATATTCCAGCGACATGCGCAAAGTGTGATCTTTATTGTCGCCATTAAACCCTGCAATAAAACCCAACTCCCATTTCAACTGTTGTTGTCTATCAAAGCGCTTGATCCCCATAAAGGCCGGCCCAATGCCAATAAAGTCCTCTGCGATATACAATTCTAGACCCGGTTGAACTTCAGGGATCCAGCGATAGCGAAATTTTGCTTTAAATTCGCTTTCCCATTCATTGGGAACGCTCTCACCCCACTCGTATACGACACTAAGGTTAGTTGTAAGGCTAAATTGACCAAATTCCTTTTCGGTTAATACCCCCGCTTTGACTTCCCAATCGTTGGTATTGTGCTGCTTTTCAATCTCAAAAAGGGTCCCCCAATCAGCCCAATATTGGCCTTGCTCCGTCATCATCCAACGAAGCTCAAGCTCATACCCTTCCACACCAAAGTCGTCGTTTTCATCACGTGCGCCCACGATATACGTTTCTAAAATAACAAACTCAGAAAGCGCGTGACCAAATGAAAAACGTTGCATCAGTACGTTGCCATTGTCATTTTGGCGTGACGTAAGTCGCCATTCGAATTCCCGCTCAAAAGGCAGGACATAAGGGTGATAGACCTTATCTACCGTAAAATTATCTGCCTTTACCGCACAGGGATAGAGGAGAAACACTATGAAAAAACACAGAAGCGCGTACTTCATTGCGCAGCCTCCTTTGACATTTCTCGCGAATGACGCGATTTGGAAATAACGCTTATCACTACAGGTACACAAAAAGTCACTATAAACAGCACCAGGTAGCTCACAGATGGGGTTGCTTCATAACCGATTAAAGCATTTAGCAGGTGGCCATATTCACTGTTGTCACTTACCACGCGACTACTGTCCCAGATTTGATAGGGTGCTGGAAAAATATCAATTTGTTCAAGTAAAAGCGCAACATTAGCAACTTGTGCAGCAACAAACAGAGAAGTGAAAAAGTACGTCATTGTGGGTGTAAGAAAATGAGTAAGTACGATATTAAGTAATATGGCAATGCTGACACAGATACCTAAGCCGATAGTCGTTCCCAATAACAATAGTGAGCTGTCGTTATTTCGGGTTAATTCAGAGACGAAATACACCATAAAGTGCAGACTATTAGGCAATCCAATTCCCAAAACCAATAGGGCTACCCCAATGTGGTTTGTAGTGAGGCGAGAAGGAAGCAATAAGGCGATGAAACACATTCCTATCCAAGCAACCACGAGCCAAAAAGATTTGAACAGCTCAAAACCTATACCATCGGCAAACTCAGAAATCCAACTTAAATGGGAATAGGTAATCAGTGCTAACACGATTAACACGCCACCGTGTACGAGCAGAGACTTTCTTGTAACACCGGGTAGCGCTAGCAACACACTGATAAGTAGAAATATTGGGAGTGTATCTCTTAAGAAAAGCACTACGGTATTAATTAACATTAGCACTCTCCGTTGCACTTTTGACCACGACTTTTCCCACGGCACTGTTTGGGTGAAATTCACCGAAGAAAGGGTACTCGCCTGGCGATAATGGACCGATGAAGATAGTCCCCTTGCTATTAGCAAAAATTACTTTCTCGCGATTTAAGGCAAAACTGTCTATTTCTTCGGGAGTACTGTCAAAATTAATAAAGGTGAGGCGTACCTTTTTACCCGCGGGTACGACGACATCTTGGGGATAAAAAAGGTGATTTTTAATTTCCACCACCACTTCGGGCAATGCCCATGCTTTGGGGACATGAAATGCGCTGAAACTCAATATGACCGCGAGGGCTGATTTACAATATGCTGTCATAGCCAAACTCAACGGCGACTTCTAACCCACCTAACTCGCCATCGCCAAGGGTCACATTGGCATTGTGAAGTGCTGCAATTTGCGCCACGATGGCAAGTCCCAGCCCGCTACCCGTTGTGGACTTACTGTTTGCAGCTCGCTGAAATCGCTTTTGTACATTTGCCCGCTCACTTAATGCTATACCCGGACCCGAGTCGCACACACTAAGCACTACCCCGTGTTCCCGTTTAATAATTTTAACCATAATTTGAGCACCAATAGGGGAGTAATGGCTGGCATTGGTAATTAAGTTTTGCAACAAGGTATACAGCATAAAATGAACACTGTGAAGGTATACTTCATCACCTTCTAAAGACACTTCTTGTTGCTTACTTTCTATTTTACTGTACAAGTCACTGATGACTTCTTGCGCTACGTGGTAGACGTTGACAGCCTCCCGCTGCTCTGCATACGTTTCGGGACTGGTTCGGGCGAGTAGTAAAAATTGATTCACCGCGTGAATCATTCTATCGGTATCTCGTTGTAGCGAGTTAAGTAAACTGCCTTTTTCCCCCAGCTCATTGGCAATATTGTGAATGTTTATCTTCATTACGCTCAATGGTGTCCGCAGTTCGTGTGCGGCATTTGATGCAAACTGTTGTTCTCGCTCAAAGGCAGCGCTTAATCGACTAAATAGAGAGTTCAGAGTCATCACGACTGGGCGTAATTCACTGGGTTCACGAGATAAACGAATAGCAGAAAAATCATTGCCCTGTCGTTTGGCCAATAATTGTGACAATTGCTTTAATGGCGATAGTCCCCAAGTAATACCTACAAATAAAATAAGTGCTAACAAAGGTACGCTAATTATAAAAGGCGTAATGGCAGCGACGGTGAGTGCATCGGTTAAAATAAAGCGGTTATTTAGAGGTTGTGCCACCATATACCACACATCGTCGACAGAATTGTATTTACTGTGTACTCGCCAGCGCGTGCCCAGTGCGATACGCTCAGAAAACCCCTCTTGAAAAGACGAAAGTGGTGACGTAAGTGCACTGGCGGATGATGTTACTAGCTGTCCCTGATGCCAAATTTGGAACAGTAACCTGTGTTCATCGGCTTTTTCATGGTGATTAACATAGGCAATAGCTTGGGTTAGTTCAGCAAGCTCGTTATCGAGTAAATTATTAGATATGGACAAGGTGGCGCGATAACCGTGCAGGGCAGCACTAAAAACAACCAGTACTAGCGCGCTGATCAGTGTCAATATTAAAAAGCGGCGAATTGACGACAATTCAGCCTCCGGGTTTGGAAATGCAATAGCCGACGCCTCGCACCGTTTTTATGAAGTCATCGGGCATTTTTTTTCGCAAATTGCTGATGTGAACTTCTATCGTATTGCTGGCTACTTCCTCTCCCCACTCATACAGTTTGCTCTCTAACTGATGTTTGCTGAGCACCCGCCCGGCGTTCTCAATTAAGGCTTTCAGCAGCATGAATTCCCTGCGGGGTAAGTGAACTTCGTTGTTATCGATAGAAACAATGTGGTGGGTTGTATCCAGGCTGACATTTTTTACAGTAATTAGGCTTTGTGATGCAGTACCTAATCTGCGTTCAAGTACCCTTAATCGGGCGAGCAGTTCTGCAATTTCAAATGGCTTGGCTAAATAGTCGTCAGCGCCAGCGTCTAAACCACAAATTTTATCAGTAGTCTTATCTCGCGCGGTAAGAATTAACACGGGGAGTGAAGGCATTCGTTTTCGGATTGCTTTGAGCACGTCAATACCGTCCTGATCGGGTAGGCCAAGATCGAGAATAACAATGTCATTTTGCGCCGCGTGTAGCGCAGATAAGGCTTCGTTACCGGTATACACGCAGTCCACCGTGTAGTTAGCATTGTGCAGCGACCGTGCTAAAGCATTGGAAAGGGGTTTGTCATCTTCGACCAGTAAAACGCGCATGAGACACTCGAAATATAATATTCAGTGTAAGCATAGCCCTAAAACCTTAAGAAAACCTTAAGGATTAGTTTCAAGCTCTTGTTTAAGCGCGTGAATAGCGGCTTTAGTGTACTTATCCCATTGTGCATAGGACAATGTATAGGGAATAGAAGGGTTGCGCAAAGTATGCACGACTCGGTCGGGAGAGTTTGCTATTTCACTGGCCGTTTTGTGCCATTCAAACTGATTGAACAACGACGCTAATTCCCCAGATTCCAGTAGCCTTATCAAACCTACCCGCAAGCGGTTGGCCAAGGCGATATTGTCGGGATGAACGAAAAAGAATTCATAATTGGGGTAACTTAACAAGTGGCGCTTTTCTATTGCCACTTTCTTATCAGGGTGCCGTGCCATATCGCGGTGTACTTCGATAATATTTCTAGGGAAGCCATCTACTAGCTGCTTGTCTACCATAGAATACATCGAGTGGAACCAAAGACTCCAGTCTTCGCTAAACACATCGAAACCGTTGGATTTTAATACTGCTAAATCTGGCCAATCAGCACCTTGTACTAACGACATGGATTTTAGCGTATGCACATCACTGATCTGACTAAAGTCGTTTTGTCGCGCTGGATTAATAATGAACACCCGATAGCCGGCGTATCCTTTTAACAGGGGAAGTCGAATGGGAAGTAGTTTTTGCTCTCGAGAACGATCCGTGACACTCCACATAACATCAGCATCACCGTTAAGCAATGTGAACAGCTGCCTGCTTTGACTCATAGGGTTTGGGTGGGGCGATAGAGAGATTTCTCCATATTCTTGCGTTGCTTTAAGTGCCGCTTTAAGGACGGCGACTTCATAAGTGCCATACTCGTTGTCGGCAAATGCGCGAGTAAAAATAAGGTTGTCGCGCCCGTGAGCATGGGAAGTCAAGCATGCAATTAAAGCGACAAGACAGGTGAAGTGAAATAACTTTTTCATTTTGTTTTTATAATAAACCTTAAAGCAACTTTTCGACGTTACAGCAATTCTTTTGACATGTCATCGGTAGATGATGGAATTTTATCCATATTTTTTGTGTTAAGGGGTTCGCATTTTTATCAATTCCTGTATAATTCGCGCCCTGCCCAGTTACGCCCACCTTTGGGAAGGTGGAAGAATCAGCCGGCTCGAAGGGGTCATTGTGTTGATTTTAAGGTGATTTCTGGTGTTCAGAAATCAGTAACGACGATATTATTCGGGTGAATTTGAAAATGAAAACTTTTGTTGCTAAGCCAGAAACGGTTCAACGTGACTGGTATGTGGTAGATGCCACAGACAAAACTCTAGGCCGTTTGGCTTCTGAAATCGCACTACGCCTTCGTGGTAAGCACAAGCCAGAGTACACGCCTCACGTGGACACTGGTGATTACATCGTAGTAATCAATGCTGAGAAAGTAGCGGTTACAGGCCGTAAAGCGCAAGACAAAATGTACTATGCGCACTCTGGTTACCCAGGTGGTCTTAAAGAGACAAACTTTGAAAAACTAATTGCTCACAAGCCAGAAATGGTTATTGAAAAAGCAGTTAAAGGCATGTTGCCAAAAGGTCCACTAGGCCGCGCAATGTTCCGTAAAATGAAAGTTTACGCTGGTGCAGAGCACAAGCATACAGCACAGCAACCACAAGTTTTGGACATTTAAGGAGCTATTAACATGGCAGATACTCAATACTACGGCACAGGCCGCCGCAAAAGTTCTACTGCTCGTGTGTTCCTACGTCCAGGCACAGGTAGCATTAAAGTAAACCAACGCGCTCTTGACGAGTACTTTGGTCGTGAAACAGAGTGCATGGTTGTTCGTCAGCCACTTGAACTTGTTGAAATGACTGAAAAGTTTGACGTTTACATCACGGTTAAAGGTGGTGGTTCTAACGGTCAAGCGGGTGCAATCCGTCACGGTCTTACTCGTGCTCTTATGGAGTATGATGAAGCACTACGTCCAGCGCTTCGCAAAGCTGGCTTCGTTACTCGTGACGCACGTCGCGTTGAACGTAAGAAAGTGGGTCTTCACAAAGCGCGTAAGCGTCCACAATTCTCAAAGCGTTAATTTTTACGTTTTTTGTATTGCAAAAACCCGGCTTATGCCGGGTTTTTTTTGCTTTACGAATAGGTCACTCTGCCGCCATTGCCCAACCCGCGCCAGCACAATATGGGATGTGAAAACTATCGACGTGATGCAGCCCGATTTAACGGAATTACTGCAGCGCAAAAAGGGGGCACATGAAAGCGATAACAATAACAAAGGTTTAATTTGAGCCGCTTTTTAGCCTCAAATTTTATCAAAACCTTGATTTTAGCTGCTTACCTCACTAACACTTAACACACCTATAGAATTAATTTATCGCTTAAATATCAGTAAAACCTTGTGTTTATAAGGGCTTTTCTTTTATCATTTGCGGTCGAAAATTTTGTAAACTTTCGTGACATCGTATATCAGCTTACTTTTGCTGTTACGACGCTTTCATGACAAGCCATATGATGCTACGACACAAGCGCGATAAAACCAGTATAAGCTTGTGTTACACATCATAATTATCCAAACCTGGAGAAATGTGGATGAGCAATGTATCTGTAGATGCAACAGAGTCTGCACACAATGATAACCAGCCAGAAAACAACACTCGTCGTCGGTTCTTGACCGTTGCCACGTCGGTAGTTGGTGGTGTCGGTGTCGTTGGTGCTGCTGTGCCTTTTATTGCGTCCTGGAATCCCAGTGCCAAAGCGAAAGCGGCTGGTGCTGACGTTGAAGTAGATATCAGCGGGATTGAGCCTGGACAGTTAGTACGTGTAATGTGGCGAAGCAAGCCTGTATGGATTGTACGCCGTACGCCTGAAATTCTTGAAGAACTGGGCGCACACGAAGATAAGCTGAAAGATCCTAACTCTGAAGCTGAGCAGCAACCTACTTTTGCTCAAAACCGTTTCCGTTCAATGAAAGAAGAGTACCTGATTCTTGTGGGTATTTGTACGCACCTAGGATGCTCTCCACAGCACCTTAAAGATGGCGCTTTCGAAGAAGTGGTTGAAGGGGTTCCAGATGGTTTCTTCTGCCCATGCCACGGTTCTAAGTTTGATATGGCAGGACGTGTATTTGAAAACGTGCCGGCACCGTTGAACTTGGTTGTGCCGCCTTATCAGTTCGTTGATGACACCACCGTTATCATCGGCTCAGAAGCGGAGGTTGCTTAACATGAATGCTTTCCTAGGTTGGATTGAAGAACGCATCCCAATGATGCGCGTAGCAAACATGCACGCACTTCAATACCCTGCGCCAAAGAACATGAACTTTTGGTATGTGTTCGGTTTCCTCGCGACTATCGTTTTAGTAAACCAAATTGTTACTGGTATTTGGTTGACCATGAACTTCGTCCCTTCTTCAGAAGGCGCATTTGCTTCTGTTGAATACATCATGCGTGAGATCGACTACGGTTGGATCATTCGATACATGCACAGTACTGGCGCATCAGCGTTCTTTATTGTGGTATATCTACACATGTTCCGAGGCATGATATACGGTTCTTACCAGAAACCTCGTGAGCTTCTATGGGTGTTTGGTATGTTTATCTACCTTGCGCTTATGGCAGAAGCTTTCATGGGTTACGTTCTACCATGGGGACAGATGTCTTACTGGGGTGCTCAGGTAATCGTATCACTGTTTGGTGCTATTCCTGTTGTGGGTCCTGATCTGGTTATCTGGCTACAGGGTGACTATGTTATCTCTGGCGCTACGCTAAACCGCTTCTTCGCACTTCACGTTATTGCGTTGCCGTTGGTTATCGTAATTCTTGTATTCCTTCATATCATCGCACTTCACGAAGTAGGTTCAAATAACCCAGATGGTATTGCTATTAAGCATAAGAAAGGTTCACTGCCTGAGTCAGAAAAGACGAAATACGAAATTCACGAGTACTATACAAGCAAGTATGATATTGCTGATGACGTATTACCGTTCTTCCCGCATATCGTGCTTAAAGACCTTGTGGCATTCTGTGTGTTCTTAGCACTGTTCACTTATGTGTTGTTCTTTGCCCCTGAAATGGGTGGTAAGTTCCTAGAACACCCTAACTTTGAAATTGCTAACCCACTGAAGACGCCAGCGCATATCTTCCCAGTGTGGTACTTCACGCCGTTCTACGCCATTTTGAAAGCGGTTCCTGATAAGTTATTCGGTGTACTGGCAATGTTTGGTGCGATTGCTGCGCTATTCGCGCTACCTTGGGTTGACCGCGGTCGCGTTAAATCGTGGCGCTATCGTTGTGGTCTACACAAAGTAAACCTAATTGTGTTCGCTATCGTGTTTATCTTCCTAGGCTACCTAGGTGGTACACCACAAGAGAACTGGAAGATCATTGCATCGCAAATCGCGACAGTCATGTATTTCGGTTTCTTCATAGCACTGTTCTTGTACAGCAAAAACGAAAACACTAAACCTGTGCCAGAGAGGATTTCTAAATGAAAAAATTGATGTGCTTTTTAGCCTTCTTCCTACCTGGCGTAGCGCTTGCGGCGGGCGGAAACGTACACCTTGATAAAGCGCCTATCGATCTGACTGATAAGGCGTCTTTACAACGTGGTGCTCAATTGTTCATGAACTACTGTTTAGGCTGTCACTCAATGAAGTATCAGCGTTATCAGCGTTCATTCCAAGATTTGGGGATCCCAGATGAACTGGGTCAAGAGCACTTACAGTTCACTGGTGAGAAGGTTGCTGACTATATCACCCGTGCCATGCCTGAAGAGGCTGGTGCCGGCTGGTTTGGCGCGCCACCACCAGATTTGACGCTTGTAGCGCGTGTTCGCGGTGAAGATTGGATTTACACTTACTTGCGCTCTTTCTACGTAGATGAAAGTCGTCCGTTTGGTGTAAATAACACCGTGTTCCCGGAGGTAGGTATGCCACACGTACTACAACCACTTCAAGGTACGCCAACGCGTACGTATGAAGAGCACATGGTTGACGGTGAAATGGTTAAGCGTTATGTGGGTATTAAGTCAGATGGTACTGGCTCAATGTCGCCTGACGAATACGACCAAGCCGTTGCTGATCTTGTGAACTTCTTGGAGTACACCGGTGAGCCTTCTAAGCTAGAGTCTCAAAAAATTGGTAAGTGGGTACTTATCTTTATCGCTGTATTGTTTGTATTTGTTTACTTACTGAAGAAAGAATACTGGCGAGAAGTGCACTAATCGCACAGATTTATGTATAATACCAAAAGGGGGCTTCTCGCCCCCTTTTTTGGCATTTGTAATTCGCTCATTTTTGTGGGCATAAACTTGTTTCTCGACGGAGGAAATTGAATGGCCGTAGCCGCGAATAAACGTTCTATTATGACGTTGTTCTCTGACACAATTGATATTTATAGCCACCAGGTGCGTATTGTGTTGGCAGAAAAAGGTGTGGGTGTTGAAATCAGCTACACAGATCCTAGCAATCTGTCTGAAGATCTGTTGGAGCTAAACCCTTACGGTACTGTTCCCACTCTTGTTGATCGCGAACTTGTACTTTACAAGTCGCATATCATCATGGAATACCTTGATGAGCGTTTCCCTCATCCACCACTTATGCCGGTTTATCCAGTATCACGTGGTCAAAGCCGCCTAATGATGCACCGCATCGAACAAGACTGGTACTCTCTTGCTGCACGTATCTTCCGTGGTGAAGGCGATGTGGAATCAGCGCGTAATGAACTTCGTGAAGCCTTGCTGTCACTTGCGCCTGTATTTGGCGAAATGCCGTATTTCATGAGCGAAGAGTTTAGCTTAGTAGATTGTTACTTAGCGCCGCTATTGTGGCGTTTACCTGCATTGGGTATTGAACTTAATGGCGCAGGAAGCAAAGAGATCAACGCATACATGAATCGTATTTTCTCACGTAGCTCGTTTAAAGCGTCATTAACTGACCAAGAGCGTGAGATCCACAACCCACTATGACCGCTATGACGTCAAACCAGCCCTATTTGCTTAGGGCTTTTTATGAGTGGATTGTTGATAACGATTTAACACCATACATTGTGGTGGATGCCACTAATGACTTGGTGGAAGTACCACAGGAGTTTGTTAAAGACGGTCAAATCGTCTTGAATGTCTCTCCCAGTGCCTGTGTGAACTTTTCGCTTGATATAGAAGGTTTGTCATTTCAGGCGCGCTTCTCAGGCCAGCCACGTCGACTGAGTATGCCTTGTGAAGCCGTAATGGCCATTTACGCAAGAGAAAATGGTGCCGGTACTGTCTTTGCTACTGAAGAAGACATCGCCCGTGCTCAGCAAGAGCGCCAGCACGACGAATCAGGGTCACCACAACAACCCAGTGGTCCTACATCAATTGAGGAGGCTGACACGGCAGTCGACGGCAATGATGCCCCTGTTCCGCCTAAAAAGGGTAAGCCTACTCTTAAGGTAATTAAGTGATTTAAGTAAGCTGGCTTTAATGTCGCCATTAAAGCCAGTACTTTATTGCAACACTACCTTTCCCTACGTGACATTCAAACACGTAATATCATGCTTCTTGTGACCGACTACTGACAGAGAGAATGTTAAAGTACCCTATCTAAGGTGACGGGGTACTTTTAATCGGCTGCAACAACGATGGGTTTTAACGCGTACGGGTAATTGCTATACGGCTGGTAGGGAAGTCGAACCGGTGTGCTTCAGCCAGTATTGATGTGGCTAATCCTTCACGGCTTGGATCCATAGCATTGGCATTAGTAATAACACCTGAGTGCAGACGCACAACATCTGCTAAATCATCCCTTGCCGGATCGTAGCCTGCTGCTTCACCGCCACCGCCAGCGGCCCCCGCTGCAGGACCTGGGATACTTGTCGCCGTTTCTGTATTCGCTTCCGTACCGGCATCCCAGGTTACGGTCATAAAGGTTTTGGTTTCTCCCACTGACATATTACTGACATCGGCGGCATTTAATCCTGTAAATGCATCATTGGTGTTAACAAGCATAGTCGTTACTGTCAGTCTTAGATCATCTGCATCGAGATCTGGAACCACCAATGTAAACACGTCTGAGCCCATACGCGGTGCCAGAATATTCCCAGTATTTTGGGCATCTAAAAAGTCGGTAGAGGCCATGGCTTCATCAATAACCATTGACGGGTTTCCACCTTCTGCCATCACTTCAATACCCATACTGGCTGCCTCTCCTTCACTAAACGCGTGATAACCAGATTCGTGTAGAATAATGGCCGCGGGCGCTAAAGGCTGCGCATGAGTAAGGTTTGTCAGTGTAACGATGTAGACTGCCGAATTACCGTTTACCCCGTCTTGGCCATCTTGACCGTCAGCACCATCGGCTCCTGCTTCACCTTGTGGACCAGCAGGGCCTTGAGGACCAGTATCTCCGTCATCACCGCACGCGGCAAGAAGTGTGGAAAGAAGAAGTAGCGTACTGAGTTTGATTATTGGCTTTTTCATTTTTACGCTCCTTACGACGCAGGCACCGTAATAACGACACGCGCGACTGGGTTTAACCAACGATGGACAGTGGAATCTAAGTCACTGGCGCCGCCTGCATTATCGGTATCACCAAGTGCATTTCTGTGTATGTGAACAGGACCATCTTCCCCATCTTCAACTTCGCCATTGATGACTTGTGCACCCACCCCAGTGCCGCCAATGCCTAGATCAACGATGCGCGTTGGCGCACCACCGCCTGCCAGCCCTGGTAATCCATATCCACCCAGCGCATTACCCGTACCAGCTTCAACCACGTCGGTACGTGCGCTGTTTAATTCGTCATTTAGTTCAGTGCCAGCATCATAGGCATTGAGGTAGTAAGTGTATGTACCGGGTTGAGTAGGTATCATGATGCTGTCCATACCAACGAAGGCATCATTAGTCGGGATTAGCATCGCCAGTAATGAAAGATAGGGCTTGTCCATGGTATCGAATGGATAGCTCAGTGACTCACTAGGTGCCAGTAGACCGCCAAAGCGATGCCAGGTATTCGTCCCATTGTCGGTATCAACGGGACCTAGCATGGCTTCGAAATTGGCGCCGCTCGAATCAGCATTTTGTTCATCGTCAATCACCCCAGCTTCCGCTAACCACGTCAGTGCAGAAGAGGCAGGTTGCCCTACTTCAAATGCATCCACTGAACTGTCATGGGCAATGACAAGTCTGGGAGTAAAGCTTTGCGCTTGAGTGAGATTGGTAATTTCAATATCTAACGTTACAGCCTGGCTAATTGAAACAGTGGCCAGCGAGAGTAAAGTGGCGCTGGCGAGTTGGGTAAGTTTCATTCTGTTGTCCTTATTTGTTGACTAAAAGCAGGTCAGAATTTAGGCCAGCAAGTGATGCAATTCATCACATAAATATCACAAAAACAAAACAGATCTGTGGCAAGCAACAGGAAGGGGAATAGGGTTGAGTTGTCTTTGTGGTACATCTCAAAAGGCACGGTGACTTATGGTGGAGGTATAAAATTTATCCCGTTTCAATGAAATGATATGGGGGCAAGACGGGTCTTGTCATAAAACGGTATATGTGGAGCAGAACATGATCCTGGTTATTCATCGCACCAATGAATTTCAGAAAATCATCACGGGGTGCTTAAGTAATCAACGCTTTTTACACGACGTGGTATCGAGCTTTCACTGCGCACATTCGTTACTTAAAGCACAGCATTATTCGCTCATTATTGTCGAGACCTTCAAGGGAAGTGATTGTGTAACTCGCTTTAGTGAATTGGTTCGAAGTCATCCTGATAGTTGGGTAATGGCGGTAGAGTGCAACGCTATTGCCACAGACAGTGCAAGTGTAGACGAAGTGGAATATTTTGATGTGGGAGTCGATGACTACTTAAAAGGACCGTTTAACGAACGGGCTTTTATCGCGCGTATCCGCTCACATATGCGTCGAAGCATGCCTTCTTTATGCAGTAATCTTGGTACCCAGCTAAGTGATGAGCGCATTGAAATAGGCCCCTTGAGAGTAGACCCTCGCTATCACAGTGTCACGTTAAATGGTCAGACGCTACCACTCACCGCCAGAGAGTTTACCTTACTTGACTACTTTTGCCGTCATCCCAACCAGGTTTTCTCGCGTCATCAATTACTCAATGCGGTGTGGGGCTATAACCACGAAGGCTATGAACACACGGTGAATAGCCACATCAATCGGTTGCGTGCCAAATTAGACAAGGTGCAGAGTATTGAAAACGGTGCACGTTTAGTGCAAACCGTTTGGGGAGTGGGCTATAAATTAAACGTGTCTGGCTATGTGGCAAAAGCAGCACTCATGTAACGCATTCAAGATGGGGAGTATAAACCTGCAGCCTATCGAGTAAAGCGTAGCTAAAGTAAAAACAAGGTCGCCGTACCTAGAAACGCAAATATGCCAACAACATCTGTTATAGTGGTTAGAATTACACTACCCGCTAGTGCGGGGTCAATTTTTAAGCGTTTCATGATCATTGGCAAGGTAGCGCCAGCCAGCGCAGCTGCTATCATATTAACCATCATGGCAAAGGCGATAATTACCCCAAGCATGTAATCTTGTTTCCACAGTGCAATAACCGACGCAATTAGCACAGCCCAGATAGCGCCATTGAGAAACCCGATCGAAATTTCTTTGCTGATGAGCCATCGTGAGTTACTGGCGTTGACGTGACCTAACGCCATGCCCCTTATTACCAACGTGAGTGTCTGGTTGCCAGCCACGCCACCCATACTAGGGACAATGGTATTTAATATGGCCAACACGGCTAACTGACTCAGTGTGGCTTCAAACACATCACTGACCATTGCTGCCATTAGCGCCGTTGCCAAATTAACGGCTAACCATACGGAACGGCGCTTGGTACTTTGCATAACGGGCGCGAAGGTGTCTTCATCATCGTCAAGACCCGCCATACTCATCATGGAGTGCTCGGCGTCTTCGCGAATAATATCAACGACATCGTCAATGGTAATACGACCTACCAGACGATGATTTTCATCCACTACTGGCGCCGATAACCAATTATAGCGCTCGAATAAACTGGCAACTTCATCATCGGGCATATTCACCGGAATCGCTTCTGACTCTTCATCCATAATATCAGATACCTTTTCTTCGGTATCCGCGGTAAGCAAACGAGCCACGGGTACTATGCCCACTAAATTGTCTGTGCGGTTTACGACATAGAAAGTATCCGTATTTTCGGGAAGCTCACCTTTCAGCCGAATATATCGCAGCACCACGTCAATGGTGACATCTGGGCGCAGTGTGATGGTGTCGGTATTCATGATGAAGCCCGCAGTTTCTTCACCATAGGACAGGGCTTGCTCTGCGCGCAATCTGTCCTGCGCATCCATCGAGTCGAGAATATCGGCAAGTACAGGCTCTGGAAGACTACTTAAGGTTTCCGCCAGATCGTCAGTATCCATTTCCTCAAGGGCATCTACCACATTGGCTGGCAACATTTTGGTGATAATGCCGTTTCGAACATCATCAGAAAGTTCTTCTAAAATGTCACCGTGAAAGTCGCTATCTATCAATTCCCAAAGCTCATCGCGAGTGCGACTTGGACTGGATTCCAATATATGCGCAACATCAGAAGGCGGGAGTTCAAGCAGAAGTTTACGCACAGACACAAATTGCCCGTTATTCAGCGCCCCGTTTAAGGCGCGGAGTTGGGTTTGTACGTATTTAGAAATAAGCGCTTCTGCCATAAATAGCCAGTCCTACTCAGCTAAACGGTTTCGATTGTAAGCATAGATCCAATCTGCCACAGAGGTAGATTGGTAGATTCGGGATCGGGGGTAGAATATCGCAATTGGGATGACCGTGTCATGACAATTGCGCATAATATCGCGGTTTATTTGTCAGCGGCGATTAATTTGTCAATTCAACAGGTTAAACTTACTCGTCTTCGTTGAATTTTCCCTCTATTAATTCTTCCACTGCTGCCATTGCTTGTTCTGCATCGTCGCCTTCAACAATGACACCCACCTGTTCCCCCTGGTGACTTTCTAACATCATTAATCCCAACACACTGTTTGCATCAGCTTCTTTGTCACCCTTCTTTAAAGTGATACGGGCATCAAATTGGTTTGCCAATTGTACTAATTGGGTAGCGGCTCTGGCGTGCAGTCCTAACTTATTTACTATAGTAAGGTTTTTTTCAATGGGCATTACTGATTTAGCTCCCTATGGCGAATTTGTACGTCGGGGTGAAATTCACCAAAAGTTTTGGACAGGCTTTGTGCAATGAAAACTGAACGGTGTTGTCCGCCCGTACAGCCAATAGCGACAGTCACGTAACTTCGATTATTCCGTTCAAGGTGCGGCAACCAAGTGGTAATGAGATTTTGAATTTGCCAAATAAATTTAGTCACCACAGGCTGTGAACCTAAAAATACTTCTACTGGGGCGTCTAACCCTGTCAAATGCTTAAGGTCGGGTTCCCAGTGAGGGTTGGGTAAGAACCGTGCATCGAAAACGTAATCAGCGTCTTTGGGAATGCCGTACTTGAAACCGAACGATTCAAACACCAGTACAAGCCGTGAGCTCTTTTTGCCCAAAATACGTTCGCGAATTAATTCTGCCAGTTGATGGACGGTGAGTTTATCCGTATCGAGATAGAGATCGGCTCTTTCTGCAATTGGGGCGAGTAGGGCGGACTCGGCTTTGATCGCCTCTGACAGCGACTTGTTAAGCTTTGCCAATGGGTGAAGACGTCTGGTTTCACTGAATCGCTTAACCAGTACATCATCGCTCGCGTCAATATACACAATCGTCATCGACCACGAAGCGGGGAGGTAATCGAGAATTTCAACTAAGTCATTAGGATTTTTAGGCAGGTTGCGAACGTCGATACTGACTGCAACTTGATCGTACTCATCCACAACCGTGTGAGTCAGGGTGGGGAGCAAGTTGACCGGAATATTGTCAACACAGTAATAACCTAAATCTTCCAGTGCACGAAGGGCAACGGATTTACCTGAACCAGAACGCCCACTGATAATAATCAGCTTCACCAGCCTACTCCCTCTTGTATACTCACTAAGTTTGTTCGCGCTTACTTTATCTAGTCCGCACGGTTAGCTCAATGCAGTTAAAATATCATCGCTTGTGGTGGCGCGTCTAATTGCTTTGATAGTCTCTTTGTCACTCAGTTTGCCAGCGACAGTGGCCAACGTTTGTAAATGACCTTGGGTTTGATCCTCAGGTACTAAAAGGGCAAAGAATATATCTACTGGTTTTTCATCAAGAGCATCAAAATCAATGGCTGGAGTGCTGGTGACCACAATGGCAATGACCTTGTCTAGACCAGCCAAACGCCCGTGCGGTAATGCAATGCCGTTACCGATGCCCGTGCTGCCCATTCGCTCTCGGGCGAGTAAACTGCTTAGCACGGTAGCCTGATCAATTTGAGCATTATTTTTTGCAGCAATATCAGCGATTATTTCTAAAATTCGCTTTTTGCTATTGCACTGAACCGCACACTCGGTGCGGTCCAGACTTACTATGGCTTGTATATCCATACGGTTTTAACTACTAATGTTTTTTCAGTTTTTCCTTATGCTTGATTACCTGCCGGTCGAGCTTATCAACCATGCTGTCAATCGCCGCATACATGTCGGTATTTTCTGAGGATGCGAATACTTCAGCGCCACTTAAATGAACGGTCGCTTCGGCTTTTTGATTTAATTTTTCAACGTTCAGGATGACATGCACATTAGAAATGTGATCAAAGTGACGTTCAAGTTTGCTGAACTTCGTATCGACATAATTACGCAAAGAGTCGGTGATTTCGACATGGTGACCAGTAAGGTTGATTTGCATATTTCGTCTTCCTTATATAATTAAGCCTATTAAATGAGGCTTTTGCGTTGGTTAGACGGCGGGATCGATAACGATTCCCGGTACTTTGCTATTGTCCGCCGGGCAACTTTAATGCCTTGTTCGGCCAACAATGAAGCAATCTTGCTATCACTTAGCGGCTTGCTTGGTTTTTCTGCCGCTACCAGCTTTTTAATCAATGCACGAATTGCCGTTGATGAACATTCACCACCCGATTCCGTTGCAACGTGGCTGGAGAAAAAGTATTTCAACTCAAAGATGCCACGTGGTGTATGCATGTATTTTTGTGTCGTGACACGTGAAATGGTGGATTCGTGCATGTCTACCATTTCTGCGACATCATTTAGCACCATAGGTTTCATCATTTCTGGACCGTGTTCAAAAAAGCCCATTTGCTGCTGCACAATACAATTCGCTACCTTCATCAAGGTGTCGTTGCGCGATTCCAGGCTCTTAATAAACCATTTCGCTTCTTGCATGTGTGAGCGGATGAATTGTGAGTCGCTGCTGTTCTTAGCTCGTCGACTCATGGCGGCGTACTGTTGATTGACGCTTAGCTTCGGTAGGCTGTCAGGGTTCAGCTCAACCACCCAACGGCCATTCTTTTTGGTCACTGAGACATCGGGAATAACATACTCAGGCTCTTTAGTAACTAAAGCACTACCTGGGCGAGGATTCAAGGTTTGCAGTAAACGCATCGCTTCACGCAGCTGATCTTCTTTTAGTCGGCTTTTACGCATGAGAGTGCGATAGTCTTTGCTGCTTAGCAAATCAGAATATTCTTCAATCAATTGTTTTGCTTCTGTGAGCCACGGCGTGTCTTCAGCGAATTGACGCAATTGCACCATCAGACATTCCTGAGGGGTTCGAGAGCCAGAACCAATAGGATCGAACATTTGAATGCGCTTCAATACACATTCAACTTCGTCCATCTCGATGGGTTCTTCATCGTCTTCAGTCGATGTTTCTTGTGCGTTTACCGCTTCTAGAATATCTTCAAGGGATACGGTTAAGTAGCCTGATTCGTCAATTGAATCGATAATTGCAGTGGCAATGGCGCGATCGGTGTCAGAAAAGTGGGTCAGACGCATTTGCCACAGCAAATGAGCTTGAATATCTTCTGTGGTTTCGCCTTGGAATATTTGTTCATCATCACTGGATGGTCCAGGAGCCGGCGCTGAAGAGGCAGAATAATATTCATCCCAAGTACTGTCTATGGGAAGCTCGTCAGGCAGGTCATTCTTTTCCAGTGCGTCACCGGCTTCAAGCGTGTCACTTGAGGCGGAAGCCGACACGTCAGATACACTATCGTCATTATCGATATTGTTCTTCTCAAGTTGAGGTTCGTCATTTCCTTCCTCAATTTCCAAAAGCGGGTTTGAGTCTAGTGCTTCCTGAATTTCCTGCTGAAGGTCAAGCGTAGAAAGCTGCAGCAGTTTAATGGCCTGCTGTAGCTGCGGTGTCATGGTAAGTTGTTGGCTAAATTTTAGCTGTAAAGATGGTTTCATCTACGTCTTATCTAAATGCTCTAAATTGAATATACCTGAGCGAAACGGAAAAAATGACAATTCGGTTACTCTAACTATAGCCTGAATTGTTCGCCTAGGTATACATCCCTTACTTTTTGATTACTTAAAACCTGCTCTGCTGTTCCTTGCGCAATAAGCTCGCCATGACTCACAATGTACGCTTTCTCACAAACATCCAATGTTTCTCGCACGTTATGGTCAGTGATAAGGATACCGATACCCCTATCTCGAAGATGCTGTATTATCTTCTTTATATCATTAACTGATATTGGATCAACTCCGGCAAAAGGTTCATCCAACAAAATAAATTGGGGATTGGCGGCAAGGGCGCGAGCAATCTCAACACGACGGCGCTCTCCTCCCGACAAACTCATCCCTGTACTATTACGTATATGGTTAATATTAAATTCATCAAGTAGGGCGTCTGCTTCTTCTTCCTGTTGTTGAGAATTTAAATCTTTGCGGGTCTGCAAAATGGCCATGATATTTTCGTGGACAGTGAGCTTCCTGAAAATTGATGCTTCTTGAGGCAGATAGCCTATGCCACGACGTGCCCGCTCGTGCATGGGTTGGTGCGTGAGTTCATTGTCATCAATTTCTATTCTGCCCTTATCCAAAGGCACCAATCCCACTATCATATAAAACGTTGTCGTTTTGCCTGCCCCGTTGGGACCCAGTAGACCAACAATTTGTCCCGTTGCCACTGAAAGACTTACGTCTCTTACTACTTGGCGTGATTTGTAAGCCTTCGCGAGGTTTTTTGCACTCAATGTAGCCATTGCTATCGCTCGTCCTCACGGTCTTCTTTTTTGTTCTTCGATGTAGTTTTACGGATCGTTTCCGGGGTGAAAACCGTCGTCACTCGTCCATCGCCGTCGGTATCACTGCTACCAGTAGCCAACAATTGCTCGGTGATCATATCAAAGGTTATCGTGTCGCCTTGCACCATACTGGTGTCTTGCTTAAGTTGCGCTTTACCTATAAGAGAAATAGTACGATTGACTACTTCGTAGCGGATTTCGTTGGCTTTGGCGGAAACTGGTGTGCCGTCTTCCAACTTTTGAGAGTAGCTGGCTGGGTTACCACGAGCAACAAACACTTCTCTTCCTTCGCCTTCGGTGGCGATGACTTCTACTTCATCGGCGGTAATGATCAAAGAACCTTGCGTAATGAGTACGTCGTCTTTAAACAATGATGTCTTATTTTTACCATCGACGAATTGTGACTTAGCATCAACTTTTATTGGCTTAGAAAAGTCAGCTTCGCCGGCTGAGACAGAAACGCTTGCAAATGCCAGTAAAAGGCTAGTTGCCAGGGGAATAAATGGTTTGTACATGATCGATAAGCTCGTATTCTTGGGTACGTAAATTGGCGTTAAACCCATTGCTCTGGATAACATATTGTGAACCAAGTATTTCAACGGCTTGGTCAGATGTCATCTGCTTGTTTTCTAAATTAATCTGAATGTATTGTGTCGTAATAGTTTTGACAAAATCATCTGTGGTTTGGTTCTCAATATGCACATCATTTTCTAATTGAATGAGTTCATTGTTGTAGAGCGTCCCTTCTTTCGCGGTGACTACCCAAGGTGAAGATGCATTGTCGGTATACAGTGTATATTGAGGCATTTCGAATAAAACAAAACCCAGTTGATCATAGTGCTCCATGGATTTAGCAAATACTCTGTGATTGAGCTGCCCATCGTGATTATACAAAGTGGTGGTAAGGTTTTTGGCTTTGTAAGCTGGCTTCAACGCATCAATTCCCTGGCTTTTTTGCACCTCAGGTTGCTCTTCCATCCAGGTCGGTAAGTACATCAATAAGGCTAGAATAAAGAGCGCCGAAATACTTAGCCCTAAGCGGTTGAAGCTAAACTTACTCATACGCTTGCCCCGAATATATCGTTTACAATACCTTTCGCTTGTAAGATGGTATCAGCGATCTCTCTTACCGCACCGAACCCTCCGGGAAGGTGGGTTGACCAATTCGCTTGTTGCTTAACAAATGGGTGGGCATCAGCCACTGCAATTTTAACGTGAGCGTGAAGAAACATGCCTGTATCTGGCATATCATCGCCCACGGCAGCGACTTCTTCAGACGTTACACCCAACTCTCCCATAAGACGCTCAAGCGCCTCAGACTTGTTTTCTTCACCCTGAATAATATGCGCAACATTAAGCGCACGCATTCTATTTTCAACAATACGGGACTGTCTTCCGGTAATCACAGCCACCACAACGCCATGACTAACCAACGCTTTAACACCATAACCGTCACGGGTGTGAAACGCTTTTAATTCTTCTGAATCGTTACCTAGATATATTCGTCCATCGGAAAAAACGCCGTCAACGTCACACGCTAAAAGCTTGATTTTGGATAAGCTATCAAATAAGTCGTCGTTCAATTCACCATAAAGCGTCGTGGCCATCTACAATACCCCTGCTCTAAGTAACATGTGCATGTTAAATGCACCGATGGGTTTATGGTTTGCATCAATGACCATCAGCGCACTGATTTTAAATGACTCCATAACATTTAACGCTTCAACAGCCAATTGCTCGGCGGTGGTCGTTTTGCCCCCTTTGGTCATGACATCGTTCACGGTGGCGTCGTGGAGATCTGCTCGCGCGTCTAAAATACGACGTAGATCACCATCTGTAAACACGCCTGTAAGTGCACCAGAGTCATCTACTACCCCTGTCATACCCAAGCCTTTTTTAGAAATTTCTAACAGTGCTTGAGCCACACTCGCACTTTCCTTTATCAGGGGAACATCGCTACCCGTTAACATAATATCGCTAACCTTTAATAATAGCTTACGGCCTAAACTTCCACCTGGGTGAGATAAGGCAAAATCGTCCGAAGTGAACCCTTTTTGATCTAACAACGCAACAGCCAAAGCATCGCCCATTACCAGCGTGGCCGTGGTGCTTGACGTGGGAGCTAACCCCAGTGAACAGGCTTCTTGTTCTACACTGATATCAAGTACTACATCGGCGTGTTGACCAAGTGTACTTGCTGCACTATTGGTCATGGCAACTACACTGATGCCTAGGCGTTTGACCACGGGAAGTAAATTAACAATTTCGTTGGTCTCGCCAGAGTTTGAAATGGCCAGCAACACATCGCCTTTACTCAACATGCCTAAATCGCCGTGATTAGCTTCACCGGGGTGCATGAAAAATGCCGGGGTGCCTGTACTGGCGAGGGTAGCGGCAATTTTATTTCCCACATGACCGGATTTTCCCATGCCTGAGACCACTACTTTTCCCTCACAAGCGAAAAGTATTTCACAGGCTTGAACAAATTGCTCATCAAGCCGATCCGCTAATGCCTCAATTGCCTGAGTTTCAATTGCAATGACACGCTTGGCAGAGGCAATATAATTGGCTCGAAGGTTTTCTTTTATCATTATCCGAACAGCCAGAATTGATAGCCGACAAAGCAGGTGACGAGTAACAAACCATTAGTTCGGGAAATCGTCCTTTTACCAACTAAATCGAAACTAAATAAAAACAATAACAAGGTAAGACCCAGCATAACGTACATATCGCGATGATACACATCTGGGTCTAACAGACCTGGCGCTATAAGGCCAGGCATACCTAACACAGCTAACAAGTTGAAAATATTCGACCCTATTATGTTTCCTAAAGCCAAATCATCTTCACCCTTAAGCACGCCGGCTATACTGGCGGCCAGTTCAGGTAAACTGGTGCCAAAGGCAATGATAGTCAGGCCAATGACGAGGTCTGAAATACCGAGGTAGCGGGCAATTTCGACGGCTGAATTGACGAGGAAATGGGCACTTAGCGGTAAAACAACAAGACCAACGCCAATCCATATTAATGCTGCGGTATTGGAAACGCCTTTGGGAATTTCATCTGCGGTTTCGGCGACGAGTGGATCTTCTTTATCTACCTGAAGCGACAACCAAGCCATCATGGCCAATACGAAAATAAATAAACCGAGAAGAATAATGCCTTCATAGGATTTAAGTTCACCGTCGAACATAAAGCCAATGGCAATAAGTGAAATCACCAGAAGTGCAGGGAGTTCTCGCTTTAACGTGGAAGATGAAACGAGCAAGGGTTTGACCAATGCAGTAATACCCAACACTAAAGCGACATTGGTGATGTTTGATCCCAGTGCATTACCCACAGCCGTGTTCATATTGCCATTAGCCGAGGCGATAGCTGATACGACGATTTCAGGGGCAGAGGAACCCATTGCCACTATAGTCAGGCCAATCATCATTGGCGATATGCCAATATTCTTTGCCAAAGCAGACGCACCGTAGACAAAGCGGTCAGCACTCCAACTTAATACGACCAAACCAATGATAAAAATAACAATGTTTAAAAGCACAACAGCCTGTTATATGAAAGTATTTCAACCAATTGTCGCAAAATCGTTGGCTTTTGCCTATGCTTGCGGCGTTTTATTTTATCGAGATGACTAAAATTGCCTTTTTCTCGCACACTATTCCCCTTTTTCCATTCTGTTCAGCTTAAATTAAGGACACTAAACCCAGAATTTGAACCATTCGTCTTCATCGAACATAACTTGTAACTTTTTGACTTTGGCTGATGTCTTGAAAAAGCGTACAATGCTCAAAATTACACTGATCAGTAAACTTTTTGAACTTCAGCCTCTATCACGTCTTTCACTCCCAGAGTGTAAAGTGGTAGTAAGGCATAATAATTGAATGTTCTCATTGTTTTGAATTACCAAGTAAGTGGGCTTTTTTTTAAAAAAAAGCGACTTCACGACGTCAAGGGTCGACATAAAACATACTATGGATCATTTAGTTGAGATTAATAACCTTACCTTTAAGCGCGCCGAGAGGATCATATACGACGGCATATCACTGCGTGTACCTAAGGGAAAGATAACAGCGGTAATGGGGCCAAGTGGTATTGGTAAAACTACGCTGCTGCGCCTTATTGGTGGTCAATTGACACCTGATGAAGGAGATATCACTTTCGACGGAGAATCTATCGTTTCCATGTCGAGAAAAGTACTTTATGACACCCGGCGTCGAATGAGCATGCTATTTCAAAGCGGCGCGCTTTTTACCGATATGAGCGTATTTGACAACGTGGCTTTTCCGTTACGTGAACACACTAAATTATCGGAAGATATTATTGCGACGATTGTCGCTTTAAAGCTACAGGCTGTGGGATTACGAGGGGCTGCTAAACTCATGCCCAGTGAACTGTCGGGCGGAATGGCACGCCGTGCAGCTCTTGCACGGGCAATCGCTCTGGACCCTGAACTTATTATGTATGATGAGCCGTTTGCCGGACAGGATCCCATTTCTATGGGGGTGCTGGTTAAATTGATACGCGAACTCAATGATGCATTGAATCTCACCAGCATTGTGGTGACCCACGATGTCACGGAAGTACTGACCATCGCTGACTATATTTATATTCTGGCAGACAAACGGGTTATTGGAGAAGGGACTGCACAGCAGATTAAGGATAGTGATTCTGAATTGGTACAGCAATTTTTAAAAGGTAAGGCGGATGGTCCTGTGCCTTTCCACTATCCCGCGCCCGATCTGAAAAACAGTTTCTTAGGAGCGGACAAATGAGGTTTTTCCAATCTGTCGGCGCATCCACATTTGCCAAAGTTACCGCCATAGGCCGCGCTGCTATTATGCTTTTCGGAGCGCTGGTAGCAATGCCCCGTGTAAAGAATATTCCTTTGGTCATAAAGCAGCTCTATGTAGTGGGCGTTCAATCGCTTCTGATCATCATGGTGTCTGGCTTATTTATTGGCATGGTTATGGCTCTCCAGGGGTATACCATTTTGGTTGATTACGGGGCAGAGGGTAGCTTAGGGCCCATGGTGGCGTTGTCGCTGTTGCGTGAACTTGGACCTGTGGTAACGGCGCTACTGTTCGCAGGCCGCGCAGGCTCCGCATTGACCGCTGAAATCGGCTTGATGAAAGCCACAGAACAATTAAGTAGTTTAGAAATGATGGCGGTCGACCCGCTACGACGAATTGTGGCCCCTCGCTTTTGGGCAGGTATGTTAGCTATGCCCATGTTGGCAATCATATTTAGTGCTATTGGTATTCTCGGTGGCCATCTGGTTGGAGTGGATTGGCTGGGCGTAGATGCAGGTAGCTATTGGTCTATTATGCAATCTACAGTCGATTGGGATCAGGATGTGTTAAACGGCGTGATAAAAAGCCTCGTTTTTGCCTTGGTTGTCACTTGGATTGCCATATTTAAAGGTTACGATTCTATTCCAACGTCGGAAGGGATCAGCAAAGCCACTACTGAAACAGTAGTGTATTCATCATTAGCAGTATTGGGGCTGGATTTCGTACTAACCGCCCTGATGTTCGGTATCGAGTAGGGGGTTGGAATGAACAAGTATAAAACGGAAGTGATGGTAGGCTTTTTTGTCGTACTCACCATAGGAGCACTACTACTATTGGCCCTAAAAGTGGCGAATCAGACTGTGGCTACTGAAGGCGATACCTATACGCTGTACGCTAAATTCGACAATATTGGTGGTCTAAAACCGCGCTCTGCCGTAAAGGTTGGGGGAGTTACAGTGGGTCGTGTATCTTCGATAACACTTGATCAAGAAGACTTTACGCCAGTAGTTGAACTGTCAATTTTAAAGGAATATGACGGATTTCCAGATACCAGCTCTGTCTCTATATTAACGTCGGGACTACTCGGCGAACAATATGTAGGGTTCCAGCCTGGTTTTTCTTTCGATGGTGTAGAAAACCTCAAAAATGGTGACTACCTGCAAGACACCAAATCGGCCTTAGTATTAGAGGATTTGATTGGGCAATTTTTATTTAACCGCGGCAGTGATGGAAATTAGTTAGTTTTATAGCGGGTTATACATATTCAAATTGCGACCAGATGAAACTAATTGATATTGAAACTGGTCTGCTTTAAAGAAATGGTTTTTAGGAGAGAGACTTTGAAAAAGTTTATGGCAGCGATAGGCATTATGGTGATGTCAGTAGTGGGGACTGCTAGTGCACAAACAGTGAATGAACAGAACCCTTACGAGTTAGTTCAGGATGTGGCAAATCGCACCTTCGACCGCATTAAGGCAAATCAGGCTGAAATTAAAGCTGATCCAGAAATGCTTCGCACTATTATGGAAGAGGAACTGGTTCCTCATATTGATTACAAATTCGCTGCCTTTATGGTTTTGGGTAAACACTTTAAATCAGTACCTCAGGAAAAAATGGGGGAATATATCAGTGTTTTTCGTCAATATCTGGTGACTACTTATGCCGTAGCCATGGGGTACTACGACAACCAAACCGTCATTTTCGAGCCTGAATCAAGTTTTGATGATAAGAAGTCTGTGACGGTGCGCGCAGTGGTACAAGATCCCGTTCGTCCGGAAATTAAAATTGCGTTTAAAGTAAGAAAAGACAGCAAAACCAACGAATGGAAAGCTTATGATATGGTTGCTGAAGGCATCAGTATGTTAAACAGTAAGCGCAGCGAGTTTGAATCAATTTTACGCCAAGAAGGCATTGATGCCGTTATTGCGCTGATGCGAGACAAAATAGGTAAACCAGTCGAGCTTAAACAAGGGGCAGCCATCCAAATTGAAGGAGAGCCCGAGTGAGCCTTTTTGAGGTAAACGATAAGGGCAATATTGTGGTTCATGGGCATCTTGACCGCGATACACTGTCGAAAAATCTGTGGGAAAGTTTGCGTAATAGTGAGCGTGATTTACTTAAAAAAGCAGCGACTTGTACTGTCGACCTTAGTGATGTAGAGCGCGCTGACAGTGCTGGTTTAGCCTGGTTAATTAATGCGGTTAGGGATGCTAAGCAAAACAATGTTAGCATGACCCTTTATAAAATGCCTGAGAAGCTCCAGAAACTCGCAAAAATTAGCGACGCGGACAGCTTTTTACCAGTAGAATAAAGACCAATTAACGAATTAAAGAAGTAAGTTATGGAATTGTCTGAAATTGAAACAATCTTAAAGGAGGCGCTCGATCTCCACGAAGTCCACGTGACAGGTGAAGGGTCTCATTTCAATATTATTGCGGTGAGCGATGCATTTAGTGAAATGAGTCGAGTTAAGCGACAGCAGGTGGTTTACGCTCCACTCGCTGATAAGATTGCTGACGGCAGCATGCACGCGATTAGCATTAAGACGTTTTCAGTGAAAGACTGGGAGCGTGAGCGCCAGTTCCATATTCCCCAATAATAGGTCATATTCGTGGATAAACTTGTAATTAAGAAAAGCCCGGCTTTGCAAGGTTCGGTTCGAATTTCTGGTGCTAAAAATGCTGCCTTGCCGTTGTTGATGACGAGCTTACTGACAGATTCTCCTTGTCGCTATACCAATGTGCCGCGTTTGCGTGACATTAATACGACTACGGCCTTACTTAAAGAACTTGGCGTAGAAGTGGCTCAACCCGCGCCAAATGACATCATTATTGATGCAAGTACGTTAGAAAGCGTTACGGCTTCTTATGAATTAGTGCGTACCATGCGTGCGTCCATTCTCGTGCTAGGGCCTTTGTTGGCAAAGCAGGGTAAAGCTAACGTTTCGTTACCGGGTGGTTGTGCTATTGGCGCCCGTCCTGTCAATCTTCACCTCACCGGACTTGAAAAGATGGGTGCTAAAATAGAGGTGGAAGAAGGCTATATCCGGGCAGAAGTCGATGGGCGATTGCAAGGCGCACGTATTTTTATGGACATGGTAAGTGTTGGTGCTACCGAGAACTTAATGATGGCCGCTGCGCTTGCTGAAGGGACGACGGTGTTAGAGAATGCCGCGCGTGAACCTGAAATTGTCGATTTGGCCAACTGTTTGATCCAAATGGGCGCAAAAATTACTGGTGCAGGTACTGATAAAATAACGATTGAAGGTGTAGAAACACTTTCCGGTTGTGACTACGCAGTGTTGCCCGATCGCATCGAAACGGGTACGTTTTTAGTGGCGGCTGCTGTAACTGGCGGTAAAATTCGTTGTACGCATGCGGCGCCAGATACCCTTGATGCGGTATTGGATAAGCTGGAGCAAGCCGGTGCCAAAATCACCACTGGTGATGATTGGATTGAGTTAGATATGGAAGGGAAGCGACCAAAGGCTGTGCGAGTGAAAACTGCCCCGCACCCTGCATTCCCAACTGATATGCAAGCACAATTTGTCACCCTTAACTGTGTAGCGGAAGGGACGGGGGTGATCACTGAAACTATTTTTGAAAATAGGTTTATGCACGTACCTGAATTACAGCGTATGGGAGCGGAAATTGCACTTGAAGCGAACTCTGCCGTGTCTAAAGGAAGTTCAAAGTTAAAAGGTGCGCCTGTAATGGCTACTGATTTGCGCGCGTCGGCGAGCTTGGTTATTGCCGGATTAATCGCTGAAGGTGAAACCCATGTAAACCGTATCTATCATCTCGATAGAGGTTATGAAGCCATAGAGGAAAAACTCAGTGGCCTAGGAGCCATTATTGAGCGTGTGAAAGAATAGCTTTCACTTACTTCTAACAGCCTAAACAAAAAGCGCCCGTTGGCGCTTTTTGTCATTTTAAATATTGGTTATGCTGCTGTGTGATTACGGATTGGTGCGCAGCTCAGCGACGGTAGCAGAAATAGATAAAGGAGTACCGTCACGGCTAATCTCAAGTACCAACTGCGTTCCCGGTGCGGTTTCCGCGATCATATCTAGGGTTTTTGCTGCACTTTCTAAATGCACTCCATCAATGGAAACAATAATATCACCGGGTTGCAACCCTGCAATATCGGCCGGACTTCCCTTCGCCACAGCAGTTACGTCAATGCCTGGTCTATTGCGATTTTCACTGCCAATAAAACCCAATTGTCCGCGAATAACCCGCCCATTACTGATAATTTCGTCCATTACCCGTTTTGCTAATTCATAGGGAACAGCAAAGTTAATGCCGTCTACATTTCTCACGCGATTTCGAGAGTCCCTTACCTGGAAATTCGCATTAGTGATGCCGAGCAGAATACCATTGCTGTCTACCAATGCCCCACCAGAGTTACCTTGGTTAAGTACGGCGTCAGTCTGGATAAAATCGACGTAGTTTGACAAACCATTTCTACCTGCACGGCTAACAATGCCTTGCGTAATCGTCTGCCCTAAATCAAAGGGATTACCGATAGCCATTACTACGTCACCCACGTGAGGGTCGGGTTCACTTACTTGAGGAATTATATGAAGATTGTCTGCGGTAACTTTAAGGACAGCGAGATCAGTGAGGGGATCGGTCCCAACAATTTGAGCTTCAAGCACCCGCCCATCTTGAACGGCTACATAAATGCTATCGGCGTCTTCAACCACATGGTGGCATGTCAGGATATAACCATTCTCGGTCATGATCACCCCTGAGCCCAAACTTGCGCGCTCTCTGGGTTGATTGCGAAATAGTCCAGTATCCGTTTCAATGCTCACACTGTATATGTTTACCACTGCCGGTGCTGAGCGACTTAGTGCGGCAAAATAGCTTTCTCTATTGGCGCTTACAGAGGGGGGACTAAACCACCCTTGGGTGATGCCGCTACCTTGACGCAGGTTAGGTAGGAACAGCAATAGTAATACCGCTACCAGTGTGCCTAATAGAACAGATTTTGCGATAAAGTTAAAAATTGAGCGTGCAGTCACGAATTACACTTTTTAGTTAATGGTTACTTTTACAGTATCCAAACTTACCAATTAACTCGGTACCTTTGGTTTAACCTGTAAAGCGACGCTTTGCTTTTACCAGTTTAAGGGCATCCTACTTGCCAACTATGTCAGAAAGTCGACCCCCATCTTTATAAATAAAGCATATCACTTAATTCACTAAACTACCGTAAGGAAAAGTGATTTTTGTCAATATACAAAAAAACAGCGCCTGAAAAGGCGCTGCTTGTATGTGATATGCCTGAGGCAATCTATTGGCGAATAACCAGATACAATGTGGAATTACCGCGTTTCACATTTAAAGCGATCACGCCTTTGGCTTCATCCAAAGCATTTCTAAAATCAGCCACACTCGATGTGCGAATGCGGTTTACACCGATAATGACATCGTCAGGTTGAAGACCAATTCGCGCAGCCGGCGCGCCTCGTTCAATATCTGAAACTACTACACCCGCATTTCCAGCATTATCACTGCCGTTAGAGAGTGTGGCGCCTTCGAGCGCAGGGTGAATTTGTGCGGCCGTAACGGTGGTGTCGGTAGCATCGTCCAGTACTACGTCGACGTTCATCTTTTTACCTTTACGCACAACAGTGAGTTCGACTTCAGCACCGGCACCCATGCTTGCAATTTTCGCCCTCAGTTCCTGGAAGCTGTGTAAACTGCGGCCATTAATAGCGGTAATAATATCACCTGCTTGTAAACCAGCTTTTTCAGCTGCTGATTCTGGTTGCACTTCACTGACAAAAGCACCGATATTCACTTGCGCATTCATCGCTTCTGCGAGACCTGCATCAATATCGCTTCCTAAAATACCCAATAGGCCACGGCGTACTTCGCCAAATTCTGCAATTTGATCAATCAGGCTTTTCATCATATTGGCGGGAATGGCAAAACCAATGCCAACGTTACCGCCGTTAGGACCAAAAATAGCGGTATTAATACCTACTAACTCGCCGCGCAGATTAACCAGAGCACCACCTGAGTTACCGCGGTTAATGGCAGCATCAGTTTGGATAAAATCTTCATAGCCACCGATATTCAGACCAGAGCGACCCAGTGCACTGACAATACCCGATGTAACGGTTTGTGACAGTCCAAATGGATTGCCAATAGCAACAACAAAATCACCCACTCTAAGTGCATCAGAGTCAGCAAGGGGGAGCGCTTTTAAATTTTCTGGCTCAATCTTTAAAAGTGCGATATCACTTTGTTCATCTGAACCGAGCTTTTTGGCTTTCAGCTCGCGTCCGTCAGTGAGTTTAACGGTGATCTCATCCGCGTTGTCTACAACGTGATTATTGGTGACCACGTAGCCATTATCTGCATCAATAATGACCCCCGAACCTAGACCTCTAAAAGGACGCTCCTGGACTTGTTCTTGCGGCGCACCAAAGAAATATCGAAACATTTCCGGCACGCGTTGCCGTGATGTTTGGGTGCCTTCTACTGCGATACTCACAACCGCAGGGGTAGCCTCTTCTAGCATAGGTGCCAGAGAAGGCATTTCATCTTTTTTATCTGAAAAAAACGGCAGCGCTGCCTGTGTAGTAGCAGTAAAGCCCAATGAACTTACAACAACGGCAGACGCCAATAAGCAATGGCGGAAAGACATTTTCATGTTCGGTTACACTCCTTCATGTTTAATGCGACATAGCATGGTTTCACTAGAAGAGTCCGAGGTCTCAGAAAAGTTCCCGAAGTTACTGTTTATCTGCGTTATTCTGTTCAGAACCGCCGACGAATAACCCAGAACCTGAATTGGCAAAATCTCTGGGTTGCGTGTCAGAAACTCGTTGAACTTTAGACTTGTCTGACCCTTTTAAACTATTTCGTAGGTACGTAGTTGCCTGTTCCCCATAAAAAGGCACTTTGCTATCGTCCTCATCGCCACCTTGTTCAAGCAGCATTTCATATTCTTCAATGTGTTGTTTTAACGTCTCGCACTGGCTAGCAATCGACGCTAAACTCTGACGAGTCTGGTGAATATGATGCTGCGCTTGCTGTGCGAGGATCTCTTTTACTTGCTTTTCAGTTTGTGCCGCGTTACCCGCCCCTTGCTTCTGTTGAAAGAAGCGGCCCGTAAAGAAGCCAATAATTAGTCCTGCGACTAACAAAGCAAAAGAAACTAACAATTCCATTATCTACTCCGAATCAATCTACATCGTGCAGCCGACCTTACTATTACGGTCTTGAAGCCGCTTTCGACCATTACTTGAATATAGCAAGGCCGAACCCGAAAAGCGTATACTTACTGACATTTATTATTCCAATGGCAGTGTATGACAAATTTCAATGTGAGATTCTACCGTGATTTCCATTAAAATTAAGGTCATAATTGAGAAATTCAAGCAGGTCGGTGCAGCGGGCGCCGCTATTGACTTTTGTACGGAGTGGTTTGGGCGATGACGCCATGGGAAAAATATCAGCTAGATCTTAAGACGCCTGACTTCCATTATGATGCGGCGCAAGAGAACGCAGTAAAAGAGTTACAGCGGTTATTTGATGAGCTAACCCAGCCTGAAAAGAAAATGACCTGGCGGGTTAAATTAAAGGCAGCCTTTGGTAAAGGCCATGCAAAGCCTGGCATTCAGGGGATCTACTTTTACGGTGGAGTCGGACGAGGAAAAACCTATCTCGTTGACACCTTTTATGACTGCCTGCCTTTTGAACAAAAGATGCGGGTGCATTTTCACCGTTTTATGTATCGGGTGCACGATGAACTAAAACAGCTTAAGAACGCTCAGGATCCACTAAAAATAGTGGCTCAAAAACTGGCAAGTGAAGCACGGGTTATTTGCTTTGACGAATTTTTTGTCTCTGATATCACCGATGCCATGATCTTAGGGACGTTAATGGAAGAGCTGTTTGGTCACGGTATTGTGTTGGTGGCGACGTCGAACATTGTACCTGACGATTTGTATAAAAACGGTTTGCAGCGGGCACGCTTTTTACCCGCAATAGACCTGCTGAACCAAAATACCCGCGTGGTTAACGTCGACAGTGGCATTGACTATCGACTTCGCACCCTAGAGCAAGCTGAAATATATCACTTTCCCTTGGATGAAAAGGCGACCGAGAACCTGCATTGTTATTTCACTCAATTGGCGCCGGAGGAAGGGACACAGGGACAAGACATAGAAGTCAATAACCGCAAAATAGCAACCCTGCGCAATGCAGACGGTGTGTTGATGATCGACTTTAAGGCATTGTGCGGTGGGCCGCGCAGCCAAAGCGACTATATAGAGTTAAGTCGTTGCTATCACTCTGTACTACTGGCCAATGTGAAAGAGATGGGCCAGCACAATGATGATGTAGCCCGGCGCTTTATCGCCATGGTAGATGAATTTTACGAACGACACGTAAAGCTAATTATTTCTGCTGAGGTGTCGCTTGAACATCTTTACACCGAGGGCTTATTAAACTTTGAATTTAAGCGTTGTCTTAGTCGTTTAAAAGAAATGCAGTCCCATGACTATTTGGCGACTGAGCATCTACCGTAAGGACGAGAGGAGCATAAATCTCCTATAACAGGGTCAACAAAAACGTATAAAGGCTGTATTGTTGAGTACAAAATAAGGTAGAATTTCGCCACTTTTTTCTGTGCTTAGACCCGCCTTTTGCGGGTTAATGCCTCAAGAGGTAATGTTCACACGCATGTAGCACAGTAGCCGGTTTAAAACGCAACGCAGTATTCCACTTGCGAGAAAGAGAATTTTAAGATGGGAAGAGCATTCGAAGTACGCAAAGCCGCCATGGCGAAAACCGCTGGCGCGAAAACTAAAGTTTATTCAAAGTACGGTAAAGAAATTTACGTATGTGCAAAGAACGGTGGGGCCGATCCAGACACCAATTTGTCACTGCGCCGCCTTATGGATAAAGCGAAAAAGGATCAGGTACCTAGCCACGTTATTGAAAAAGCCATCGACAAAGCAGCTGGTGGTGCGGGTGAAGATTTTCAACCTATGCGATATGAAGGCTTCGGCCCTGGCAACTGCATGGTAATCGTTGACTGTCTTTCCGATAACGCTAACCGTACCATTACCGAAGTGCGTAATTGCTTCACTAAAACCAATTCAAAACTAGGTGCACAAGGTGCGGTATCGCACATGTTTGATCATCAAGCCGTGTTTCAATTTGAAGGTGATGATGAAGACGCGGTGCTAGAAGTGTTGATGGAAGCTGACGTGGATGTGACTGATGTAGAAGTGGACGAAGGCAAAGTGACCGTCTACGCACCACATACCGAGTTTTATCAGGTAAAAACGGCGTTGACGGAAGCTTATCCCGACATTAGTTTCATTGCTGAGGAAATGAGTTGGATGCCGCAAACTGAAACTGAAATCAGTGAAGAAGACATGCCTACGTTCGAAAAATTTATGGATATGCTTAACGACTGTGATGATGTGCAGGATGTGTATCACAACGCGATCACACCGAGCTGATTTTCTGCAAAACTCAACGATTAAAAGACGCGTGTAGACATTACATTGTTTTGGACGTTATTAACGTTAATCAGATATTAAGGCCCACACAGATTGTGGGCCTTTTTGCATGTTAAGGTGGTCAAGCATAGCGAGTTTGCGTTAAACAGCCACTTTTTTAGCTCGACATTAAGCCGTGAGATAAAACCCAGTTACTCCCTTTCTTATTCGCTACACAGTATGGTGAGATGAAAACTTATGCAGTCGTGCGGGTGCTAGCAATTTCTTCCTTCAACCATTGGTAGAGTATGCGATATCGCTCAGTTTGGGCGAAACTCGGCGTACATACCAGCCAGTA
The DNA here is from genome assembly GCF_047159385.1 of Alteromonas sp. D210916BOD_24. Classification (GTDB taxonomy): domain Bacteria; phylum Pseudomonadota; class Gammaproteobacteria; order Enterobacterales; family Alteromonadaceae; genus Alteromonas. Next base: position 519,368 of record NZ_AP038333.1, read on the forward strand.
TTTTGCCTTGATTTTTACGGCCTCGCCGATTGGGATTAGAAATCCTGCTTTTACGTCCTCTTCTATCAGTAAGGTTCTGCCCAGACCCACCCCCATCCCGCTGATGACTCCCTGTAACATAAGATCAGCCCTATCAAAATGGGCTTTGGGAGCGACATTGTCGCTGCGCTGTTGAGTCTGCTTTAAGTAAGTACGCCAGTTATATTGGGTTTCATCTTGTTCGCCGCGGCGGTCAGATAAGAATGCTGTGTCACGGGCTAACAGCACATTGTCTTGTGAGATTGAAGTGTCGAGGTACGCAGGACTTGCTACGGGCTGCAAATAGCACTCACTCAGTGGTTTGGCATATACACCGGGAAACGGGCCTACGCCAAACCTTATGGCTACATCCACGTCTGCGTGATCAAAATTAACTGCGTCTTCATTGACATTCAACGCAATATTTAGGTGTCGCTTCGCAGCGTTAGGCAACACCCGTACTAGCCATTTCATTGCTAATGAAGAAGACATCGACAATCGAATTTGCTCGCTTCGGTTGTTGTGCTCAAGCTGAGCTATGGCTAACGCCCACCGGTCCATTACCTCGCCAGCACTCTGACAGACAATTTTACCCGCTTCTGTGAGCTTTAACGTTCGAGTTGTGCGCTCAAACAAGGTTATTCCCAATGCTTCTTCGAGCCCTTTAATTCGATGACTGACTGCAGATTGATCAATTCCAAGTGCTTCAGCGGCTTTGGTAAAACTCGTACAAGAGTGGATGGCAGCCAAGACAGCGCTGTGGTGAGCGAGTTTAGTTACGGCACGCTGGTTCTGCTTATTCATGAGTTTTTCACATGTTGATATGACTTATAAAATCATAGCATGCCCGTTAATATGAAGAAAAATCAAAGGAGATATAAATGAACTATTCTCAAGTTAAAAGTAACCCAATTACGGTTCATATCGTAAACGCATTTATTTCACAAGGTGGGGGAGGCAACCCCGCTGGCGTCGTGCTCGGTGCAGATACTTTCTCAGACGAACAGATGCTTTTAATCGCCAGTAAAGTGGGTTTGTCCGAAACGGTGTTTGTTAGCGCCTCGGACACAGAAGGCGTTAAGCTGGATTTTTTCACACCTACTCGGCGGATTGCACACTGCGGGCACGCTACCATCGCCGCATTTTCGTATTTAGCCCAGCAGGGACTTATCGGTGAAGGGGAAACGTCTAAAGAAACTGTAGATGGGCCTCGCAAAATAGTACTGAAGCAAGGTACAGCCTTTATGGAGCAAAAAGCACCTAACTACTTGCTCCCTTCACAATGGGGAGGTAGCGATGTAACGCTGTCTGAAGTTTTGCATTCAGTGGGACTGAAAGATAGAGAACTCGATCCTGATTTTACGCCGTCGGTGGTGAATACGGGGAATAGTTTTCTGCTGATTGGGGTAAAAAGTGGCGAGGTATTGCAAAAGCTGGAGCCAGATTATGCACTTATAGCCAAAGTGAGTGATAAACTTAATTTGGTGGGGTACTACGTATTTACCACTGATCCGCAGGCGACAGATAAAGATGCTACAACCAGAATGTTTGCTCCACGCTATGGTATCGAAGAAGAGTCCGCGACGGGCATGGCGGCAGGGCCGCTTGCTTGTTTACTTTACGATGCGGGGAAAGTGAAGACAAATACTGTTCGTATTGAACAAGGCGTATTTATGTCGTCACCGTCTCCAAGTCTTATTGATGTCGAGCTAAACTTGGTTGACGGAACAATCAGCAGGCTCATGGCTGGTGGCAAGGGCAAACCCGTAAAGCATATTACTGTTGATGTGTGATCTGAGTCGGCAGACTAGCCCAATCACTGGCGACTTCGGCGAGACGTGATTGTAATCTGGGGACCATATAGTCGATAAAGCTTCTTTGTTTCAGGGGTAATGAACCCTGCCTGATAAAAAGTAAGTTGACGGGAAGAGGTGGGGGATTGTAATCGTGCAGTACCCGTTCAAGTTCATTGCTCATCAACCAGGGCAGAGCTTGATAGGAAAGCACTCGTGCGATTCCCAATCCCTGTCGTGCACTGTGTACAGCAATATCAGTAGAGTTGGCTTTAACGCGTGAAAAAACGGGCACATCAAAAGCATTATCGTTATCGTAAAATCGCCATTGTGATGTGGAGTCTAACCCTTCAAATGTGATTGCATCATGGTCAATCAACGCGCTAGGAGTGTTAGGGTGACCATGCTTTTTTAAGTAGTCAGGTGAGGCACATAATATTTTGTGTACTTCTCCTACTCGTTTGGCCACCAATTCACTATTGGGCAGATGGCCAACGCGAATGGCAATGTCGACCAAATCTTCATAAAGATGCATATTCTGATCGGTGAGAATGAGGCGGACCGATACGTCTGAGTAGGCTTTCATGTAGTCAGCCAGTAGGGGGAAAACGTGCATTCTTCCCATAATTACCGGAGCGGTTACCGTTAAATTCCCCTTCGGAATCTGGTATTCCCCTTTGACTTCTCTTTCCATTTCTTCAAGTGACAGCAATAAAGACTTAGCTGAAGTCAGGTAGTTTTTGCCTGCGTCAGTTAAAACCAAATTTCGAGTTGATCTTAAAATGAGCTGTACGCCCAGGTGCTCTTCTAAATCTTTTACCTGACGACTGATCGTGGTTTGTGGCTTGTTGAGTTTACGTGCTGCTGCAGAGAAGCTGCCACACTCCATTACTTCAACAAATATACCCATTGCCGTATACCTATCCAACTATCTCTCCATATTTCGGTTAAGTCCTACCAAGGATACACCACTACTCCAGCTCTCCAGTGATGGTTAAATTGTAACCAAATTAACAGCAATGGAAAACAGGGTACATAAATCAATCTCCCTGAGTGTCACTTACTATCAACCCAAAAGGTAAAAATATGCACGCACTTGATGAATATCGTCCGCCAGTTCCTCCCTTCACAGAATCATCGGCAGTCAAAAAAGTTCGACTAGCGGAAGATGGCTGGAACTCCAGAAATGCAGACAAAGTGGCCATGGCGTACAGCTTAAATACATCATGGCGCAATAGAGCTGAATTTATAAAAGGAAGAGATGAAGCCAGAGCGTTTCTTCAAAGGAAATGGAATAAGGAGATTAACTATCGATTAATTAAAGAATTGTGGGCGTACACTGATAACAGGATTGCAGTGAGATATGCCTACGAGTGGCAAGATGATTCAGGCAGCTGGTTTCGTTCTTACGGCAATGAAAACTGGGAGTTTAACGAGGAAGGGTTGATGATCAATCGATTCGCTTCAATAAATGATCTGCTAATTATGGCCTCAGAGCGAATGTTTCATTGGCCACTAGGTATCCGGCCAGAAGAGCATCCAGGTCTATCTGCGCTTGGTTTGTAAGTAGTGAAGTTAATTCACACTGATCCCTAACTGAAAGAGTACGTCGAGGACAGCTATGGAAAACCTGACACGTTTGTTGGAACAACATAACTTCACTACATCTGTTGACTACAGTGGACAGTTTAAAGGACGAAAACATATTGGCCAAACCGGCGTGCTATACATTGTTGAAGCTGGTCATCTAAGGGTGAAGGGTAAAGGAGAGCTCGATATCCTAATGGACAGGCCTTCAATTCTCCTGCTGCCTAAATCGACTGCGCATATTATAGAACAAATCGGAGAACTGCCTGTCACTTTAACCCTGATTCGGGTTTCGTTTTGCATAAATCAACACAGTATTCTGGTCGATGCACTACCTACTATGATGTACCTGCAATTAAGCCTGAGTTGTTCTATTTCTTGTACTGCCAGGCTTTTACTCAATGAGCTTCAAGCTCAGCAGGTAGGGAGGGAGTCCATGATCACAAAGCTTGGTGAAATGCTCTACCTTCATTTGATCCGCTACGCAACAGAAAAAGGACACTTAAATTCGAATATGGTATCGGCCATTAGCCATCCACAGATATCCAGAGTTATCAGGGCGGTCCATGCCAAACCGGCGCAGCCTTGGACATTAGAAACTCTCGCTTCCATAGCTGCTATGTCGCGTTCGAAATTTGCGGAATCATTCAGGCTTGTCGTAGGGCAAACCCCTAACGATTACGTCACAGATTTGCGCCTTTCATTGGCCAAACAGCTTCTCAAGCGAAACCATTCCGTTCATGCAGTGGCACATGAAGTCGGATACGAACACGCTTCAGCATTGGCGCGAATCTTCAAAAAACGCATCGGATTGTCACCCAAACAGTGGCGAAGCGAAAATGCAGTGGCGTTCTAGTTAACTGGAAGGTAGGGTAAAGATACGTTTATTGTACTTTTGGTTTCATTTTTACACGTTCGGTTAAGTACGCTAAACCTTTGTGAATCTACTATATGCACCCATTGGGTGTCACGCTAATCACTAAGGAAAGCTATGGAAAATATAGCCACTATTTTACGTAAAATATCAATCAAGGCTGATGTGTTTTTCAGTGGTAAACTGTGCGGGATCCAATCATTTGAAGGTGATCGCAACGGACATTTACATTTACTAAAGAGCGGAGAGCTCACCCTGTTAGCGGGCGAAAACAGTAAATGGGTCGTCACAGAACCATCCGTTATTTTTATGCCTGGGCCTACCCCTCACCGCATTTTATCCAGCGAGGACGAAGTTCCAGAATTGGTCTGTGCCAATGTTATTATTGAATCCGTAGATAAAAAATTACTGCTTGAGGCCATACCAGATGTCCTTATCTTACCTCTTACCTTACACCAAGACATAGGGAGAACAGCTGAGTGGCTATTTGAAGAAGCATTTAGTCAATCAGTAGCCAGATTGGCGATGATAGACAAACTAAGTGAAATGTTCTTACTTCAGGTTTTGCGCTACGCCTTGGATAACCAAATGGTGAAGGGGGGCGTTCTTGCTGCGTTAACACATCCACAGTTAGCGAAAGTGATAGCTGCCATTCATACCTCTCCACACTCTGCATGGACCGTAGATGGGTTAGCGGACGTCGCCGCAATGTCCCGTTCAAAATTTGCCACTTTGTTTAGAGAAACGGTAGGCACGACCCCCAATGATTACATTACAGACATGCGTATTGCTCTGGCAAAAGAACTATTGTCTGACAATGTGCCGGTTAGCGTAGTGGCCAATCGCGTGGGTTACGAACACGCCTCAGCACTTGCACGCGTATTTCGAAAGCGTTTAGGGACGTCGCCAAAATCGTGGATGAAAAATCGCGAATAATTGAACGATCTGTCAACTACCAAGTACGTCTGGTTTCATTTTCATTCTCAGAAAACTTTAAGATTAACGGGTGAAATTTACTTAACCACCTAACTTAATTAACGGAGAAGAAATGAAAATACTGTCCCCAACTTCACACCAATTTTTACACGGCATATCTTCGGTATTGTCCGCACCTCAGCCCCTAATTACGCTATTGGGCAGACTCTATGTAGCATGGGTATTCTGGGCTTCTGGCTTAACTAAAATTAATGACTTCGAGTCGACCCTTTTTTTGTTTGAATACGAGTATCAGGTGCCACTACTGCCTTTTACTCTGGCCGCTTACCTCGCGACATTCGCTGAAATTGTGTTTCCCATTATGTTGTCCGTGGGTTTTGCGTCTCGTATAAGTGCGTTAACACTTAGCGTGGTTAACGTTGTGGCAGTGATAAGCTTAGAAGAGATCGCGCCGGCTGCATTTAACCAGCATCTACTGTGGGGTGTAATTTTACTTCACGTGGTTGTTTGGGGGGCTGACAGATTCTCACTGGATCACTGGTTAAAGTTAGGTGTTAGCGCCTCCACCCAATCACTGTAAAAGATTGCGCGGGGTAAACCCAATTTATTATCTGATGACTCTTGTTCCCTTTTTGCGCAGCCTGGCTGCGCTTTTTTTTGTTTGCAAATAATAAGCATCAACCTTGGTATAATGTTATTTAGATCAGAGTTTTACCATTTTTATAGTCGAACGTTCGGGTTGTACTTTCCCCATATTAGAACATTCACTCGTCCTGTAATGGGCGTTGTTGCACGTCAGCAAGGGGACAATAAAAGCGCAAAAAAAAGAGCGAAGAAAAAGTGCTTTGTGTGAAGTAGGTAATTGCGACTTTACAAACTATAAAGGGAGAATGATACAAAGCTTCAATCAGATAAGCGTAGTGACTCTATCCATCCAAATTGAATGGCTTTTTGTAACCAGACGGGCATATCAAAATTGGGAAACTGTTCAAGCAAGTCGCTGAAATTATTTAACTTAAGGACTGCCTTTGTCCATTTAAATTCTGTTTGGGTCAGTCGTGAAAGTACAACAGATCCAGACGTATTTCGATACAGGATAAAATAAAAGTGCCCTCGTGACATGTGTAAGTTGCCAAGGGGAAGAGCTGATGACTTTGTTGTATGCATTTGCTTAATGCTATCAAGGGCATAATGGCTAGATAACACCTTCACGCCCGCCTGGAGAGAAAATGTCAGGCGATCAAGTTCAGTGGTCACCAGCAATTCAAAACTAGCGCGATTTAAAGGTAACACGGCGGAGGTAAACGCGCAGTGACTCAACCATTCCATATTTAAGATATCGGTGAGAAAGGGGTGATCGAGAGCCAACTCACTTTCACTTACAATTTGCTTTAATTTACCCCCCCATTTAGCCCAGTCCCCATGTTGGGGTTTCTCTTTTTCAAGTAGTTGTTGGGTAAGGATGAGTAGCGCTTGTTGGCCCACCATTTGAGTAAAAATGGGGTAGCTAATTGAAAGCGCCCGATGGGCGGTATACAGGAGATTGTTGGTGTAAATACCACAGGCATTTGAAGGCAAATTTAATGGGTTTTCCTTAGCGAAAAGTACTCTGAGAAATTGATTTTGGTATTGTGCGGGAGAAAGGTCTGACATATTTTCAGTCGCTCTTGGTGATTTTAAGGTGCGTGTGAAACCGGATGCATAGCGCGGGCTCGACTGGCTTCTAAGTTTAGCCGCTGCCAACTTGGCAGTTCATTGTCCCATTCTATTAGTGTTGAGGCGTGTGGGAACAACCTAGCCGTATAGTGATATAGCTGCCACCCTTCGTCACTCACTGGCTGACTATGATCATCTACGATAAGCTGGCCCACCTTGGGTTTCTGACTACCTGCTAGATGAATTTCTTCAACAGCGTGTGCTGGAAGTTGGGATAGCCAATAATGGCTTGCAGCTACACTACTTTCTTTGTTCGTAGGAAAGTTCTGTAAGTTTATAATAAGGTTATTAATATCTATGAGCAGACCACATTGGGTCCTCGCAGCCAGTTCTGATAAAAAGTCACATTCCTTGAGAGGGTCGCTGTGATGATTCAGGTAACTGACAATATTCTCGACTAAGAGTTTTCTTCCAAGGCGTTGCTGAACGCGATCAACATTTTGTACCAGTATGGCCAAATGGGCTTTGTCAAAACGCAAAGGCAGTAAATCTCCACTATGCACAGGTTGCTTGTTCACAGTACCCCAGCTAAAACTGGCATGATCTGATACGTGCAGTGGGTTAATACGCTCCACTAACTCGCAAAAAGCAGATAAATAGGATTCGGGTATGCCGGATGCAGAGCCCAGACCCATTGCTGTACCATGCACACTGATTGGATAGACTTCGCTTACAGCAGATAAGTAATCAACCAGTTTCCCCCCCAGCGCAAAGAAGTTTTCAGCGTGAATTTCAACAAAGTCGGTGGAATCTATCTTGAGGTTTAGCGCATCAGCATAATGTGGGTGACGCAGTCCAACACCAAACATGGGTAGATTATTTGCTGTTTTATGCGTTTCACTGTGCTCTGTCATAGATAGTCTCCACCGCCTTTAAACTCCAAAATAGCCAAATTTTCTTACCTGTAGTCAGCCACGTTAAAAAGGCCCCAGTGTTTGCAGGGCTATTCGGCCACGACTTTAGGTTAGCTAAACACGTCTTAGTGTTTATTGGCTTTCTCTTGCTGATATTTGCGCTTTGCCTCAGCTTTTAACATCCCTCCTAATGATTCACAGGTACCTTTGGCTACCAGCTTCCATTCTCCCGGGTCGTTATCAACAGTAGATTGACCTGCACAAGAGTGGGTGCCAGCCAGATTACCGCAGTCATTTTGCCCCGCTGCTGAAATGCCATAACATTTCTCTTTGGATGCTGCGTGTACAGGTGCAATTACCGATGTTGTAAGTGCAACCGCCAGCGCAGCGGCGGCAAGCTTCTGTTTGTGGTCCATATTGAGTTCCTTATTAATAAGTCAGGTTAGATAACTATTGAGCCAGTCACTGAGGTCGTGATAGGACTGTAAGCCAATGCGCTCGTCTATGCGGGTGTCCCCTTGCATTAGTACTAATGCGGGTATGGCTCGCAACCCAAACTGCTTCATCATTTCAAACTGCGCGTCAGCATCAATCTTGACTACGCGCACCTTGGAGCTAAAGGTTTCAGTAAGCGTGGCCATTGTCGGGGCTAACTGCTTACAAGGAGCACACCATTGAGCGCTGAAGTAGAGCAGTACAATCTCACACTGCTCGCTGCTATCTCTATGGTCTTCCCTTGATAAAACGCCATTCATCAGTTCTCAATCCTCAGCATTTGCTTCTGCTACAGATAGGGTTTCAATGCCGTCCCATACGCGATAAGCGGTTTTAAGGTTACCTGGAATATCTTCCATCCACTTCTGTTGGACTTGTTTGTTTAGGTTGAGATAAAGCTTGTCACCTTTTATGTGAAAGGCCATAGGATCGACATCGAGCTTTTTGTTCAGGGCCACGCCCATCGCGCAGTAGCCACCAAACTGAGGGGCATACTTAGCCGTGTTAGATTTAAATAAGTCGCGATTTTTAGCGCTCGAAAAGCGGTAGATGGCACCTTCATGAGTAGCGGTATATTGTGAAGAACCTTCAACAGCCTTATTGTTTACGAAGTATGCCACAGGGTCATAACCGTGAATGGCAACGTCGTTTTGTTCGACATTCACCGCAGAGGCAAAAGTTAGGCTGCTAAAAATAAGTGCACTTGCTGCACCCAGTAGTTGTATAGATTTACGTAGTTTCATCGTTACTATCCTTAAATTTCCAGTTAGATTAAAAGAGAAGAGGTGAGCTCAATCTCTGGAATTATTAAAGCAAGAAAAAAATATAGGAATGAAACTGTTCATCTTTAAATCAAGACAATTTGTATAAAGGGTAAATTGACACCTTGATGTAGAACCACTATACCTGCGGTAACACGCCGCGATTACGAACATTTTAACTCTCGCTGAGTGGGTAATGATCTATGCGGACTGGTATTAGCTGTGTGAGCGAAGCTCGATAACATCAGCAGGGCAAGGGGTTATCCCACAGTTAACTGCATTTTCAAGTCAATGATAAGTTGTGTAATTGCACTTGGCTCTCGCTTTGTTAACTTTGCTGTATCTGTAATAGATAAGCCTTGGTATATACACAAGTAAAGTATAATGAACTCAGCGTTAGTCAATAGTAACGTTTGCCTTTTCATTCGCACAGAATAGCGATCAAGAGTGAAATTTTTGGTGCAGTAATATCGGCACATAACAAAGAAAAGGGCGCGAAAGATTTGCTTAAAAAAGTGGCTTTTACTAGAAAGGGGGATAAGCCTTAGCATCAAACTGTCGGGTGTGATGATTCGGATTAAGTTGCCGGCATTTTCAATATCTCTTAATTTCACCTGTTTCTTCCACCAATAATTAGGTGGGGATAGGGTAAACAATGAGGGCGTTTTTATAGTACAAATCATACGGCGAATGAAACCAATCGTCGCTGTTGTTAAGCAAAATTCTCCATCGCACGGCGAATGGCACGGAATAAGAGGCAGCGCCAGAGTTCTAGCGCTGCGTTCACGACTCTCTTTATCGATGAGACTTTAATGTAGAAAATATTGTTCTGCTAACTGCTGATGAATATCGGCAAAGTCAATTTGTAGCTCGTCAATGTAATTGTGTAATGCGCGACCTCGCAAGGTCGCCACAGGCTGCTTTTCTAAATCAGTAATGCTGTGATCAATGCGTTCAATCATCGCCTCATTGTCAGGCAAATTCAAAAACAAACTCTTAAGTTTATTTAGGCAAAAGAGCACGCTACGTGGAAACTCTTTGCTGTGAAGCATAAACAGTAACACATCCCCCGGACGTACACGCACTCCCATCTTTTGGCGGTACATCTGATAGCCGCTTAACGATCGCAGTACACTCATCCACAATATATTTTCAAAGGGGAGATCACTCATATCTTCGGTGAGGGTGGCTGAACGAACATCGATAATTCTCGATGTCATATCAGCGCGTTCGAGCGCCGCGCCAAATCGCCAGAAAAAATAGCCTTCATCGTGACTCATGCTGGCATCCATGGTGCCAAATGTGAGTAGTGATTGGTTGATCACCTGTTTTAAGCTAGTAAAGCGCCCACGCTTGCTTAAAAAGCTGTTTCCGTTTTCTTTAACTGACAGGTGTAACCCATTAATTGTCTCCCACACCTCTCGGGGAATGACTTCGCGGATAGTACGGGCATTGTCTCTGGCATATTGTAGTGAATTAACTATAGATGATGGGTTGCGGCTATCAATAGTGAGGAACTTCACCACATTTTTTTCGCTATAGTCGGTGTAAATGGCTTCGAACGCTTCTCTATTTCCAGTGATGTCTAATAAAGGCTCCCAGCCTGGAGAGAAACCTTTGGGTAAATCCATTAATAGTAAGTTATTGACATTGATTAGTCGGGCTAGGTTCTCGGCTCGTTCAATATACCTAGCTGTCCAATAAAGAGTCTCTGCAACGCGTGATAACATGTCAATCTCTCCCTAATCCACAATCCAAGTGTCTTTACTACCGCCACCCTGCGACGAATTTACCACCAATGAACCTTTTACCAAGGCAACCCTTGTCAGTCCTCCTGTGGTCACATAGGTATTAGTTCCTGAAGACAGGATAAAGGGGCGGAGATCCACGTGACGACCTTCTATTTTATCTCCGTCGATGGTGGGCACTGTGGACAGATTTAACGTGGGCTGTGCAATCCAGTTGCGGGGATCTGCTTTTATTTGTGCCAGTGTTTCCTGTTGCTGTTTCTTGGTCGATTTAGGCCCTATTAAAAGCCCGTAGCCACCTGACTCATTTGCAGGCTTGATTACCAGTTTATCAATATTGGCTTCTACGTATTTCATATCCTCTGGTTCGTAACAACGATAGGTTTCGACATTGGGAAGCTTAATTTCTTCACCGAGGTAGTAACGGATCATATCGGGTACGTACGTGTAGACCACTTTGTCATCTGCTACGCCCGCACCTGGCGCGTTGACCAAGGTGACGTTGCCTTTACTCCACGCGCGCATTAAACCAGGTACACCTAGCATGGAGTCTGGATTAAATGCCTCTGGATCTAAAAACATATCGTCAATGCGACGATATATCACATCGACCCGGCGAAGTCCTTTGATCGTTTTCATATAAACGCAGTCGTCTTTTTCGACGGTGAGATCTCTTCCTTCTACCAGTTCACAACCCATTTCCTGCGCCAGATAACAATGCTCAAAATAGGCGGAATTGTAGATACCCGGTGTAAGCACCACGACTTCCGGTTTATCCTGAGGGCGAGGTGATAAACTGGATAACATATCGAACAGTTGAGAGGGATAGTCATTGACAGGTAAGATATCCATTTTCTCAAACATATCAGGGAATACCCGTTTTAAAACCGACCGATTTTCAAGCATATATGAGACACCGGATGGTACGCGCAAATTGTCTTCTAACACGTAAATTGTGCCTTCACTGTCTCTGACCAGATCTGAACCGCAAATGTGTGCCCAAATGCCTTTAGGTGGAGATATGCCTATACATTGTTTGCGAAAGTTAACTGATTTACTCAACAGCGCTTTGGGGAAGATTCCATCTTTGATGATTTTCTGGTCGTGATAAAGGTCGTCGATAAACATATTGAGCGCCTTTACTCGTTGTTTTAGACCTTCTTCAACCCGTTGCCATTCTTTATTGGCAATGATGCGTGGGATAATATCGATAGGCCAAGCGCGATCAATTGAGCTGCCCTCGCCGTAAACGGTAAAGGTGATCCCCATTTCTTTAACAACCAGTTCTGCAGCTTCTTGTGCGTGCTTGAGTTCTTCATGGGATAATTGAGACAAATAATCCACCAATGCAGCGCCGTGGGGCCGCGTATTCCCTTTTTTGTCAATCAACTCATCGTAAAAATCAGAAAAATTACAGTGTTCAAGACTCACAATTTTTGATGACGTTTGGTGTTGTTTTTGGTTACTCAAACTTCACTCCTTTCTATCCTCTATTCATATCCACTGAAACGTCTAGAACCTGATTTCCCCCACCAAACATAATGCCTTTAAGCGGGGTGATATCTGCAAAATCGCGTCCGACAGCTAACGTAACGTGCTGGTCGTAGGGTTTCAAATTGTTAGTTGGGTCGTAATCTATCCAGCCGGAACCCGGCACAAAAAGCGATACCCACGCATGGGTAGCATCCGCTCCGGTCAGTTTTTCTTGTCCAGGAGGGGGAATGGTTTCGATATAGCCGCTCACATAACGCGCAGCTAATCCAATACTTCTTAAACAGGTTAACGTTAGGTGTGCATAGTCCTGACAGACTCCTCGCTTGTGTTCAAACACATGACTAACAGGGGTATTGATCGTTGAAAATGCCGGATCAAAAGTAAAGTCGTTAAATATGCGCTCCATCAGCTCATCGCAGGCCTCTACAATAGGGCGGTTCGGGGTAAACGAGCTTAAGGTATAGTCAAGTATCGCTTGATTCGCTTGGGTTAAACGAGTTGGAATACTGAAAAATTGTGCGTTTAACATCAGTGAGTCGACAGGATAACGAATTTGCTCTTTCACGCTTTCCCAGTTGGTATGATGAGCGAACAGTCCTTGCATTGGTATGCCTTGTATTTCCACTTCGCTGGTGGCGATAACTTGCATTTCTTCATGAAGCGTTGGAATTTCAAATACAGTAACCGTGTTGTCAAAATAATCTTTGAACTCAGTCTGATAGTCAGGCTCAGGAATAATGGTCACACTGGCACTTAGGTTACGTTGGTGAGCGGTATTCAGAGGTGTTAAGCGCGCGTGGTTTTGCGTCAAACTCACTTTGTCGGAGTATTTGTACGTCGTTACGTGACGGATCACATATTTCATGATTGTCCCTCACTGTCGCTTGCGGCTTTTGTACTACTAGTTACGCTTTCAGCAAGTGGTTTTTCGACGATAACTGGGGCACTGGTGCCAAGTCCTGACCAGTGAAGGTGGGACGCGGGTTTAGTGTGACTGAAATATTGGGTTTGCATCATCTCGCTGAATTTTTGCAGTTGCGCAGTCACACTTTTCAGTAACGCAACCAGTCCAGACGGTGATTGTGCTGTATTAACACTTAGCGTTTGCCTGTCGGCCAATGCAAAGCTTGCCTTTAGCTGCAGCAGAATCTTTTCGGTGGTACTGAGAAAGCCGGGCTTAGCATTCACGGGTAAACTTTCACATAACCCTGTAATTTTCTGTATCTGATGTGCTAGTGAGCGAGGGTATTCAGCGTCTAAAAGTAATAGTTCCAGACCGGTTTCAATACTTTGAAATGCGCGATATCGGCGTCTATGGGTGATCGCACTGACCTGAGCAAGAAGGACTATTTCTAAAATGTTTTGCTGCTCTGCCTCGGGAAGTGGTAGTTGAAGTAGGTTTTGAACCATAGCAACCAGTTGCTTGCTTCGTTCAAGGCGTCGACCAATTTCTATCATGAATGCCCCATTACTCTTTGACAGGCTGTCCTGAATGGAGCCGTTAAACGCCATAATCAGGCCAATCAATTTGTCGAGTATACTTTGCAGTCTGTGGGTGGGGGTCTGTTCATTGAGCATGGCAAACCCGTGGTATTCTTCTTCGAGACTCTCGATGATCCTCAAACTGTCGTAGGAGAGTAACTCCCTTACCTGAAGCGCACTTTGTACCACCATATTAATGCTACTACTAAGCCCACCTGAGAAATTGCTGTCTTTCATCAAGGTCACGACCAGTTCCTTATGGCCTCCTGACCCGTCGTTGTCTTTAACAGGAGCCACATTACTTTGGTAAGGGTAAATTAAAGCCTGGTTTTCTAATCCGGCTTTTACTTTCAAAAGGGCATTTTTATGCGCTGCGTCAGGATATATGGCCAATTCGGTAAATTTGTCTATGAACACCCGTACCAGGCGAATAACATTCTCACTTCGCTCTACAGCACAGCCCAGCCAAAACAGGTTTTCAGCCGTTCTGCTGGGCAACAAACCTTCGACCAACGCCAAGTCAGCGTCAGACTGAAGTGATTTAGGAATAGTTGGAGGACGTTCATGCGATGGCCCGATGGTTTCTACCCAGGTGTCTTTTATTTCGGTTATCCCATTTACGCGAGCCGCGCTGGGGGTAAAACACATAGCCGATGGTAAAATATAAACTTGTTGCTGAGAATAAAGTGCATAACAGCGCAAAATAATTGGCTTGCTTTTAAGACCAGACTCGTGCCAAAAGGGAGCGTGGGAAAGCGTGATTTTTTTTCGCCAATACCAGTCTGCCGTATCCTGTCGTTGATAGATTGCTTTGATTTTTGCGATATCTTTTGCGCCGTCAGCTTTAAATTCTGGATCGACAACACTTAATAATTCGTGTTGTGGCCAATCAGCTTCAGCAATTGCATCAAGTGTGTATATTTCCTGTTGACGCAAATATAACGGCTCGTTGTTAAAAAATTCACAGGCTTTGTGCAAATTGTTTTTAATCGCGGGTATTTGAATGACGCCATTGCCAATGGGATTAAGTAATACAACGTTCTTTGTACGTACAGCGTGCAGTAAGCCCGGTATACCAAATGTGGAATAATCTACTTGCTCCAGCGAATCTAGAAACCTGTCTTCAATCCAGCGTAATATTACGTCAACTTTGCGCAAGCCATCTAACGCTTTCAACCAGACCTGGCCTTTTCTTACCGTCAGGTCGGCGCTGCGTACCAGTGTATAGCCCATATAGGTCGCCAGATATGCTTGTTCTGAATAATATTGATCATCGGCACCGCGACACAAGATAACAATTCTCGGGTCATTGATCGTAGCCACTTCCTCACTAATGGCTTGCTGAAGTTGCTCGAAAAAGCCAGCTATTCGTTGTACACCACATTCGGCGAATTCTTCACTCATGACTCTTCTGGCGACAATTCTGTTTTCCAGAAGTAAGCCCAGTCCCCTGGGAAATTGGCAGTGATCATTCAATATGAAGTACTCGCCGTTAGTGTCTTGAGCTATATCAAATGCGCACAAAAATAAACCTCTGTTAAGCGATTCAATAGTGTGGCTTTCAGGTAGGTAATAAGGGTGTCTCATTAAGCGTTCGGTTGAAAATACACCGTTGGTCAGTGTATGTTTGTCACCGTTTAAATCGAGTAATACCTTATTAAGAAGATGTACACGTTGCACTATACCGCGACTAATTGTTCCCCAGTCCTTACTGGAAATCAACATGGGAAGTGGATCGAGTTGCCAATTTTGGTGTTCATCCATATCGGCAAAACCACTGTTGCGCATCAATCGGCGTATTTCGCTTGCCCTAAACGTGACCTCCTCACTGGTTAGTCCCGCCAAACGTGAGAATAACGTATTTAGTAAACTCTTATTCTCAGAGGGAGTTGTGCTTGACGTGATATAGCTGTTTAGCCATTCCGGCATGGGGTATTCTTCATTCATAAATTAGAGCAACACCTAAACTATAGTGTAGGGGGGCGACGCAAATCCAGCGTATTTGGATATTCTTCATTCTCTGTTTCCTCTGGAGGCAATACAAAGTCACTATTTCCTTGGTGGTCAGTTACGTGTTGGGTCGCTAAATGTGGCGCCCATTCGGGGAGCGTATTCGCGGTAATAGATGGCGTATGGCCATGATCCCAGAATCTGGCTATCCGTCTTCCTTCTGCTTCAAATGCATTGACTGGAATGGTCGAGAAACTGCGTCCCCCTGGGTGGCTAACATGGTAGGTGAAACCGCCGATGGAACGTCCCGCCCAACTGTCGTATACATCAAACACCAACGGAGCATGTACGCCAATAGTAGGGTGCAACGCGGAGGACGGTTGCCACGCTCTAAAGCGTATGCCAGCTATATATTCTCCACGGATGGGGGTGCTTTTCAAAGGTAGCCGACGACCGTTACACGATACAATATAGCGGTTGGTGTGCATGTTAGATACAGTTAATTGCAGGCGCTCTAATGAACTGTCTACATAGCGCGCCGTACCACTTCCCGTGGCTTCTTCACCTAAGACGTGCCAGGGCTCGATGGCGTTAAATAAATCCAGCTTGATCTGGCCGACTTCGCGGCTGCCGCAGTGGGGGAAGCGAAACTCGAAGAAGGGGTCAAACCAATCGAGCTTAATAGGAAAGTTGGCAGCGTTGAGATCGTGACAAACCTGTGCAATGTCTTGCTTCACGTAGTGGGGGAGCATAAATCGGTCGTGAAGCTCGGTGCCCCAACGCACCAATTTCTTTTTGTACGGCTGTTTCCAAAACCACATTAATAGCGTTCTCAGTAACAGCATTTGCATCAAGCTCATTCGGGCATGGGGAGGCATTTCGAAACCGCGAAACTCAACAATTCCCAAGCGGCCAGTCGCTGAATCGGGGTTGTATAGTTTGTCTATGCAAAATTCTGCGCGATGGGTGTTACCCGTTAAATCGGTAAGTAGGTGACGCAATAACCGGTCAACTAACCATGGTGAGGCGACTTCCCCGTCAGGAATTTGTGAAAACGCAATTTCCAGTTCGTAAAGTGTTTCGTCACGGGCTTCATCCACTCGGGGTGCCTGACTTGTAGGCCCTATAAATAGACTTGAAAACAAATACGAAAGCCCGGGATGATGCTGCCAGTAAGTAATGAAACTACGCAAAATATCCGGGCGCTTTAAAAACGGGCTTAGCAAAGGCGTCGGACCACCCATAGTGACGTGATTGCCGCCTCCTGTGCCTGCGTGACGCCCGTCGAGCATAAATTTTTCGGTGCCGAGCCGGCATTCTCTGGCCATGTTATAAAGTAAATGAGTTTGCTCAACTAACCCTTGCCAGTGCGTTGCTGGGTGGATGTTGACCTCGATGACACCCGGGTCAGGGGTGACGGCAAATTTTTCTATTCGGGTATCAAAAGGAGGAGTATACCCTTCCAACACAACCGGAATGTCGAGTGATTCTGCGACTGCTTCAATGGCATTTAAAAGCTGTGCGTAATGTTCGAAATGACTTAAAGGAGGCATAAAAACGAAAAGCTTGCCGTCGCGTTCTTCAATGCACAAAGCAGTAAGCACAACTTGATCGCCTACATAGCCTCGCTGTGCTTTCGGTGTGGTAAACGCGCCTTCCATATCGACTGGATCCCTATCAAACAGGGTCTCAGGTTGTCCAAGGCTACTTAACGGTAGTCGATATCCCAAAGGAGAGTCACCTGGCAGCAGAAAACAATGTTGCCGTTTAAACGACCAGATACTGCTTTGCCAGCCATCGTAGAGTGTGTCGAAAGCAAGTGGGATTATGTAGCCAACGGGTTTATCCAGTCCCCGCTCTAGCTTGGCCAAAAAGCCTTTGCGGGTCATGGCGTGAAGTAACTCTGGGGCCTTGAGTGAAAGTGTCTCAGGTAAGCTACCTTCTTGCCAGAGATGATAAAGTACATCTTCATAGGCAGTCACTACAACGTTTTTGCCCAAACCAAGCTGGTGTGCAAGCTGGTTGGTGAAATGCTTACTGTCTTGCAGGGTGAAGGAAGTCGAGGTATTAATATCGGCAAGAAGTGATGGATTGGACCACAGCTTTTGGCCGTCTTTGCGCCAGTAACAGGCATATTGCCATCGCGGTAATGACTCACCTGGATACCACTTACCTTGTCCGTAGTGACGAAAGCCGCCCCGGCTAAAAGCACTTTCCATGCGCATAAACAAGCGATGAGCTAATGCGCGTTTTTCAATTCCATCAGCGGCAGTGTTCCATTGTTCACTTTCCATATCGTCAATGGAAATGAAGGTGGGTTCGCCTCCCATGGTTAATGTAATACCAGCTTCGTGCAGCTGGCGATCCACTTCTTCACCCAGAGTATTGATGGCTGACCATTGGGATTCACTGTACGGTTTGGTTACTCTGGGTGGTTCGTGAAGTCGTTTAACCTTGTTATAAAAGCTGAAGGTAGATTCACATTTATCGATAGCACCGGTTACTGGAGCGGCCGACATAGGCTCAGGCGTACACGCCAAAGGAATGTGCCCTTCTCCTGCAAACAGTCCTGATGTGGGGTCCAGACCTATCCAGCCAGCACCCGGTACATAGACTTCGCACCACGCATGTAAGTCGGTAAAGTCTTTTTCTGGGCCACTTGGTCCGTCGAGTGACTTTTCATCAGGCGCCAGTTGAACTAAATAGCCAGAGACAAATCGAGACGCCAGCCCCAGATGTCTAAAAAGCTGCACTAATAACCAAGCAGAGTCGCGACAGGAACCGCCTTTTTTGGTCAGTGTCTCGTCAATGCTTTGGATCCCTGGCTCCATCCTGACACCGTATTCAATAAGGTCATAGACGGCACGATTCACAGAGACAAGAAAGTCTACAGTGGCTGTGGCTTTCTCAGGACGTTGACTGCGGATCAAGGTCTTAAATGCCTCAGAGGCGTTTTCTTTTTCTAAATAGGGTGTTAAATCGCGAGCTAATCGTTCTTCATACTCAAAAGGAAAGGTTTCAGCGTAAGATTCTAAAAAGAAATCAAAAGGGTTTATTACCGTGAGCTCAGCCACGAGGTCGACGGTAAACCAAAACTTTTTTGTTTTTTCGGGGAAAACAACGCGTGCAAGGTAATTGCCGAAAGGGTCTTGCTGCCAATTGATAAAATGATTTTCAGGGTAGACTTTTAACGAGTAGCTTTTTATTGGCGTACGACTGTGTGGAGCAGGGCGCAATCGAAATGTGTGCGGTGCCATAGTGATATTTTTATCGTAATGGTACTCAGTATGGTGTGTAATCCCTACGGTGATGGTCATGCTACGGTTTCCTTACCGGTTCACGCCGGTAGCTATTTGTTCAGCATAAAAAATCACCTTATATCCATATTATTAAACTTACAAGAAGAAGCGTTGGGCTTATCTCAAAAACCGATTTCCTTCCAATACTCACTGATGCGTCACAGCACTTAAAGAATTGGTTAACGCCAACCCGACAATGAGTTGAATGACCCCTTTACCGCATTTCTTCTGACGTTACCTTTCTTCTTTTCGCTGTTTAATGGGACAATTGCTTTTTGCAGACCTTGTCAATTGTGGCACGGTTTTTATAGCACCAGTAAGCGATTAACCCATTGCAGGCCAAAGTAGAGCAGGCACCAATGACGATATATGCCCAAAACAGACTATCATCAGTGTGTTGGTGATATTTCCAAGTAAAAAACAGCACGACCACCAAGGTGGAAGGGATAGTGGCTATAGTGAAAAACCGCCATTGGGTTCTGCTCATTGGTATTCTCCTTACATTGGAATTTGGCGGGTACTATTGGTTCATGCCTTCAACCGCTTTTTGCATCATTTCAGCAAGCCATTCGTCAATCGAAGAGTTTTCTGCAATGTAATTGCCAATACTGTAGCCAATGAGGAAACTTGATGCCGCGGCGAGTCCAAGGGCAGAACCTGCGGCTGCGCCGGCAGCAGTGCCCGTTGCCATTAATCCACCTAGTGCGCCTCCAGCAGTGCCTGCAGTTAAGGTCTCAGTGGCGTTATTCCCTCCACTTACGTTTTGTAATTCCGTTAAGCTTAAAGTTTTCATAAATATCCTTATTTCAGTTTTAAATGTGTAGAAGCTTTCTACCTCTATTAAGTTAGGCGTCTTTTGTACGCTTAGCTACTGTACTCTTGGCGGGAATTCACCTGATTTTGCGGCCATAATGAAACATGAGTTGGTCCATTAAATCACTCACTGGCCTTGAAATATCCTTGGTTTTCCCTTATCTATATCGGGATTATTGCTAGAGTGAGCCTTCACCGTAGGGCTTAAAAGGAATTCCCATTGAAATCTAGTCAGATGACGGCAAAGATAACGACCTACACGCCTTTGATGTTGGTGTGGGCGTTGTTGTGTCTGGTAGTGACAGCTAGCTTTCAATATGAGCGGGTTTCGGCTCAGGCCGAGCTAACGAAGCAATCTCCACTTGCGCAGTTTAATCATGTTGGTAGCCATTATTCGTTGCGATTTAACGGCGCTCAACTGGATGATGACGGTGATGATTTGGCGGGATTGGTATCCGAAGGTGTTTTTCCCGCAACCACTCAGTATCCAGCGCCTTCGTTATCTGTAACACAAGTTGTTCAGCGTGCCCGCGCTTTTCTACATTTACCAAGAGCCCCGCCTAACTTACTGAAATAAAAGCAACTGGCGATGCTTTGTATCAATAGCGCGCCTTACATTATTTTATATTCAGGAAGATTTACATGGCACGAATTTCATTTCGTGGCGTTGTGTATGTGCTAATTGTCCTTTTGGGCCTGTTAAGTGCACTACCCAATATTTTGCCACAACCTATTAAACAACAACTACCTCACTGGTATTCGGCGAATACCTTATCGTTAGGGCTGGACTTGCAAGGAGGCTCACATCTCTTGTTGGCAGCGGATACCCAGGCTCTGTTTAAAAAACAACTCGATAGTTTTTCAAATGATGTATTGAGTGAATTACGCGAACAGGATGTTCGCTATAGCAAATCTACTTCTACACAGGATGCGCAGCCCAGTCAGCACCTAGCCTTGCATTTGCGACAAGCAGAAGATGCCCAAGCCGTCAGAGAGGCTGTCTTCAAGGTATCTGCTCAACCCAATGGCACCAATGCGCTGGACGTTGACATACAGCAAAATGCTGTTGTATTAACGCTGAATAATCTGTATCGCGAAAAATTACTTAAAGATACATTGAGTAGAAGCGTTGAGGTAGTAAGAAAACGTCTTAACGAGACGGGTCTCACTGAACCAAGTGTAACCCTACAAGGTAAGGAGGCTATTTTAGTCCAAATGCCTGGAGTATCGGATCCCACTCAAGTTAAACGATTGCTAGGCACCACAGCGCAAATGACATTTCATTGGCAGGCCAATAGTCGTTCTGGTCAGGTTATGACCAAGCAAGATGGACAGGGCAATAGTTACCGCCTTGAACAACAAGTAGCACTAGAAGGTGAACATATCACTGATGCCGCAGGTGTGCTCAGTAGTGAAACGGGACAGCCTGTGGTCACCTTCCGATTGGACAGCACTGGCGCTAAGCGGTTTGCTGCAATGACCCGGGACAATGTCGGTAGAGTACTGGCAATAGTGTTGGACAACGAGGTCATCACTGCACCTGTTATCAACAGTGCTATCCCAGGTGGTCGAGGAGAAATTACCGGAAGATTTACCTTGCCAGAGGCAAGTAATACAGCGCTTATGTTACGAACCGGTGCATTACCAGTACCCTTGTCAATTATTGAAGAGAGAACCGTTGGCCCAGACTTAGGCAGTGATGCAATTAAAACAGGCCTTGAGAGTGGTGTGGCAGGGGCCTTATTTGTGCTGGCGTTTATGATAGCCATTTATGGCCTGTGGGGCGCTATTGCGAGTTTTGCTTTGTGTATAAATATGGGGTTGGTGTTCGGGGCACTGAGCTTGTTCGGAGCAACGCTAACCTTACCGGGTATAGCAGGATTGATCCTAACGATGGGGATGGCGGTGGATGCCAATATTCTCATTAACGAACGCATACGCGAAGAAAGTAAAAAGGGGCGGCCGGCAGCAAGTGCTATTGAAGTGGGTTTTAGCAAAGCGTTTGCCACCATTGTCGACTCAAATTTCACGACGCTTATAGCAGTCAGTTTACTGTTTATGTTTGGCAGTGGGCCTATAAAGGGATTTGCCATTACTATCGCGCTTGGATTAGTTTCCTCGGTTTTTACAGCAGTCGCGCTCACCAAAATACTGATGTTAAAAGTGGTCAGTATTAAACAAAAATCGGTGCGCGATCGCACAACGCTGAGTTTTTCCTCTCCACTTTTAAGGTTAAGCGACAAGCTTGATGGCATTAACTTTTTAGCCAAGCGCAAGATAGCCCTAACTGTTTCAGTGATACTGACATTGCTGTCTATTGCTTTATTTGCCAAGCCTGGCTTGCAATATGGTGTGGACTTTACAGGGGGAACCATGATTGAGTTAACTGCACCAAAGCTTTCCACTGATGAGTTGCGCGACGTTATTCAAAGCAATGGCTTTGAGCAGGTGGCCATACAGGAATATGGCAGTGAGCATCATTATTTACTACGTGCCCCAGTGCTCGATAATAGCGCAAGCCAGACGAGTGATAACAGCAATGCCAAACAGACAGAACGTCTGAAACAGGCGATTACACTAGCAGATAGTGAAGTTACGTTCGACAAGGTCGATATGGTGGGACCCAAAGTAAGCGGAGGCTTTGCGGAATTGTCTATTTTGGCATTGCTCATCGCCGGTGGCGGTATGTTAGTGTATCTATGGGCGCGTTTTGAAGCACATTTTGCCACCGCAGCATTGCTTACCGTTGTGCTGGATTTAACTAAAACCGTTGGCTTTTTTGCCCTGACCGGTGTCGAATTTAACTTAACTGCTGTGGCAGCACTATTAGCGCTGATTGGTTACTCCATTAACGACAAAGTGGTGGTATTAGATCGTATTCGCGAACTATTGCGATTAGACTCAAAAAAGCCATTAGCTGACACCATAAACGACGCGGTAAACAGTACGTTAAGTCGCACCGTATTCACCTCTCTTACTACCCTTCTTGCACTATTACCCATGGCCGTATTTGGTGGAGATGCGGTAGAAAGTTTTGCGCTTCCTATGGTTTTTGCTGTGGTGATTGGCACCTCATCAACTTTGTTTATTACCTCAGCTTTACTGTACGTTTTGGGTAGAAAGCGTGAACGTGAGGGCAAGGCACAGCTCAAACCTACGGCAGAGGAGATTAAAGCATCTCTTGCACACATACCTTAATGTAAGTTGAGAGGGTAAAGCGGTGTCATTAACGCTGAGCTAATATGTGACACCGCACTTTTTATAAACGTTAAAAATACCCTGAATAAACTTACTTTAAGGCATAGGTAGGGACGAAGGCTGAATAGGCGTGCTATTACCAGGTACTTCATGTAGAATGCGCCGCGGAGTTGGCCAGGCAATCGCCGCTTTCGCAAGAAAGGGGAGGAAAGTCCGGGCTCCAAAGGGCAGGGTGCCAGATAACGTCTGGGCGGCGTGAGCCGACGACAAGTGCAGCAGAGAGAAGACCGCCTAAGCATGTTTGACATGCCGGTAAGGGTGAAAGGGTGCGGTAAGAGCGCACCGCACCTCTGGTAACAGAGTGTGGCAAGGTAAACTCCACCCGGAGCAAGACCAAATAGGATCCCTCAACGTGTGGCCCGCATGGGGATCGGGTAGGTTGCTTGAATCAGCGAGTGATTGCTGATCTAGAGGAATGATTGCCCACGACAGAACCCGGCTTATCGGCCAACTCCAACCTTTTCCAAATCAAGCCATCTAGTGCCAAACTTGGCATTTTATGCGCATTTCCCTTTTTAAATACTAGTTTGTTACCTTCGCACTTTCGTCTAATCGGCAAAGAAAAGCGCCTGTGCACCTAAATACAATCGCGTAAAACCAAGTAAGATTTTTCTTGTGACAATGCGACAGTGCACGAGAGGAATCAATGGGAAAAACTAGTATCAGTAAAGGTGTATTGGCCATAGTAACGGCAAGTTTCCTGTGGGGCACCACGGGCACTGCTGCGCAATATGCACCGAACATAAGCCCTCTGGCCATAGGAGCGTTTGCAATGGGCGTATGTGGTTTACTGCTTTGCTGTTTTGCCTTTAATCAGTTAAAAAACGATGTGGCGAAACTGCGGTTGCATCCACTTATCTTGTTAGTCGGTAGTTTATGCGTCGCCATTTACCCATTGGCTTTTTACTCTTCAATGCGCATGTCGGGAGTGGCCATAGGCACAATTGTGTCCATTGCCAGCGCCCCACTTTTTGCGGCAGCTCTTGAGTTCGTTTTTGAGAACAAGAGGGTCTCTTTCAAGTGGACAGCCAGTTTTGTATTTGGGGTGCTAGGTGTAACTTTGTTGATGCTGGGCAAATCGTCGTCAATACGGAGCGACAATATCAATGTGGCCCATTACATCGGTGTGTTATTGGGGTTAGTCGCGGGTCTTACTTATGCTGGTTACACATTCTCAGCAAAGCGGCTTATCCAGTCAGGTGTTCATTCAACCTCGTCTATGGCGGGGCTGTTTGGCTGCGCAGCACTACTGTTATTGCCTTCGTTGTATTTCACCGGAGCGCACCTTTTTGCCACACCACTCAATACAACCGTGGCACTTTATATGGCCTTGGTTCCCATGTTTGGCGGGTATGTCCTGTTTGGCTATGGCTTAAGAACAGTTGAGGCCAGTCGTGCTACCTTGATTACTTTACTCGAGCCCTTGGTGGCGACCCTATTGGCAATTTATTTGGTTGGAGAAACATTTCGAGCAGTAGGTTGGCTGGGGATGGGGCTAGTCTGCTTGTGTATGATGATACAGTCGCTGCCGCAGAGGTGGCCTCAACGAGGCTTTTTTGCATCAAAGGCAGGGGGAGTTTTATTCTGGAAATCAGTCAAATCCAGGACTAGATGATGTCCAGTTTACCCGATGACTATAAGGAAAAATCCGCGTACTTATCAAGAATGGCTTGAATTTGCCCTGTTTCTTTTAAATAGGTAATGGCCGCATTGATTCGCGGGAGCTTATCTAGGTGCCGGTTATGAATGCGAAGTGCTAAATCTCCCTGGGTATGAATTGGACCAAGAGCAATGGGGATATTGTGTTTAGCGGCCCAGTAGCGCGATGCCGCTTCCTCCATAATAATGACCTCAATTAGCTTGTTACCCAGTCCCATGATCAACGCGCTTTCTGAGTCAAAATCAAACCGTTCGAAGTGGTTATCATCATAATAAACATAGCCAGACACCGTACCAATAGGTTGGGTATAGATGGTTTTTACGTCACGGTACTTGTGCTGGTCTTCAGGGCGCGTAATAAAGTATTCAGTAACGGTTAATATGGCGGTGGAGAAGGTGAAGTTGCCTTGTGCGCCACCATCTGGCAACCAACTGGGACTGAAAAAATCAAAATCGAGCTTGCCAGTATTAAATGCAATCATGGCTCGCTTTGTTGACAGCATTACTTTCTCAGTTTTTAGCCCTGCGCGTTCCATGATAAGGGGGAGAATTTCTACTAAGATACCAGCGCGATTTTCATCTACCGCATTTTCATAGGGTACAGAGCTGCCTGATGTACCGAGATTGTACATAAGTATCTCTTCACTACTGGCTGCTGTGAGAGAAAAAAACGCAAGTAAAATACTTGCAAGGTAGTGTTGAACTTTGATCACAGTGTTAGCTTCACCTCACTAACAAAATGCATATCGCACTTGAGTTTGTATAGTACAATGGCACTATACTATACACGAATGTATCACGAGTTTGATGTGCGTCAATCTTTGTTGTGAGAGGTGCGAACACTTGTCCAGTATTCCACTTTGTCCACCAGATCCTGTGCGTCGAAGGGTTTACTTAAGTAGTCGTCCATACCTGCCTGTTCACAGCGTTCCTTGTCGCCTTTCATGGCATTAGCAGTGAGCGCGACAATGGGGACAGAGGTATAACGTTCGCCGGCTTCGCCGTTTCTGATCCGTTTAGTGGCTTCAAAGCCATCCATTTCCGGCATCTGACAATCCATTAATACAATATCAAAGGTGGCTTTGGTTTTATTGAGTGCCTCCAGCGCTTCTATACCTGATTTGGCACTTAAGGTGATGTGATTAGTTAATTGTTGCTTTACGATAACTTGGTTAATTTCGTTGTCTTCAACAATTAGCACTTTGCTCTTCTTGCCTTTCTTTTTCGTTTTTTCTTTTGCTCTAGTATCGAGAATGGGCAGCGCTTCGTCTATTTCTTCCAGTAAAATATTGAAAGTAAAGGAACTGCCCTTACCCTTTTCACTTTCTAACTGAATGCTGCCACCCATAAGTTCACACAGTTGTTTACTGATGGATAAGCCTAATCCCGTACCACCAAATTTGCGGGTGGTGGAAAGATCTTCCTGGGTAAATACGTCAAAAATGGTGTCTTGTTTCTCTGGCGCAATACCTATCCCAGTATCTGACACACTACAGGACAATTGCAGTTTCCCGTCGGCAAGTCTATCTACACTGAAGGACACATCAATACTACCAGACTCTGTGAATTTAACCGCATTGCCCAGTAAGTTTGACAGGATCTGTCTGAATCTTACTTCATCGCCTTTTACGGTATGGCAACCTTGTAAATTAAAGTGAAAGTGCAGCGCCAAGCCTTTTTCCTGACACATAATGGCGTATTGGCTCTGTAGGTTTTCCAATGAAGTAATAATGTCAAAAGGGGCGTCTTCGATTTGCAATTGGCCTGCTTCAATTTTAGAAAAATCTAAAATGTCATTTACAATGTGAAGTAGTCCCTGAATGCTAAATTTGGCCAGAGAGAGGTAGTGTTTTTGATCGCTATTGAGTTCAGATACTTCTAACAGCTGAAGTACACCGGATATCCCATGGATGGGAGTTCTAATTTCGTGACTCATGCTGGCTAAGAAGCTTGATTTTAAACGGGCAGAATCTTCCGCTTTTTCTCTGGCTTCCTGTAAATAAAGCTCAGTTTGACGCTGTTGAGTGACATCTTGCTGAAAGCCAATGTAATGAGTGACTTCGCCGTTAATTTTAACGGGAGTGAGGTTTAGTAGGTTGTAAAAGGCTTCACCATTTTTCTTGTAATTGAGCAGGGTAATTTCGATAGGCTCTCGATTGGCAATAGCGCGTCGCACCTTCTCGATAGCGTGTTTGTCTGTGTCCTCACCCTGCATCGCTCTGCAGTTGTGCCCGATGATTTCATTTTTGCTGTAGCCAGTTAGATTTTCAAAAGCGCTGTTGACATACATCACCGGCTGACCGACTCGTTTGATGTCTGAAATGATAATAGAAACGGTCGCTTCATCCATAGCATGATTAAGCACTTGAACATGACTCTCCAGCGAGCGCTGTTCAGTTTCATCACTACCAACAAAGATAGTACCGCGTAGGTTGCCATTGACATCAACCAGTGACGTTTTTGTCCAGCAGATGTACTTTTCAGTACCTGTCTCTTTTGAAAAGTGGGTTAGTTCGGCCCTGTTTTTTGAAATAAAATTGCGTGTAATAAACTTCACTATTGCTGGCTTTTCATCGTATTGCTCTGCGCAAAAGTCGTCAAAACGCTTATTCGACAAAATAATGTGGTGGTTTTGATCAACCACTAACAGCATATCTCCCATGGATTCTAAGACATTTGAGAATTGCTCATTTGATAGCGAGACTTCAGAGAGATCCCAAATAAGTTTGTCAAATGCTTCTCGTATATTGGCAAGTTCCTGAGCTTCTATTCGGGCAGAGGTCGAATGGGAAGGTTCACTACCTGATAGCTTACCTTTAATATCGCTATATAGTGCAGACAGTGTATTTTCAGCTAATGTGCCCGTCACACGCAGCATATGCAGCGTGATAAGTATTAAGCCCACTATCATTAAAACCAGAACAATACTGATCCATGCGACTTCTCGGTAGGCAGTTATTGTGGGTTTCACACTATAAAGTGACAGGTTGCGCCACGAGGTGCTCATGAGTGAATAACCACGGGTGTTAAACTCTGCGAAACTAGTGTCAGGCGCTATCAATGAAGGCTGACTGCTAAACAGCACCACATCATTGGCGTCAGTAACTACCTGATTTGTCAGGCGAGGGTAGGGAGACAGTAGCGCTTGTAAACTGTCAACGTACATAACAAGTGCACCCTCAGCTACCCCACTAAGCAGGACAGGAACACTGATTAATACGCCATATTGAGACACCGAAAAGTAAGAGTTTGATGAACCTAAGGTTTGCTGACGCCATTTCGCATCCAACGATGCTGGTAGGGTCACGTCCCAGTTTTTATCGATAACTTGATTACCTGCAAAATCAAACAGGGCAAACTCAACTTTTTTCGCTTGGGTCAAATTCAGCGACCTGAAAAACATGGGAAGGTATGCGTTGCGCTGTTCTAAATCAACCAAAGAGTTGATAATAATATCGTTCGCCGCTAAGTCGGCGAGTTGCCGGGTTGTATCGTAAACAATGAACGTGAGATCCTGTTCGAGACCTTCTAGGGATTGTTGTTGTAACTGCTCGGCTTGCTTTGCGACAAAGTGAAAGGAAATGGCGAACAGTATCAAAGAGACCAGTAGAACAAGGGCAACTAGCCTTGGGAGCATGCTAGATAGCAGGAGAGACCGTAACCTCGGTTGCTGTTGCTGCATTACTCGATGTCCGTGGTTTCCAGGTGACCTTGTTCATTGAATTTTGTCATAAAGTAATCCTTAGCCCAAAGCGCATCATGCCTTTCGTGCGTGAAGGGAAATCGATAGCTCTTCACGGCACCTTTTATATTAGTGAGAGACTCCAGTGCCTCTCGCAATTTGTCAACTTCTATACTAGCAGCTTTCCTGGCAGCCGTGGCAATTAAATGCGTTAAATCATAAGCATGGGCAAGGCCGGTTACTCCGCCAATGGCGGAAGCTTCTACCAAACCGTACTTTTTGTGATAGGCCTCTAACAAACCTTTGGCTTTATCATTTTTTTGATGATGGAAATGAAATGTTTGCAACACAGCAATATTATACTGGCTAATAGGTGTTGCCAATTTGCTGGGCAATTGACCAGAAGCAATACCCCAATGGGATATTACGGGTAACCCTGCAATGCCTTGCTGCGCCATTTCATCAAATACCACAACGCCTTCCGGTACATTGGATACAAGAATAATAGCGTCTACGTTGCTTTCTTTAATTGATGTTACTGCACCCGAGAAGTCTTTTTGCTGCCAGTTGATCCAGTGCACTGCTTCGATGTGAACATTGTTAGAGGCTGCGGCTTCTTCCAATGATACTAAGTTGGAACGGCCCCAGCCCGTGCGCTCGAGAACTAGAGCTACCTTGTTGAAGCCTGATTTTTTGGCGTGTTCTATTAAAACAATTGCGGCTTCGGAATCTCTTACTGAAACGCGAAATACGTTGTTGGGAGTATAACCATTGTCAATGATAGGCGTACCCGCTGCCCACGGAACCAGCATCAGTATATTATTTTTGTGGATCGCATCAATTTCAGCGAGAACTACCGGCGTGTGAACACCACCAACGACAGCTAATAAGTCAGGGTTTGCGCTGAATTGTTCAATATTGTGAATACCGCGGCTAGGGTTGCCACGGTGATCTCGGGTTTCAACTTTCACAGGGCGACCTAGAATTCCACCTTGGGCGTTGATTTCGTCTACCGCAAGTTCTACACCGCGGGTGATAGCGACTCCCCCTTCTACAGCAACCGCAGACAAGTCTGCATCTATGCCTATTACCAAGGGGACTGGATTACAGAAAGATTTAGTCGGTGTTACTAGGAAACAGACGAACAACAGGCAAAGAAAATGAAAAAATTTTGAATACATAGTCAGTAATCCACGAGTTAACCTTTAAAAGTGTATAGCAATACCGTTTTAAGTGTTTGTTCTTGGGTCTTATTCTTTAGTATAAAGCGCTGATTGATAAATGTGCTGGGTTCAGTGTGTGGATATAGTATAAGGCGTCGTAACAAAAACTGGCACGATTCTGCTATTCCTTCCTATTTGTTAAATGACTATGTGTTGGCGATAGTGCTTAACTGACGTGTGAAGTCTCACACACCATCAATTGTAGATAGCAAACGATAGTGTCAACAATGCAGCGCTAAAGCGTTGTGGTTAGCCGGAATAAATCAACTGGAGAATGCGTGCAGAAAAATACCCTACCCTCTATTTTAGATGTGGAAGCGAGTGGTTTTGGAGCGGCAAGTTATCCCATAGAAATTGGTATTGTGCGCTATGATGGTGCAAAGTGGTGCAAGTTAATTCGACCGTTTCCCTCATGGGTACACTGGGACGAGGGTGCGGAAGCACTGCATGGTATCACCCAAGAAATGCTTCACTCTAAGGGCAAAGAACCTGTAAAGGTATGTTATGAATTGAATCAGTTTCTGGGGAATACCATAGTGTACAGTGATGGTTGGGTGGTAGATAACCCGTGGCTGATAAAACTTTTTGCCGCTGCGCGAGTGGAAATGACATTCACCTGTCGCGCATTAGAGTACATTCTCAGTCAAACTCAAATGGAAATCTGGCATGAAGTGAAGTCAGAACTTGCTACTTCACTGGATGTTAAACGTCATCGAGCAAGTGCCGATGCGTTGTTAATTCAGCAAACCTATCTCAAAACAAGACAATGCTAAAACGGGCTCCAGCAGGATTGGTAAAGTAAATATTGTAACTTTTTGAGTAAGGAGTTGTGCTACTTAGAATAAGTAGTGAACACCCAATGACAGCGCCATATTCTCTTCTTCGCCTATCTGCCTATGTTCCAATTCAATGGCCATATTTAAACCGTCGTTATGCCCTAGTAGCCACCCTAAGCGGGTAAATGTGCCAATATCATTAGGTAAATATAACCATTCCGCATAGTGCTGAAAGGCGGTGTTATTGGTTTTATAGGTGGCATAGATAGACTGAGGTAAGCGCGTAGCAAACTCTCTTTTTGCACTGATGGAACTCAAGGAGCCAGTAGCATAAGTAAAACTACTGTCATACTGATGGGCTTCGCTCACTGAATGAATTCGGTACTGGCTTTTTAGTTGCCATTGCGCGAGCTTGCTGCTTTTAAAATAAATCGGGCCATACTGCAAGTCACCAGTCCCTGCTGTAACAGCACTGGTGGTGCAGACCAAAATAAACAGCAACGGCCAGAAATAGCATTTTTTCGCTTTCATCGAATACAACCTGAGTGGAGGGTTGATAGTTTGTGTTGAGAAATGACCGCTTACCGTACTCAAACACAAGCGAAGTACATGAATATAAAGCTGTTTTAATATCTGGTGTAAACGTCAGGGCTGTATTATTCACAGTGCCTTTACGACCTTGTTTAATAAGCATAGCCGTTAATATGGGATCAATAAAATAAAGGAAAGTTTTTTTTCAAAAAAAGCGCAACAGATTTTAGACAGATAAAATAAAAACTGCCGCGTTAAACGCGGCAGTTATATTTTATGGATAAGTAATATCTCGGTTTTTAGACTGACGCTTTTAGCGCATCGGCTTTATCTATCGCTTCCCAAGGGAATTCTTCGCGACCAAAGTGTCCATAAGCTGCGGTTGGGCGGTAGATAGGGCGTTCTAAATCAAGCATTTTGATAAGACCATAAGGGCGCAAATCAAAGTGTTCACGAACTAGTGCAACGAGTGTTTTCTCATCGACTACGCCTGTGCCAAAGGTATCAATACTGATAGACGTTGGCTCTGCCACGCCAATGGCGTAAGAGACTTGAATTTCACAGCGCTTGGCAAGGCCTGCAGCAACAATGTTTTTGGCAACATAACGGCCTGCATATGCTGCACTTCGGTCTACTTTTGATGGATCTTTACCCGAGAACGCGCCACCACCGTGACGTGCCATACCACCGTAAGTATCGACGATGATTTTACGACCCGTTAAACCGCAGTCTCCCATTGGTCCACCAATGACGAAACGGCCAGTAGGGTTGATATGGAAACGGGTATTAGCATCAATCCACTCACTTGGCAGTACTGGTTTGATAATCTCTTCCATCACGGCTTCACGCACTGTTGCTGTACTGACAGTGTCGCAATGCTGAGTTGAAAGTACTACGGCATCAATGCCAACCGGCTTATCATTTTCGTACTTAAAAGTAATTTGGCTTTTTGCATCTGGGCGTAACCAATCTAGCTTACCTGATTTACGCACTTCCGCTTGCTTTTGCACAAGGCGGTGAGAATAGGTAATAGGTGCAGGCATTAGTACGTCAGTTTCGTCACTGGCGTAACCAAACATTAGCCCTTGGTCACCAGCGCCTTGCTCTTCTAAACTTTCGCGATCCACACCCTGATTGATGTCGGGAGACTGCTTACCAATAGCGTTTAATACTGCACATGAGTCAGCGTCAAAGCCCATGTCTGAGTGTGTGTAGCCAATTTCTTTGACTGTTTTACGGGTGAGTTCTTCAATATCAACCCATGCAGAGGTGGTCACTTCACCCCCAACTAAAACCATACCGGTTTTTACATACGTTTCGCAGGCCACCCGAGCGCGCGGATCTTGTTCCAAAATAGCGTCAAGAACCGCATCTGAGATCTGATCAGCAATCTTGTCCGGATGTCCTTCAGAGACAGACTCGGATGTGAATAAATGCGTGGCCATAAATGCTCCGTAAGCGTTAATTTATCAAAATAGTCGTATATTGTACTAAAACAAGTTATAAATACCAGTCTTTACTTCTAGACGTCTAAAAGTCTCTTCGTTACGAATTGTTGACACCATTGGATCACAAGCGGCGTGAATCAAGGGATTGAACGTATACGCGTTTGTGATGTGGACACGCTGACTTTGGGATTGAAATAGAAAGTGAAGACAATTTTGCAAGGTATTTAGCTATTACTTTCGCTATTGGCAATGAAAAGCCATTGAACTGAAAGGTGGCATAGGTAAGAATACCCCACACATTAAAACGTAGCCAGAAATAGCGCTAAAGCAGCACATTCGGTGAATTTCACCGAGTATGAATGGCAACCCAGATGGCGAGAATTGTATACGCCGAGTGGGGGCATTCCAGTGCAGCACAGCCTATTCATTGAGGTTCGTAAAGACACGAAATAAATCAGGAGACAACATGCCCTCTCGTCGTGAACTCGCCAATGCTATCCGTGCATTAAGCATGGATGCCGTTCAACAAGCTAAATCTGGTCACCCAGGCGCCCCTATGGGGATGGCTGATATCGCGCAGGTACTATGGGGTGATTTCTTATCACATAACCCTGCAAACCCGTCTTGGGCTAACCGCGATCGCTTTGTACTATCAAATGGTCACGGCTCGATGCTGTTGTACTCTTTACTTCACCTTTCAGGCTACGAACTGCCTATTGAAGAGTTGAAGAACTTCCGTCAGCTACACTCTAAAACCCCTGGTCACCCAGAATATGGTTATGCACCAGGTGTTGAAACCACCACAGGGCCACTGGGGCAAGGTATCAGCAATGCAGTAGGTATGGCACTTGCTGAAAAAGTGCTAGCGGCGCAATTTAACCGCGACGGTCACAACATTGTTGATCACCACACTTATGCATTTTTAGGCGACGGCTGCTTGATGGAAGGTATCTCACACGAGACCTGTTCACTAGCCGGTACACTAGGCCTTGGTAAGCTTATCGCGTTTTGGGATGACAACGGCATTTCCATTGACGGTGAAGTAGAAGGTTGGTTCACCGACGATACCCCAGCTCGCTTTAAGAGCTACGGCTGGGAAGTGATAGATGGCGTTGACGGTCACGATGCAGAGCAAGTAAAAGCGGCTATTGAAAAAGCGCAAGCGAATACTGCGCAGCCAACACTTATTTGTTGTAAAACCACCATTGGTTTCGGTTCGCCTAATAAAGAAGGTACTGAATCCTGCCACGGTGCACCGCTAGGTGAAGATGAAATTGTCGCTACTCGCGAAAAGCTTGGCTGGAGCCATGGCGCGTTCGAAATCCCAGACGATGTTTACGCTGGTTGGGATGCTAAAGACAAAGGTTCAAAAGCAGAAAGCGCGTGGAATGAAGCCTTCGCTGCATATGAAGCTGCTTATCCAGAACTTGCTGCAGAATTCAAACGCCGTGTTAATGGCGAACTGCCAGCAGACTTCAGTGTCAAAGCAGATGCCATTATTGCCCAGCTGCAAGCTAACCCGCAAAACATTGCTTCACGTAAAGCGTCGCAAAATGCACTCAACGCATTTGGCCCGCTACTTCCAGAACTATTAGGCGGCTCTGCCGACCTAGCAGGTTCTAACCTGACTATCTGGGAAGGCAGCAAAGGCGTTGAAGCGAACGATGCATCAGGTAACTACATTTACTACGGTGTACGTGAGTTTGGTATGTCTGCCATGATGAACGGTATTGCCCTTCACGGTGGCTTTAAGGCATACGGTGCAACCTTCCTTATGTTCATGGAATATGCACGTAATGCAGTGCGTATGGCGGCGTTAATGAAACAGCCTGCAATTTTCGTTTACACCCACGATTCAATTGGTCTAGGTGAAGACGGCCCAACGCACCAGCCGGTAGAGCAGGTGGTTGCGCTACGTGCAACGCCTAACCTTGATAACTGGCGTCCGTGTGATCAGGTTGAGTCTGCTGTGTCGTGGAAGTCTGCCATTGAGCGCAATGACGGCCCAACAACGCTAATCTTCACGCGTCAAGGGTTGCCACAACAAGACAGAACGCCTGCGCAGGTGGCAGATATCGCTAAAGGCGGTTACGTACTTAAAGATTGCGACGGCACGCCTGAGCTAATCCTTATTGGCACCGGTTCTGAAGTTCAGCTTGCGGTAGAAGCGGCGGCAAAACTGACTGAACAAGGCAAAGCGGTTCGCGTAGTGTCTATGCCGTCAACTGACGTATTTGACCGTCAGTCAGCTGAATACCGTGAAAGCGTACTGCCATCAAGTATTGTTAAGCGCGTAGCGGTAGAAGCCTTGTCAAAAGACAGCTGGTACAAGTACGTTGGCTTTAACGGCGCCATTGTGGGCATGGACACCTTTGGTGAGTCTGCACCTGCTGGCGACTTGTTTAAGCACTTCAACATTACCACTGACGCTGTAGTAGAGGCTGCACTGTCTCTGTAAGAGGTAAATAAATAAGCCTATGGTAAACATTGCCATAAATGGGTTTGGTCGTATTGGTCGTAACGTACTGCGCGCACTTTATGAAAGTGGGCGCAACAACGAATTCAACGTTGTGGCCATTAATGACATTGCTAAACCCGAAGGCATTGCACATTTACTTAAATACGATACCGCCCACGGGCGGTTCCGTTTTGATGTGGCCTTAGAAAACAACACACTTAATGTGGCAGGTGATGACATCACACTGCTGGCGATTAGTGATATAAAAGACTTACCGTGGAAAGCCTTAGGCGTCGATATTGTACTGGAGTGTACAGGCAAATTTGACGACAGAGCATCGGGGCAAGCCCATTTGGATGCCGGCGCTGGCAAAGTGCTGTTCTCATCACCCGGGTCACCAGATTTAGACAACACGGTGATTTTTGGTACCAACGAAGACACGTTGACCAGTGAACAAAAATTAGTCTCCAACGGCTCTTGTACTACGAATTGTATCGTTCCTGTCATTCAGGCCCTCGATGCAGCATTTGGTGTGGAAAGTGGTACGATCACAACCATTCACGCGTCTATGCATGACCAGCAAGTTATCGATGCCTATCACGAAGATTTGCGCAGAACACGCGCAGCCAGTCAGTCTATTATTCCTGTTGATACGCGCCTAGCTGCCGGTATAGAGCGCATTTTGCCTAAGTTTGCAGGCAAATTCGAAGCCATTGCTGTAAGGGTACCTACTATCAATGTAACCGCCATGGATTTGAGTGTTACCCTTAAAAGTAAGGTTACCATTGAGCAGGTTAACCAAGCCCTTCGCAGTGCAACAACGGGGCGACTACAAGGCATTTTGGATTACACCGAAGAACCTTTAGTGTCAGTAGATTTCAATCACGACCCACACTCGTGTATTGTAGATGGCACACAGACAAGAGTCAGTCACAAGCAACTGGTTAAAACACTGGTGTGGTGTGACAACGAATGGGGTTTTGCAAACCGTATGCTCGACACAGCAAAAGTGATGTTCGACGCAAAGTAAAGCATTGATGCTGCCAAGGGTTGGTGGCACCAGCCCGCGCAGCTTTCACCGTTAATTTGAGCGCACTCCATGTAGTGGATGCGCTCTACTGAATTTAAATTAACATAGGAAAGACGATGGCAATTCCAAGCATGAGCGATTTGGCCCTTAGCGGTCAGCGCGTACTAATAAGACAAGATTTAAACGTGCCGGTAAAAGACGGCAAAGTCACTTCTGATGCGAGAATCAAAGCATCTATTCCTACTATTAAAGCAGCCCTTGACGCTGGCGCAGCGGTAATGGTGATGTCACATTTAGGCCGACCGACAGAAGGTGAGCCAGCTGACGAATTTTCTCTTCAACCGGTTGTTGATTACCTCAACGATGCGCTAGATGTGCCAGTGAAACTGGTTAAAGATTATCTTGATGGCGTTGAAGTAAATAGCGGTGAGTTGGTTATTCTAGAAAACGTGCGCTTTAACAAAGGTGAGAAAGGCGACGACGAAACCCTTGCGAAGCAATATGCAGCGCTATGTGATATTTTCGTGATGGATGCCTTTGGTACCGCCCACCGCGCTCAAGCATCTACCCACGGCGTGGCGAAGTTTGCACCTAAAGCCTGTGCTGGCCCACTGCTTGCTGCAGAGCTAGATGCACTTGGCAAAGCGCTGGATAACCCAAAACGCCCAATGGTGGCTATTGTGGGGGGCTCTAAAGTGTCGACTAAGTTAACCGTGTTGAAAACACTGGCAGAAAAAGTTGATCAACTTATTGTAGGTGGCGGTATCGCTAATACCTTTATCGCGGCACAAGGCCACAATGTGGGTAAGTCGCTGGTAGAAATGGACTTAACCGAGCAAGCCACGCAGCTGATGAATGAAGCGCAAGCGAATGGCGGTAATATTCCAGTACCTACTGACGTGGTAGTGGGCAAAGCCTTTGACGAAAATACCCCTGCGACGTTAAAGCAGGTCAGTGACGTGTCAGACGATGACATGATTTTCGACATTGGCCCAGACTCATCAAAAGCCCTTGAAGATATTATTAAGAACGCGGGCACTATCGTGTGGAATGGCCCTGTAGGTGTATTTGAATTTGAACAGTTCAGTGCTGGTACAAAAGCCCTGTCGGAAGCGATAGCAGCCAGTGACGCGTTCTCAATCGCCGGTGGCGGTGATACACTAGCTGCAGTAGACAAATACGGTATTGCTGACAAGGTCTCTTATATTTCAACCGGTGGTGGTGCGTTTCTTGAATTTTTAGAAGGAAAAACGCTTCCTGCGGTAGCGGTACTAGAAGAAAAAAATAAGTAATTAAAGCGACGAATAAAAATAACAAACGCTTAGATTGCTCATTAAGCTACAAAACAGGCTACGCTCATAACAGCATTCTTGAGTGTAGCCAGTAAATCGATTTCGATTTTTTGGCGATACAGTGACGTGCGCCAATACATAACTATAAACCCTACACCTGCCTTTACCGGCAGTACTATTTAAAAGGAGTGTTGCAATGGCATCACAAGCTCAGCAGGCAATGTTAGATAAACTGAAAACCCAAACCGGTTTTATTGCAGCGTTAGATCAAAGCGGCGGTAGTACCCCTAAAGCGTTACGTCTTTATGGCATTGAAGAATCTGAATACAGTTCAGATGAAGAAATGTTTAATCTTGTTCACGAAATGCGCACCCGTATTATTACCAGCACCCCTTTTAGCGGCGAGCGTGTCCTTGGCGCAATACTGTTTGAAAACACCCTTGATAGAGAAATTGAAGGCATGTCTTCTGCGCACTACTTGTGGCAGAAAAAACGGGTGATCCCCTTTCTTAAGGTGGACAAAGGTCTGGCAGAGGAAAGCAATGGCGTTCAGGTAATGAAGCCCATGCCTGGTCTTGACGCGCTATTAGCGAAAGCGGTAGCGCAAGACGTATTTGGCACCAAGATGCGCAGTGTTGTTAAACTTGCTAATCACCAGGGTATTAAAGATGTTGTTGCGCAGCAATTTGAAGTGGGTAAACAGATTTTAGCCGCTGGTCTTGTGCCCATAATCGAGCCAGAAGTGGATATTCACAGTCCGCAAAAGGCCGAAGCGGAAGCATTACTTAAACTGGAAATTCTTACCCAGTTGAACCTGTTAAGCGAAGGTCAGGAAGTTATGCTTAAGCTAACACTACCTACACAGGCTAACTTCTATAAAGAGTTAATTGATCATCCACGCGTGTTAAAAGTGGTTGCGTTATCAGGTGGATATAGCCGTGACGAAGCCAATGCAAAACTTGCTGAAAACCAAGGTATGATTGCCAGTTTCTCTCGCGCGCTTACCGAAGGTATTTCTGCAAAGCAGAGTCAGCAAGAATTTGAAGCCACACTCGACGAGGCCATTGAAGCTATTTATCAGGCGTCAAAATAAGGTCTGACCAAGAAGGTAGTTAAAACAACGGAACTACCGTTTAAAAAAAACTTCGATTTATCGAAGTTTTTTTGTTTCTGGCATCTGCTTTTTAATGGATGATGGGCGTACACAATATCAAAGTACACAACAGTGAGGGCGAAGGACAAAATTCTTTTATGGGTAATTCTTTTGTGGGGTGATACGACACCAAACATTTTATTACAAACTAACCCTGCGTCAGTGATTTGATACCTGTTAACCTTGCTCTATTCATCAAATGGGGCCAGTCGTATGCATAATCAACTCAAGCGCCGGGAACACAAGGACTACAAATCTACTTGTCTCATTCCCCAGAGCAGCGAAATTGTTAAAACGGTCAATTTAGATTACTACGCGCCTCAACTGTATATGCCCAAACACGACCATAGCGTAGGTCAGTTCTCTACCTTGTTGTCTGGAAAAGCGTACGAATACAATCTCAATGGTGAATTGTACAATAGGCCGGGGGTCGCTGAATTTAAGCCGGTTGCCTATAGCCACAGTAATCGTATAGGGCCAGACGGGGCACTGTTTCTATCCATCAATCTTCACTCTGACCACGAGGCATTTGTGGCAGAGTTTGGTCGTGTCAACTGGAAGCTTATCGACCAAACTGTCGCAAAACGTCTTTGGCATACGCTGACCTTAATGTTGTTTCAATCAGAGCGCGCGTTAAATGTCGACATAGACGAGGTGGTTCTGGGGCTGTTGTCTCAGTCACTACCTGGTAATCACATTATAAAAAAAGCGCCTGTATGGTTATGTTTAGCAGAACAAGCACTTAATGAAACACAAATGAGCCTTGAGGAAATTGCTAGATATGTAGGTGTGCACAGAGTGCATTTGAGCCGGGTTTTTCAATCTTATTTTTCCCTCTCTGTTTCGCAATACAAGCAACGTGTGGCTTTGCAGCGAAGTATGACGGCAATGCTAAGGGAGCACGACTCCATTAGTTTGGCTGGCGCACAGGCTGGATTTGCCGATCAAAGCCATTTTACACGAACAATGAAAAAGCAATTTGGTATTACGCCGAATAGGCTGCGATCCTTGTTTAGTTCAAGCTCCGTTGTTGCGTGATGTTACATTCGTTCTATAAAGCAAATACAAGAGTGGCTGTAATAGAGCAAACGACAAATATAAAGGCAAAAAATGAAATATCGTATTACTTTTGGTGTGTTAGCTTTGGCTACTTGGTCTGCTTTTATTAGCGCAAAAGAAAGTTCTATCAACGACGTCTTTCTGGCTTCGCTAATCAATGAAATTAAGGAAAGTGCAAACTTGCATTCAGGTACCGCTATTGCGGTGGTAGTCCATGATAAAATTATTTATCACGGTGATTTTGGTCACCAGGATATTGAGAACAATATAGCCGTCAACCCCAACACGCAGTTTTATATTGCTTCAGCGACAAAGCCTTTTACCGCCCTGAATTTTCTTATCGATGCAAACAATGACGAATCGATACGTGACACGACGTTATCTACCATGTTCCCCTCTATTCAGGTAAAAGGCCGTGAAGATATAACGGCTAAACATTTGCTTACCCATACAGCATCAATCAATAACTTACCTTTAGTACTCGCTACAGCCTACA
The DNA here is from genome assembly GCF_047159385.1 of Alteromonas sp. D210916BOD_24. Lineage (GTDB taxonomy): Bacteria > Pseudomonadota > Gammaproteobacteria > Enterobacterales > Alteromonadaceae > Alteromonas. The sequence continues at coordinate 559,253 of NZ_AP038333.1, forward strand.
GTGGTGAGCATTTCGCAGATACGCGCTTAGGTTTAGTAAATGCACTTTCTGAACCATCGGAAGAAGCAATAGGTGAATTTAAATACACGAATGTGGGATACAATATTTACAGTGTATTTTCTGATCAGTTTTTTAAGCAAGATTGGCAGACAAAGCTACATAAGCAAATTTTTGTATCTGCTGGTATGAATAACACCGCCGCCAGGCGTTCAAGTATTAAAGCGGACTCATCTGATCCAAAACATGGGAACATTGCAAGGCCATATTCTGTGATGAACCACGACAGGCAGACCTCCCTCTATCTGGAAAAGCAAGATTCAACCCTACACGCTGCCGGTGGCATGTTTTCAACCAGCCATGATTTGGCTCGATTTTTAATGATCCAACTAAATCATGGTGCACTGGAAGACAGGCAAATTTTTCCTTCAAAAGTCATTAAAGAATCACAAACTCAGCAAGTTTCAACCGATACAGCATATCTGGATTTTGAGCGAGATGGTTACGCATGGGGTTGGTATACTGGCGACTACAAAAACAACCGAATGCTGCATCATTTCGGTGGCTTTGCCGGCACTCATGCACATCTTTCTTTTATGCCTGAGCAAGGTATTGGGTTGGTAGTATTAAACAATGAAGATTTTCTCAGTGCGCGTTTAACGAGTTTGATTGCTGACTATATTTACGGTGCGCTATTAAATGAAGAAAACATTGAGCAAAAAATCACTCAACGGGCACAGCTACTTAGCGCGAAATTAGCAGGTCTGGATAACATGCTGGAGAAAGAGCGTGCAAAAATTTCAGCACGGAAGTGGAACTTGAGTTTAACGCTTAACGATTATGTAGGTGAATATCAGCATCCCCTACTTGGTACTATTACAGTTAGCGCAAATAAAGCGCAGCGTCTTGATGTCACCTGGGGCCAAATGCATTCCAGCTCAACGGGAATGAATGAACAAGATAAGATCCGTGTTGAGCTTGAACCCGCATCTGGCAGCGTGATTACCTTTAATGTTTCAAATAAGGTGAATTCGCTGACCTTTTCGGATATCGAGTTTAAAAAGATATAGTGTGTTTGATACGTCTGAGGTTGAGTAATTGACAGCTACGCACAGGTATTGAGTAGAAGGTTATTCTCCCCTTGTTTACACGTAATAGGGATGTGAAGCCGTATGGCAGTCAGTGTATTCTGACTACCAGGAATCCGACATCTAGTGAATATTGCGAAGCTCCGGCGTATAACAAGTCAATCTATTTATGTCATAAGTGCTTGTTTGACATAGTCAGGTCTTAACGGAAGGCGTCTAATGGGTTTGCCCGTCGCGTCATAAAACGCACCGGCAATAGCCGAAGACGCCAGAGCATTGGCACTTTCGGAGCCCTGTCCATAAATGGTCGCGGTGGTATCAGGCGCGATAACAACCTTAATTTGGGGGACTTCCGCCATTTTTAGGATGGGGTAGGAGTGCCAGTCTGAACAGGTTAGTTTGCTGTTGTCAAAGCTGACTTCTTCATGCAGAGCCTGCGATACTCCCATTATACAGCCTGCTTCAGCCTGACGTTTTAGCTGCAACGGGTTAACTACAATTCCAGTATCTGATACCAAGGTGATCCGCTGTACTTTTACTTTGCCTGTATCCGGTATTACCGCTATGTGTGCGGCACAGGCCCAGTAACCATTGTCACGTAACATAATCGAAACGCCACGCCCATGCGTCGGCTCGCTGCCCTTTGTTCGTGCGAGGGGGGAGGGCGAGGGTCGGGTTTCCCAGTCTGCTTCGACTTTTAATCTTTCAAGAATGGCTTTGAAGCGTGGTTCAGTAATGTGTGCCAATCGAAATTCAATGGCATCCTTAGAGGCTAGTGCAGCTGCTTCGCTCATGGCCAATTCACGGGGGAAATTTTGCTGAAACTGAATTGGCGTGCGCATGGAATGATCGCGTATGCCAACATTAATCGGTGAAGCTTGTTGCCCAAGTTGATACATACCGCGGCCGGTTTCAGCAATATTTTCTACCGTTCCGTATACCCAATGATCAGCAATAAAAATGCCTAATCCGTGTAAAAACGATGGGTTGTCGGGGGTGGGTGGCAATATGGTGTCTTTACCCGCCAGAATTGCACCAATTGGCCGATCATCCTGCATAGGAGGGCCGCTATGTACTGCTTTATAAGTCGTGATTCGTCCCTGTTTGTCTAACCCAATGTTGATTTGTGACAGCATAGCAGATGAATTAGTTGACCACTGCATATCATCATGACGCATCCACTGCACCCTGACCGGTACACCCAACTTAACTGTCAGTAATGCAGCTTCATCTTCTGAGCCAGCATTGCCACCATTAGAGCGGCCAAAGTGGCCGGGGCCAATATAGGTTTTTATAATAACCTTATCTTCTGGCTCGTTAAGCATTTTGGCAATGGCCATTCGCAGGAATTGTGGGTTTTGACTGTGAGTATGCACCACAATGTTACCGTCTTTGATTTCGGCTAACGAAACCATTGGTCCAATAGGCGCATGTTTATGATAAGGCACAAAGTAACTTGCCAAATGAGATTTATCTGAACGCTGGTTAACATCGCCTTTGGCTGCGCGACTTTGCATATCTGGCACATCGTCCCAAGTGGGTTTGTCGTGTAAGTATTGTTTTAATTCTGTAGACGTCGTAGGTAGCCCTTGCCAGTCGGACCATTGGGTGTTGGCTTCAACGGCGCGGGCGGCCTGTACAGCTTCCCATTCATCAGTTGATACAACCGCCAGCAGATTGTTGATAGTCACCACCTGGCTATTGGAAAATAAGGTTTTGTCCAGAGAACCAGCTTTTAGCAAAGTTGAACCAAGAGTGTTGGGGTGAATAACCCTAGCATGTAACATGCCCGGTAATTTTACGTCGCCTACCCAGATATTATCCCCTGCCACTTTGGGCCTAACGATGGGATTTTTCAATGGTTTGCCAATAGTGGTGTATTCGCTTATTGGTTTCATAGGGGGCTCACCAGTAACGACAATTCCCCTAAAGCTGGTAAGTTCACCGCTAACTGGAATACTTAACGCCCAGTTCTGCTTGTCCAATAATTCACCATAAGTAATCTCGAAATCGCCAGCTGTGATAATGCCATCTTTAATACGCAGACTGTCTTTGGCGACGGCAAATTTTTCTGCCGTTAAGGTTAACACCGCTTCACGCATATAGGCTGCCACTTTACGCAGATTCTGCACGTTGGTACGCAGTAAGCCAAATGTGCCACCACCGTCGGGTGTTTCATCGGTATCGCCCCACACTACGTTGGTAATATTTGCTACGGGCATACTGAGCTCTTCAGCCACAATCTGACGATATGCAGTAAATATGGAGCTTTGGCCAAAATCGCATTTTCCGGTGCGAATTAACGCTGTATTGTCAGCATGAATTTCAATCCAGCTGGCCGGTTTTGCGGCATCCAGTGAGGTTGGTAGAGTGTCATTATTGGCAGCAATTGCCAATTTTGGAGCAAATGCAACGGAAGCGACTAAGGCGCCACTGCCTCCCAGAAAAGCTCGGCGACTTAACTTGGCACCGTAAATCAAGTATTCACTCACTGACTGAGTATGCGTGTTGATGTATTGTTCAATGTCCATTCCTTAGCTCTCCAAGGTCTGAGTCGCTATCATTTCAGCGCCTTTGATAATGGCTGCTGCGCGGTGAACACCATCCTTTATCGCTGCGTATGAGCCGCAACGGCACAGATGGGCTGACGGCCCTGATTCAGTCATAGCGTGATTGATGTCATCATCACTGGGGCTAGGATTTTTTTCTAACAATTCGGTGGCTTTGATCATCATTCCGTACTGACAAATACCACATTGAGGCACTTGTTCATCAATCCAGGCTTGTTGCACCGGATGCAGACGCGCAGGATCGGTTGGCAACGAACGTTGTTGTTGCCAGCGTGCTGGCAAGCCTTCAACCGTGGTGATGTGCTTGCCTTCAAGCGCCACAATGGGATAAATACAGGCGCGTACTTCTTCGCCATCGACCAGTACTGAACATGCGCCGCATTGCGCTAAACCGCAGCCAAACTTAGGGGTCATCACATTAAGTTCACCGCGTAATACATACAACAGGGGGGTGTCCGGCGCGGCTTTCACTTGGCGTGTTTGACCGTTTACGAGTAGCGATATCATTGTTTTGCTCCTTTGTGTATGTACATTACACGTTAGCCAGCGTACTCAGTAAGGCCTCGGGTTGAAATTATTCATGGGCTGGTTTTGAGAGACCAACTCCATCCACGTTACTGTTTCACCATCGTCTGGCGTTGAAATTGCGACATGCGACATGGATGAGTCAGGTGCAGCACCATGCCAGTGACGAGTATTGGGCGGTATGGTGATGACATCACCCGGCAACATGGTTTGAACTTCATCATTTTCTGACTGCACTAATCCTTTGCCGGAAATGATAATCAGTGTCTGTCCTTTAGGATGGATGTGCCATGCTGTTTTTGCGTCGGGTGAGAACTCCACAATAGCTCCGCGATAATGAGAAGAAACCGGTGAAGAAAATCTGGATGTAATTTTAGCAATGCCTGTGAATTTATCCGGTGTGCCGAAGCTCGCTGTTTCATCCCGGTATACAACAGCCGATTTCTTCAGAAAATTAGGAATTTTAACTTGTGCAACACTACTCAAGACTGTCAATGCCCGCTCGGCGCTTTCTTGATTAACCTTGTCACAAAGTATTTTGGTGTATTCAATCAGTTGGAAATGGGTGTAGCCTATCCGCAACGAAAGGTTCATATGAGCGATTAACTGTGCTTTAGTTCCAGACATACCCGCCAGCATACTAATGGTCACCAGTTCTCGATCTTTGTGCGTTAACACGTCGCGATAAAAAATATCGGCAAAAAGGTGTTCAACGAGAAACAGGTCGATGGTAGGAACAAACGCCGCGTAACCTGTCGTACGGTGCGAAATGTCTTTACCAACCAGTGCATTTCTAGTTTTGTGGCCGTAGGCATTTGCATTGAAATGTTCAGGCAAAGGGCTAGCTGTGGTGCCGATTTTGTCCCTAATACCATTTTGCTGTCTAATGTTCATGACTTCGATAAACGTATTGATACCGTTTAAGGCTCGGGGAAAGCCTGCGTATGCATAGGAATGAATAAAGATCTCTTTTACTTCATTAACCGTTAAACCTTTATCTAGTCCTTCGTTTAATGCTCTCTCCAGTCCAACTACATTGCCAGACGCTGTAAATGCAGCGATTGGAATAATAGCCTGCTGTCTATCACTTAATCTATCAGGAGAGCTATTCGCATAAGGTTGTATGATAAAGGCACAATAGAGTAAGGCGGCTTGCATTGAGAATGGGAACAGTCGCTTCTGTGCTTTCAGTAATGTCATAATAAACATCCCATTGAATTGTTTCACCGGCAGTCTGCCGTTTAGTCGAGGCTTTTTTCACGCAACCAATCGAGCATCAGCGCAGCCACATCCTGATTATTTAGGTCAGAAAACGGGAAGTGCGTGTTACCAAAAATACCCACCTTTGGCAGGTGTATAACTCTCGCGTCACCACCATGTCGATTAATAGCATCAGCCCAAACGTAAGCCATTTCTAAGCGGACTCGCCAGCCATCTTGCCCGGGACTATCACTGGGTTGTTCTGGAATGAAGTCACCGTAATAAATGACGATAGGTATTTCTGTAAGTTTGGTAAATTCAGACAGAGGCACTTGCACTGCACTTAGTGCACCACTGGAACTTGGCATTGCTTCTGGTACTTCTCCTGGTGGAAATACAAAGCCGCTGCCAGGTTCATAAGACACAATCGCTTTGATATGGGGATTTTGCATGGCCGTTAACCAGCCCATCCCACCACTGTGCGAATGTGTGACTAAAATACCATCACCGATTTTGTCAAATAGCGCACTAACTGCATCCGCGTTAGTGTGCGGATCGATAGGGCCAATGTTCGGTACCATCTGTCTGAAATACTGATTCAGTGACTCACTATCGGTAGGGAACTGCACATTTTCAAAATAATTTGGCCACTGTCCCACCCTGAAAATATTGAACCACTTCTGTTCTTCGGGGGTAGGGCTATAAGTGCCTGATTGAGTGCCTTTTCCTGCGCTGCCTCGACGAGGTTGATCTATTAGGTACACCCCATAACCTTGGCGTAGAAAAATATTCTGATAGCCTTCTCTCCCATCAGGTGTCGATTCCCAAGTCTTAGAGAATTGCCCAAATCCATGCCACATTACCAAGGGTAGCTTTCGCTGATCGACAGGAATTTGATAAAACACATAGGCGTGGTCGCCATGCAAGGTTTGTCCGGCGGGCGTCAGTTTTATGGGGTCAAACTGCCCTTCACTTTTAATAACACTACCACCCACAGCGAAGCTTCCTTGCTGAGCGATTATTAAAGGAGCTTCTGAGTGTCTTGTCATAGAATTACTCATACATGCAGCGAGTACTAAGGTCATCGAAGCCACCATAAGGCATGTGTAATGGCTTCTTCTTAAATAGCGCATACCGCTAGCTCCTTGTTATAAAGTTTTAGCAAAAAAATGGCTGAGTTTTGCCAGAGCACGTGAAACGTATTCTGGCTTCCAGTAGGTCTCGATATGTGTAGCACCATCGATAAGAAATAACTGCTTAGCTTGTGAATTGGTAGCCAATTCAAAGGCCTCTCGGGTCATGTACAAGGAATCTGCTTTACTTCCTGCAATCATCAACAAAGGCTGACCGATTAGATCCATATTTGTCGCTGCGTCAAAATTCATTAGCGATAACAAACTGCTCTCTGTATAGCGAAATGTCGAATTTGGATGGGCATGTGTTTTGCCATAATACTCGAAACCTTGGCGATAAAGTTCGAAAGGCAAGGCGGCAATTTGTTCTTCAGTTAATTTATCATCACTCACATAACGAATGATTCCTGTTTCGGCTTCGATTTCTCTTGCTTCAGAAGCTGATTTTAGACGTTGTTGTATTGTATCTAGTGCTGAGTCCATGTAGCCATTTCGACGGACACGTCCAGAGTTAAACATACTCAGTGTAGCGACAGATTTGAAGCGTTTATCCGATTGTGCTGCTTTCAACGAATAGCCTCCACCACCGCAAATACCAAGAAGACCTATCTGAGCGGGTGAAACCCCTGGATAGGTAGATATGAAATCGGCCATGCCGTGGATGTCTTCAATCCGATTGGCCGGCTTATCAATATGTCTAGGTTCACCACCGCTAGCTCCTTGGAACGCAGCATCGGCAGTAATAGTAATGTAGCCTTGTTCAGCGAGTTGTTGAGCGTAGAGTCCCGCTACCTGTTCTTTAACGCCACCGTTGGGATGAGCAACGACAATAGCTGGGTACTTATTCGATGGGTCAAAGTCTGGTGGTGTGTACACATTTGCTGAAATATCAATGTTGTGTAGTTTGTAACTCACTGAATGTATATTCACTTTTCCTTTAACGTTTTCCGTAATAGCGCCCTCGTAGACCAGTGAAAACGGGTTCTGTCGATACTCTGCCGACAATGCTTGTACAGACAGCAAGTTCGCCGTGAACAGGAATGCCGCTGTTCGAATCAATGATTTCACGTGGACTCCTTGTTTCGTCATAAAATGCCAAATAGAGCTTAAAAATTTAGCGCGTATATTTCTTAATTAAGAATAGTGATGGCGAAGGAAAGTCAGTATTCAAATTCTGTTCAATTATTGCCTATTTCTCTGAGTACAAATGAGATCTATATATTCGTGCACGTTCAGTGGCTATACTGGCCATAAGTGAAATGTCAGTAATGTGGGTAAAATTATGAAGACCGATCCTAACCCTGCAAACAGTATGGAGCGTTTAGCATCGAGTATTTCTAGATTGACCGAGCATGAGGATTATTGTCCAACAGAAATCCCTGGGTTGACCGTGTTTAGAAAAAACGACCCGAACATACCAATAGCGGGTTCATATGAACCTAGTGTGTGTCTGATTGCACAAGGTGCAAAGCGTGTTCAGTTGGGGGAAGAGGTTTTTTGTTATGATACAGAACACTACTTGTTTTCAGGCGTTCATTTACCCGTTGTCGCTCAGGTGACGAAGGCGAGTGCGGAGCAACCGTATCTTGGACTTAAACTGACTTTCGATTACCAAGAAATCACGCAATTGATGGCTGATAGCCAACTTCCGCCTCCTAAAGGCCAGCGTTCTGATCGGGGAATGGCAACTGGGAAGCTCACGCCTGCGTTAATTAGTGGGTTTCAACGGCTTGTAGACTTGGCCGATGAGCACGAAAATATACCCATGCTAGCACCTCTGATCAGACGTGAAATATTTTATCGGTTGCTGACCGGACAGCAGGGAGAAAACCTTCGACAACTGGCCGCGATGGGGACGCAAACTCATCAAGTGGCAAAGGCAATTGCATGGCTCAAATCTCAGTATTCGCAACACATCAGGGTAGAGGAGTTGGCTCAGGTCGCCAATATGGGCGTATCAACTTTTCATCACCATTTTCGAAATATGACTGCGATGAGTCCGTTGCAATATATAAAGCAAATTCGACTTCAGGAAGCCAGGCGGTTAATGTTAACCGAGCACCTTGACGCTGCGTCTGCGGCATTTAAGGTGGGTTACGAAAGCCCTTCTCAGTTCAGTCGCGAATACGGTAGGTTTTATGGCCGCTCACCGGCAAAAGATGTCAATGAACTGCGATATAATTTGGCACAATCTGGAACCTAAAAGTATAGGTGAGTTTCCGTTTGAACGGCTGTTTTGTGCGCAAATTATACCATTAACCACTCATTTCATACTAAGCCAAAATACACTAACAAATCATTCCCAAAGATAAAGGAACTCTTTACCTAGCATTCACATTGATCACGCAACACAGGTTTCTGAGCGCATAACGGATGTTTGTTGCTTGTCAAAGTGGAAGGTACTGTGTAGCATGTCGTCGCATTTTTTCTCAAATATTCATTCTCAGGTATGCCGTCAGTGAGCAGTAAGTACTCCATCAAGCAGCAATTGTCATACGCCATGATAATGCTGTTGTTTACCTGTTTACTTGCCCTTAAACAGGGCTACAAGCCTATTTCCGATATCCATCACTTTGATGTTTCGGTGACCGAGTTTGCCTTAGAATTTGAAGTTGAAGAAAGTGCTTCTGACGATCCGTTTACCCCTTCGAATATTGAAGTGGCACAAGCGCAGTTCGTGTTATGCCAAACCCTTTTGCAAACGCCTTACAGCCATGTTTGCCATTCCCATAGTTTTGCCACCCCTTTAACAAGAGCGCCACCAACGGCCTAAGTCTTTTGGGCGTTGGTTTATTACCCTTCGCAGAAAAGCACTGTTACTTCCCAATTCATTTAAGTGGTTCCAGCCGGGCAGTCTGGCTGGTTAAGTCTGTGTGTGTTTTTCCCTGTGGCACAAGCTAATTGGTGTCGCCATACGGAGGAATACACCCACAATTCCTGCACATCACTGTGGGGGCATTGTGCTTGTTATCTTTTAAAACGAAGTTTAATCATGAGCAAAAAAACGTTAGTTACTGTAGGTATAGTCGCAGCGATGTTAGGGGGATGTGGGCATCAGGAGCATGGCGTGCGTCACACCACATTACAACTGGATGTGGCACATCCTATTCGCCAAAACACCACCTTGGTGAAGGAATATGTCAGTCAAATACGCGCTATTCAGCACATAGAAGTGAGAGCGATGGAGAAAGGGTATCTGCAGTCGACCTTTGTAGATGAAGGGCAGACTGTAGAGCAAGGGGCGCTCATGTTTAAGATTACGCCAACGGTCTATGAAGCGGAGCTACGCAAAGCACAAGCAGAGGCCCAAGCGGTCTACATGGAATACAAAAACACCAAGTCTCTGGTAGAGCAAAACATTGTCTCGCCGAATGAACTTGCTGTGATTGAAGCAGAGTATCAAAAAGCACAGGCTGAGGTAGAGCTGGCAAAAGCACACTTGGCCTTTACCGATATCAAAGCGCCCTTTACCGGTAAAATGGACCGGCTAGAGGCAAGAACGGGCAGTCTTTTAGATGAAGGCGAACTGCTCACCACACTGGCTGATTTAAGTCAGATGTGGGTATATTTTAACGTGCCTGAGTCCGAATATCTAAACTATGCCCAAAGCGGCAAAGCCACCCAAGGTACCAAGGTTAGACTGAAGTTAGCCAATGGCACAGTTTATCCCCATGAAGGTGTTATCGACACAATCGAAGCCGATTTTGATAACCACACTGGAACGATTGAAATGCGTGCCTCTTTTCCAAATCCTGAGCAGCTTTTACGTCATGGTCAGACCGGCAATGTGTTAGTTGACGTCGACTTCCCCAACAGCCTGATCATTCCCCAAAAGGCCACCTTTGAAATACTGGATCAAAGCTATGTGTATGTGCTGGACAAAGAGAACAAGCTCGCTACCCGCCATATAGAAATTGCCGCTGAACTGCCACACATGTATGTGCTGTCAGAGGGGCTAAAGGACGATGACATTGTCCTGCTGGAAGGGTTACGTCGCGTTAGTAATGGTCAGCAAATTGAGCCAGACATGCTGTCAGCCAGTGACACGTTAGCTGAAATGTCACTGCACGCTGAATAAGGGGGCACTATGTTTGGAGTATTTATTAAACGTCCAGTGATGGCCATTATGCTCTCACTGATGATTATATTTTTAGGCGTGTTGTCGGTGTTGACACTGCCAACCTCTCAGTTTCCCGATATTGCCCCGCCTAGGGTTCTGATTTCACTGGCTTACCCCGGTTCAAGCGCCGATGTATTGGTGAAATCTTCTCTGGTTACCATCGAGCGTTCCATTAACGGTGTACCGGGAATGAAGTACATAGTGTCGGATGCAACCAGTGCCGGCGAAGCGACAATTCAGGTTATTTTTGACCTTGATGTCGACCCTAATCAGGCGCTAATTAACGTCAAAACCCGGCTTGATCAAATCATGAACCGGTTACCTCAATTGGTGCAATTAGAGGGCGTGGTACTTGAACGTGTGCAGCCAAGTATGCTGATGTACATCAACGTCTACAGCACTGACGAAGCTGCTGATGAGAAGTTCTTGTACAACTACTCAAACATCAATCTTATCCCTGAAATTCAACGGGTAAATGGTATAGCCAGCGCTAAAATTCTGGGCAGCAGACAATACGCCATGCGTATTTGGCTTAAGCCCGATCGCATGCGAGCTTACAATATCTCTGTCGATGAAATCATGGAATCCATTGACGAGCAAAGCTTGATTGGTCGCCCCGGTCGACTGGGACGTAGCTCGGGCATCACTGCGCAGTCAAAAGAATACGTGCTGATTTACGAGGGCCGCTATGACGAACCGGAAGAATATAAAAACATTATTATTCGTGCCGACAGCGACGGTAGGCTGCTTAAACTCAGTGATATTGCTGATGTTGAATTAAGCAGTGAATTTTTCGATATTTACTCGAATAAAGACGGCTATCCATCAGCGGCTATTGTGCTTAAGCAAAACTATGGAAGCAGTGCCAATGAGGTTATTGCTCAGGTGAAAGCCAAAATGGTTGAGCTTGAGAAAACCTTTCCTGAAGGGATGAAGTACGAGATTAACTATGACGTGTCTAAATTTCTCGATGCTTCAATAGAGCAAGTGTTGCACACCTTGGTAGAAGCCTTTGTGTTGGTTTCACTGGTGGTATTTATTTTCCTCGGAGACTGGCGCTCTACCCTTATTCCGCTGTTGGCAGTACCTGTGTCACTTATTGGGACTTTCTTTTGTATGCAGGCGACAGGGGTAAACATTAACCTTATTACCTTATTTGCGTTGGTATTAGCCATCGGGATCGTGGTCGACAATGCCATTGTTATTGTCGAGGCAGTACATGCGAAAATGGAAGAAAGCCACACCCTTACGCCGTATATGGCAACGCAACAGGTGTTGGGAGAAATGGGCGGCGCCATTATTGCTATTACCTTGGTCATGACAGCGGTGTTTGTGCCACTCATTTTTATGACAGGTCCTGTGGGGGTATTTTACCGTCAGTTCTCGATAACCATGGCATCATCCATCGTAATCTCTTGTGTGGTCGCCCTTTCGCTTACGCCAGTGTTGTGTGCCATGTTGCTAAAAAATCCCCATACTCACACCAAGAAGGCCACGTTACTGAGCAAGTTTATTGATGGTTTTAACCGTTGGTTTAATAAACTTACCGGCCGCTACACCACAATTATCAAAGCGCTGGTTACCCGTCGTGTAGTGACCTTAGTGGTATTAGGTGGTTTTGTTTTAAGTACATTTTCACTTAATCAATTACTGCCTACCGGTTTTATACCCGGTGAAGATCAAGGGCAAATTTACGCCATTGTTCAAACGCCACCGGGCAGTACACTGGAAGCAACCAACATGGTTGCCAGAGAGCTGCAAAGCTTGGCCTTAGAGGTAGAAGGCGTGGCGTCGGTGTCGTCACTAGCGGGGTATGAAATTTTAACTGAAGGGCGAGGTTCTAACGCGGGTACGTGCTTGATTAACCTAAAGGATTGGGCTGATCGCGACCAATCAGTACGCGACATTATCGAAGCGCTCGAAGCTAAAACTCACCATTTGGGCGCGGTAATCGAATACTTTGAACCGCCTGTCGTACCCGGTTACGGCGCATCTTCTGGTCTGGCGTTCAGGTTACTGGATAAAACCAACACCACTGATTACCAAGAGTTTGATGAAATAAACAAAGAGTTTATGCAGGAACTGGGAAAGCGCAAAGAGCTTAAAGGCCTGTTTACCTTTTATGCGGCCGATTATCCGCAATACAAAATTGAAATAGATAATCAGGCAGCCATGCAAAAAGGCGTGTCAATTGGTCAGGCTATGGAAAACCTTAATATTCTTATCGGTAGTACCTATGAGCAAGGCTTTACGCGGTTTAACAACTTTTTCAAAGTGTACACCCAAAGTGCACCTGAATATCGTCGTTACCCCAGTGACTTAATGGACTACTACGTACGCAATGAAGAGGGTGAAATGGTGCCTTATTCGGCATTTATGAAATTGGTTAAAACCCAGGGACCAAACGAAATCACCCGTTACAACTTGTATACCTCTGCGGCAATTCGCGCAGAGCCTGCAAAAGGTTACACCTCGGCCGAAGCGATTAAAGCGGTGGAAGAGGTGGCAGCGGCGACGCTTCCTAAAGGTTATGACATAGGCTGGGAAGGTTTGTCGTTTGACGAAGCCAAACGGGGCAATGAAGCCATTGTGATATTTGCCGTGGTGCTGTTGTTTGTGTATATCGTGTTGGCCTCTCAGTATGAAAGCTTACTGTTGCCCTTAGCCGTAATATTATCGCTACCTACGGGTATTGTGGGCTCGTTTCTCTTCTTAAAAGGCATGGGACTGGCAAACGACGTGTATGCCCAGCTAGGGCTTGTCATGCTGGTGGGCTTGTTGGGTAAAAACGCGGTGCTGATTGTGGAGTACGCAGTACAAAAGAATCAGCAAGGTATGTCTATTGCCGACGCGGCGGTGGAAGCCGCTAAGCAGCGTTTCCGTCCAATCTTAATGACGTCATTTTCATTTGTTGCCGGTCTTATCCCGCTGGTTATTGCCACAGGTGCTGGGGCAGTAGGCAACCGGACTATTGGCGCATCAGCGCTTGGCGGTACGTTGTTCGGTACCATTTTTGGCGTACTGGTGATCCCCGGCTTGTATTACTTGTTCGCAAAAATTGAAGAGGGTAAATCTCTTATCAAAAATGAAGATCACGTACCACTTACAGAGACTTACCACTACAACGACGAGGTGCTTAATGATGACTAATTTCGTTAAATTTACTAAGCGCCCGTTGTGGGTCGCAATGGCCAGTGCTTTATTGGTTCAGGCATGTGCTATTCCTGTTATAGACAGAAAATCACCTGACGTTACACTGCCTGATACCTACTCAACTGCCCTTGATAATACTGCTGTCGCTACCCATGGCGAAGACAGTGTCGCATTGCCGATTAATTGGGCAGACTGGTTTAACGACCCTTATCTCTCTGAGTTAGTGCAAACGGCAATTAGCAATAATCAGGAAGTGGCGATACTGTTGCAGCGTATCAATATGGCAGCCAACGAAGTGTACGCCAGAGAAGGGGAGTACTTACCACGCCTGTCGGCAGGCATAGCGGTTGATACGGAGAAAGTCGGCGAATTTACCCGAGACGGCGCGGTTGAAGAACAGTTAGATATCAAAGAAGGAAAGGCATTTCCAGACCCACTGGCCAACTTGCAGTTAGGTCTGAATGCGTCGTGGGAAATCGATATCTGGCACAAGTTAAGGGATGCCTCAAAAGTGGCCTCTCTTGAATATTTTGCTTCAATAGAAGGGCAAAAATTCTTTGTCACCCAGCTCGTGGCTGAAGTATCCCGTTGTTATTATGAGTTACTTGCCCTTGATAATAAGCTGGCGAATTTGGATTCGACCATTCAGGTTCAGCAGAATGTAATAAAAACTATTTCTGCGCTAAAACAGTATGGACGATCATCGTCATTGCCTATTGCACGTTTTACTGCTGAAGTTCGAAAGAATGAAAGTGAACGCTTTCTTATAGAGCAGGAGATTGTCGAGAAGGAAAATACGTTGAACCTGCTGTTGGGACGCGCGCCACAGCCCATTGACCGCAATAGTGATGCGTTGCTTACGACAGATATCTATACGCCTGCGGTAGGCATGCCATCGGCCTTGTTAGCCAATCGTTCAGATATCAAGCAAGCTGAATTAGCGTTGGCTGCAGCAAACCTTAATATCGATGTAGCCAAAGCTAACTTTTATCCATCCTTAGAGCTTAAAGCTGGGGTCGGTTTAGCTTCATTTGATACTCGTTATTTATTTAATGTACCTGAATCACTGGCATACTCTTTGTCTGCGGATATTTTCGCGCCGCTTATCAACCGTCGGGCAATTGAAGCTGTGTATAAGAATGCGAGTGCCGAGCAAGTTCAAGCAGCCTATGAATATGAACTGACGTTGCTTCGCGCTGTTGCTGAAGTGTCTAACAGCCTTTCTAAACTTAACCAGTTAGAAAAAAGTGTTGAGGCAAAAAGCCTACAAATATCTTCTCTAGAAGAATCTGTGACCGTAGCAAACAAATTGTTCGCTTCGGCTCATGGTGAGTATTTGGAAGTGTTATTGGCTCAGCGAGAAGCACTTGAGGCTCGTAGTGAACTGATAGAAACTCGTCAGCAGCAAATGGCGGCACTGGTCGATTTGTATCAGGCGCTTGGGGGAGGGTGGCAATCCTAATGGTTTAAATTGTTAAGGAGAGCAGATTGTTGCTTTCCTTAGCGTTACTTTTTTTGTGTTTGACTATCGTATTATCTATTGGAAAAGTCATAACGTTTGAAAAACGTTATGGCTTCTTCGCGATCAAAGGTTATGTCTTTGTCACTCAATGCATCAAGGGCCGCTTCAACACTGTCGTAAAAGGCAAAGGGGACCTCAGCCGCTTCATAACATTGGCTCATTTGATGGCGTATGGTTAACTTGATGTCTGTATCGAGAATAACAATGGCCAGAAATGCCAAACCCCGCTGTTTTCTTACTCGCGTTTGTTTTACAAATATGTCAAAGGTCGAGGGGGGCATGAGACTTTCGCCGTAAAGACAGCTCAACTGTGCCCACGGCTTATCAACACTAAATGTAGAAATGTGCTCAGCCATTTTCCGTACACCGGTTTTCATGGTCACGTCGTTCCACGGACCCCTTGCAGAGAACTGCAAAAGCTGTTCATTTACGCCGCTTTTGAACTCACCATGTGGGCTTTGCATAAACTAATATGTATATAAATATCTTATTATGTACGGTAACACTTGCCACTACTTGTGCAACTAGTCAAAAGGTTAAGTTTTATACAGAATAGCGGGAAGGTACGGAGTGAAAAATAATCCATTGGTCGTCTTATTACCAAGCTTCAACGCTTATGCTATACGAGTGAGGTAATTTCGTTAACAATAACCAAGTGAGGTGTAGGGCGGCTGGCTCATCAGTACATGCCTTATACCACTTTCCATAAAAAGCCTTTGGGTATAACTAAACGTATTACAACAAGCTACAGGGGAAGACATGTTCCTTTCACTACAAAGACGAATTATACAATCGCGCATTGAGATAAGGACACGGCAATTGCTTTTGGCAATGAGTGTTGGCTTATTTGCGACAACCTCCACACAGGCTACGCAACAAAACGATATTAATTCACAATTACTTGCACCCACGTCACAGCAGCTATTTCAGTCTGAGGATATTTTTAATTTGGAGTACGTCAGTGAAGTGCGTGTTTCTCCAGATCAAACGCAAATAGCGTACGTTAGGCGTACTAATGACATAATGAGCGATTCAACCCGTTCAAATATTTGGATTGCGTCAGTCAAGGGGCAATCACATCGTCCATTGTTGTCATCGACTAAGCAATATTACTCTCCTCGTTGGTCGCCGGACGGTAAGCGACTGGCTTACTTGTCAAATGAAGAAGGTAAGACTCAGTTGTATATCCGTTGGATGGATACAGGGCAGACGGCATTGGTAACTAACGTAACCCATTCGCCCAGCAATATCACTTGGTCACCAGATGGTAACACCATTGCCTTTACTATGTCTGTCGATGCTGACGAGCAGCCACTTAAAATCAACATGCCCAAAAAGCCTGATGGTGCGAAATGGGCACCTAAATTTGAATACATCACTAAAGCGCGTTATCAGGCCGATGGAAGAGGTGTACTCGACCCGGCATATACTCATATTTTCGTGGTGCCAGCAGACGGCGGTACTGCAAGGCAACTTACCAGTGGAAACTATCACCACAATGGGGGACTGAGTTTTTCACCGGACGGACAAACACTCTATTTCTCGGCAAATCGTAGTGATAATTGGGAGTATGAACCTGTACAAGCAGATATTTATTCGGTGGATTTGCAGGGGGAGATTAAGCAGTTAACCCAACTGGATGGTGCAGAATCTACACCTGTGGTGTCACCTGATGGTAAGCACGTGGCTTTTACTTATCGCGATGGTGAAAAAGTCATGTACAAAAACACCTATCTTTATGTGATGAAAAGTGACGGTAGTCAGCTTAATAATCTCACAGAAGATATCGATAATGCGGTGTCCAATATTCAGTGGAAGGACAACGAACAGCTTTACTTCCAGCAATCGGTACGTGGCTTAGCTCAGGTTGACTTGATTTCCCTGAATAAAAAACTGAAAAATGTGGCAAAAGGACTGGGTGGGACTACCTTAGGGCGTCCTTACGTTTTCGCTACTTATCACGCAGTAGATGATACGGTTGCCTATACTAAAGGGCGTACCGATCGTCCAGCGGATCTCTTTGTCACCACGGGCAAGGCGCGCCAGCTTACCTCTTTAAATGAAGACGTGTTAGGGCACAAAACACTCGGAGAAGTGAAGGAAATAACTTATCGCTCAGCTATAGACGGTGAGGAAATACAAGGTTGGTATATTCTTCCTCCTCATTACGATAGCAACAAAAAATACCCGCTTATTTTAGAAATTCACGGTGGCCCGAATTTGGCTTACGGCCCGGTATTTACCGCTGAACTGCAACGAATGGCGGCAGAAGGTTATATTGTTTTTTATGACAACCACAGAGGAAGCACCGGATATGGCGAGCGTTTTGCGCTTCTTTTGCAGGGCAAATACAGCTCAAAATACGATTTTTCAGACCACATGTCGGGCGTGGATGCGTTAATTGAAAAAGGTCTGGTTGACCCAGAGAATTTATTTATCACTGGTGGCTCAGCAGGGGGAATTGCTTCGGCGTATGCCATAGGACTCACTGATCGTTTCAACGCCGCTGTGGTGGCTAAACCTGTCATTAATTGGTTATCCAAAGTGCTAACCGCAGACTCGGGGCTTTATCAAATTCCTTATCAGTTTGGGGCTAAACCGTGGGAAGACATTGAACATTATTGGCAGCGCTCACCGTTATCTCTTGTCGGCAATGTGACTACACCGACAATGTTGATAACAGGGGTGGAAGATAAACGCACACCCATGTCTGAAACCGAACAATTTTATCAGGCGCTAAAACTACAAAAAGTTGAAACGGTATTGGTTAAAGTACCTGGTTCTCCTCATGGCATAGCTGGCAAGCCATCCAGAATGATTGGTAAAATAGAAAATATACTGGCGTGGTTTAAGCGCTATGCCAAAGTCACTGAAAGTGAAGGTCAGGAGGCTGCGGCCAACTGAATTTATTTGATGAATGAAAATTAATTAAGGGCACGCTGTAGGTGCCCTTTTCTTATTCGGTTAGTCCGTGCAATTGGGTAATATCGGGGACAATATTCAATTGAAGTTCAAGGGCTTTCCAATACTGACTTTCTCTTAACAGGTCGGCTGATAAAATGGGTTTTTCATCAAGCCATCCCTGTGGAAATATCAAGGTCAGACTGTTTTTATCTACCTCTGTTTGTATTTCCGGCAAAAAGCCTTCTTGTCTTTTTATATTGAGTAGTACGCCAAGGCGAAGTAAACCAATAAGGCGTTTCACCGCTTGTTCGTCGAATAAGTTAAAAGTTGGTAGTTCGTTAGTACGGATCTTCTTACGGTGAAAGCGTACCAGCGTAGAGAGCAGAAGTTGTTGCTCTTGCGTAAATCCTGGCATATCCACGTTAGCCAATATATAGGCACTGTGTTTTTGGATGCCACGAGAATTTATCTGCATGCCCACTTCGTGAAGCAGAGCAGACCAACCCAACATACTTTTGAAATCACTGCCTTTTAGCTTCCAGGGCTTTTCTACTTTGCCAAAAAGCATGAGGGTAGTGTTTAGCACCATGGTTGCCTGAGCGGTATCAACATCATAGCGAGTCGCTAAACTGCTTGCGGTACGGCCTCTGATATCTGCATGGTGCAACTCATCTTCCATTTGATAGAGTACACCCTCTCGCAGGGCGGCAGGAGAATAAACCAAACCTTCAATTTCAAGGGCTTTAAACGCGGCAATTAAAATCGCCAGACCGCCAGCAATTACAATACGGCGATCTTCACTCAAGTCGGGATAGTTCAGTTTATCTATGTGACCAGCGCTGACAAACTGCTTCATCAAATTGCGCAAACTTTTTAGAGTAACTGGAATATCGTGCCCATTAGGACGGTCTTGCTGGCACAGTGTGAACAGCGAGCGAATGGTCCCGGATGTACCGATGCACTGCACCCAACCCAATCGACGGTACTTGTTGTCGATCATTTCAAGTTCTTGTTCTGCCGCAGTTATGGCTCGCTCAAACGCTTTATTTTTTAACTCGCCATCGGGGAAAAAGCGCTTAGTGTAGCTTACGCAGCCCATTTGCAGACTGCGACACAGCAAGGCATTAAACCCCTCACCAATAACAAATTCAGTAGAACCACCGCCGATATCAATCACCAGCTGCTGTCCATCAGAATGGTTGGTATGGGCAACCCCCGAATATATCAGACGTGCTTCTTCGGCACCGGATATAACTTCAATGGGATAGGGCAGTATGGTTTTCGCGGCATTGATAAAATCTCGCGCATTGCGAGCTTTGCGCAGGGTGTGAGTGGCGACAATACGCACTGAATCAGGCTCAAAGCCTTTTAGGCTTTCTGCCACCACTTTGAGCATGGCAAGACCACGCTCCATGGCTTCGTCAGACAGTATATCGTCGTCATTTAAGCCTTCAGCCAGACGAACCTTTTGCTTCACCCTATGTAAAATCTGGACAGAACCAGCCACAATACGTGCCACGACCAAATGGAAACTGTTAGAACCAATATCTAACGCTGCGACTTTGTTTACGTCGCGAGATTCCACATCACTAAAAACAGATTCATGCTGGTTCATTTACTATTTTATTTTCCTAAAGGGTTTCTTCAACTTTCTTCAAATAGTCATAGATTTCTATTTGTGAGCGAAGTTTTTTACGGTTACCTCTGCGAACGTACTTGTTGCTCTGATCCTTGTCAATCACTCGCGCTTTGAGGGTATCTCTAAATTGTAGTTCCATTATATCGACAATGCGCTGCTGTAATCCTTTGTCGTAGACGGGGCAACCCACCTCAATGCGGTTGTCCATATTGCGCGTCATCCAGTCAGCAGATGAAATATACACTTTTCTATCGCCACCGCCTTCAAAAATCATCACCCTAGGGTGCTCTAAGAAGCGATCAACAATAGAGATAATTTCAATGTTTTCACTGATGCCTTTTATGCCGGGGTTTAGCGAGCACATCCCGCGCACAATACCGCGTATCTTAACTCCAGCCTGGCTGGCACGATACAAATCGTCCATCAACTCTTTATCGACAAGGTTGTTAATTTTAAACGTGATCTGGGCTTTTTGCCCCTGATTTAAGTGCTGAATTTCCTGACGAATTAATGACTGAATTTTCGTCCGCGCATTCAGTGGCGAAATCTGCAAATGTTGAAATTTATAGCGGCGGTAGGGATATTGAATGAGGTCAAAGACTGCCGCACACTCTTCAGCAAGTTCTTGGTTTCGAGTAAAGAGACTGTAGTCAGTATAGATTTTAGCCGTTTTTTCGTTGAAGTTACCCGTGCCAAAGTGAGCGTAGTTTACCAAGCTGCCGCGCTCCTCACGGGTTACAATGCACAATTTTGAGTGTATTTTTAGCGTTGGTATACCCAGAACGACGCGGATCCCCGCATCGGTCATGCGTTTAGACCATTCAATGTTGGCTTCTTCGTCAAAGCGAGCGCGAATTTCTACCACTACCGTGACTTTTTTGCCGTTGTCGACAGCGTCAATTAACGAGTTGATGATGCGAGAGTTACTCGCAACCCGATAGATATTGATGCGAATGCTTTTCACACTAGGGTCAAACGCTGCTTGACGCACGAACTCGGTAAAATGCAAAAACCGATGATAAGGGTAGTACAGCAAAATATCTCTGGCAGTAATCGCATCAAACACCGTGTTGTATTTCGAAAACGCGTTACTGTCGATGGCAGGTAACGGTGTGTGTTCCAGATATTCACGGCCAACATTGGGAAAACCAATGAAGTCTTTGAAGTTGCGATAATGTCCCGCTGCGTGCATGGTGTCTAATTTAGTGATTTTTAAACGCTTGCGCAGATCTTGCTGCATGTCCTGCGGCATGACGTTGTCGTAAATCACGCGAACAGGCTCAGCAATTAAGCGCTGTTTCATACTCTCTGACATTTTTTCAACGTAACTTTCATCAATTTCATCATTGATGGAATATTCCGCATCTCGGGTCATCTTGAATGAAAAGGCTTCTATTTCGTCAAACTTTACAAAACCGCGAAAAATATCTTCAAGACACAATTGGATCATGTCGTCCAACATGATGATGTTTTTCTTCTTGCGGCTTTTTTGCGGCGGAATAAGCATAAATCGCGACATTTCAGAGGTCGGAACCTGAATAACCGCGAATTTAGGTGAGCGGTCTTTACGGCGCAGTGCTACATATAAATAGACAGAGTTACCGTTTAAGCGACTGAGAAGATCGGTTTTTTTGTCAATCAAAATAGGGGCGATGTGACGCAGTACTTTGTTAACAAAAAAATTGCGTACCCACTGACGTTGGTAATCATCGAGGTCATTTTTGCGCAGAATGTGGATATTATAGCGCGCTAACGCTTTAACCACGTCTTTGTGGATTTGATCGAATTTTTCAGAAAGCTGCACTACTTTCTTTTGGATTTGAGCCATTAGCGCAGTTTGGCGCGCCGCTTCTTCGTCGTTGCCATCGTTCTGCGCAATGGTGATTTGCCGTTTTACATCGGCGGCTCGAACACGGTAAAACTCGTCAAGGTTGTTGGAATAAATGCCCAAAAAGCGAATGCGTTCTACCGCCGGGTTATTCCTGTCGGCTGCTTCCTGTAATACGCGCTCGTTAAATGCAAGCCAACTTAATTCTTTGGGATAATATAAAACGTCGTTATCCATAATGTCTCAATTCACACTAATAAAAATGGTCAAAGACTGCCATTGGTCAGTGACACTACTGTGACACCCCCTGTAAATAACCTGTTCTCTAAGGGGGACGATGTTATTATCAATTGAGTCAACATCTGTACAACTCGCCTGATAGACTGTGTTTTATCGCTTGGCGGTGATATCCACAACTAAGTCATTCGCCAACGCCTCAAGGGCATCTTGTAATGCGCCGTCGTCAAAGTTCTCGGGAACTGCAATTTCAGCTTTCGCTTTGAAGATAAGGCTTCCCCAGTTCGGTGCGCTCTCGCAGTGAGAAGTAAAAGTCAGAATGTTAAGGTTGAACTGGTTTAGCACAGACGTTAGCTCCTGTACGATTCCAGTCTTATCATTACCCATCACATCCACAGTGAGTTTGGTGGTGTTAGTAGGTTCACCATTGCTTACTGCTACGGCTTGTACGGATAAATCAGTAATAGCATCAAGGGCGTCTATCAAAGGCTGTTTCTGTTCATCTGCCACGTGGACTTCAACGAACCCAGTAAACATACCGGCCATATGCGCAAAGCTTGAACCTTGCCAATTGCCTTGGTGTTTGTATACACACTTGGCAAGTGCATCAACTAAACCCGGTTTATCTTTACCCATTATGCTAATAACTAATGATTGCATGTGCTGCTCCTTCGTGGGCACATAGAGAAATGCTTTGATCGTCTTGTTTTAGGGTAATACCATAGACACAGAATATGTGGCGCATAGGCATAACGCTTTAAACTTTCACTTGCTATTAGCATAACAAAACTTACACTGCTCACCAGTGCAATTTTGCTCTTATTCTCTTAAAAACAAGAATTATAAGCATGACTTTTGACAGCGACAGCATTAATAAAACGCGCCAACGCAAGGACAGGTGGTCACGGTATGTGGTTACTGGCTTTGGCGGTTTGGTGTTGCTTACTCTGGTTATTCTGATTAGCCATCTTATTAGCCAAGCGCTACCGTTGGCTTACATTCCCAGTCTCGAACCCATCGCAACCTATCGCATGGCGCCCGGAGAGAAAATTCTCAGCACGGGTGATGTGCTTAACGGTCAACCTCTATTAGTTAAAAAAGCGGATTGCCGAATAAGTTTACAGTTACTTAGCGACAACGAACTTGTCAGTCATCACGATTATATTCGCCCCTGTGAGTATCAACTCACGACGCGAAGCGTGATGGGTGAAAATTTCATTGTGGATATTTCTCCTAACGGTCAGGTGCGGATATTGCCAGTGCGCGCTATGGGAGTGGAGGTTAGGGAAAATCAAAGGGAAATGAACTTTGATACTACTCAAAACCCGCTGCTCAGTACGATGGCGTTTGCGTTACCCAAGTCGATGTGGGAGCAACGTCATCAGTGGGATATTGCACTTTCTACCCACTGGATCGTGGTAGCGATTAAACGTGAAAACCGTTTTTTTGTACGCTGGGTGAATCGCAAAAAGCCGACGCAGATAATTGATAAAGTATATGACGAAGTAGATTCGTTAATTTTACTGCCAGGCAGTGAGAGTGTGATTGTAGTAAAGGGGAGCAATCTATATTCCAACCGATTAAAGGAGGGGGCCGCTGCGCTGTCACCTGTAGCCACAAACGTGTTGGCTAACACAGGTTTAGTCACGCTTTTTCCGCTTGCTAAAGATCGCACTTTCTTTTTAAGCGAAGGACAAACGTCATCAGTGACGCGGTGGGTGTTGACTCAACGTTCCCCTGGTCTTGCATTTAAAGCGACTTACCAAATTAATCTCAGAAAAGGCGAATCAGTGAGTGATATTGCTGAACACGCCAGCATGAATCTGGTGGCCATTCTTACCGATAAACAGCGTATTTTGCTGGTAAATAGGGTGTCAGGAGATGTGGTTAAAACGCTTGGTGTCAACAGTGCTGCCACCAATTTAATCTGGTATGGCAACAAACTTTATGGCAGATCAGAAACCAGCCTAAGTGTATGGGATGGCAAAAATTTAAGCGGTATAACGACCTGGTCTTCTTTATTTAAACCTCAACATTACGAGGGATATGATACGGCAGAAACCGTTTGGCAAACCACCAGTGCGACGGATTTCCAGGAAGCAAAATTCAGTTTAACGCCATTGTTAATTGGCAGCATTAAAGCGTCTTTACTGGCGTTAGTTATTGCTATTCCGGTGGCCATTGGAGCAGCGGTGTACACAGCGTATTTCGCCAAGAGCAAATTGCGCAATATTGTAAAGCCAGCGATTGAATTGCTGGAAGCGATTCCCAGTGTGCTAATTGGCTTTATTGCCGCCATTTGGCTTTCCCCTAAAGCTGAGCAATTTTTGTTTTCTTTCGCTTTTTTTCTGATTGTGATCCCTTTTATTTTAATAGGCATTGCGGTGATCCAGCGCCCTTTTGCCGAGCGCTTACCGAAGCAATTCAGACACGGCGCCGAATTGTTTTTCGCCGTGAGTGGCGTATTTGTGTTGGGGTATGTCAGTGTGGAATTCGCGCCCCAGCTTATATTTAATAGTCTCGGTATAGATGGGTTTGCATTGCTTGCAGCTGAATCCAGCAGCCCTGTGGGCAAAACCACTATTGTGGTGGCACTGGCATTGGGCGTTGCCATTTCACCGAGTATTTATTCACTGGCTGAAGATGCCATCAATGGCGTGCCTAACGAGCTTAAGCATGCTTCTTTTGCATTAGGCGCGACGCGCCTTCAAACACTTTTACATGTGGTATTACACGTGGCATTACCCGGTATCGTCGCTGCTATCATGTTGGGGTTTGGTCGGGCTTTTGGCGAAACCATGATTGTATTAATGGTGACAGGCAACACGCCCATTTCAAGCTGGGGTTTGATTGAAGGTTTAAGGGCTCTCACGGCCAATTTGGCCATTGAGTTACCCGAAGCGGATGTGTCTTCTGCACATTATCAGATTCTGTTTTTTACCGCCTGTATCCTATTTGTATTTACATTCCTCGTGAACACCGTGGCGGAAGTGCTGAGACAAAGAATTAGGAGTAAAGCCTAAATGGTATATCGCTCCCTGTTTGGATTAAGCGTTTCGCAACGTCAGTCTTTGGTCATCAGTCTGACTGCATTTTTTACCAGCCTGTTGTTGATTGCATTGGTGAGTGTTCTGATCCTGATCAGTATTCGCGGATCGGCCTATTTTTGGCCTGAACCCATCTACAAAGTTACAGGAGTTGGGCACGACGGTAGTGAATTTTCGGTGCTGACCAATGTCTTTGAAGAGGCATCTCATCATGACATTACCCTCAAGTATTCGGATAGTAATCATCCCTACGGTTATCAAAAGCAATTAGAAAAGCGCCATATTACACATAGCGAATTGGCGCTCAACAGTGCTGAAATTAAGTTATTTGACGGACGTCGAATATTGGCGATCCCTCAGTACATTGTGGTGCCTGACACAGTGCCGCAATCGTTAAGCGAGATTGATAAAATCATTGAAGATGTGGCGTTACTTACTCAGCAGATAGAGTTGTTAAATACCCGCCATCTAGCCCCAATACACGAAGCGTTGTCTGAGTTTGATAAACGCAATGTCGATGTTGATGCGCCGGCCAGAGAAAAGCTAGTGGTGGCTTTTAAAGCCTATCAACAGCGGGTAGAAACACTGGAAGCGAGGCGCGCGCAATACATGTTATTGGTTGAGTTCGCCGACAAGACACCGTTTGCCGTACCCATTGCCAGCATTCAGGATGTGGATTTTGTCAGCCGCTTAAGTCTGTTTGAAAAATGGCAGGTGGTGTTCAGTGAAATTGCAGTGTTCTTAACGGATTCACCTAAACAGGCGAATACCTCTGGTGGGGTTTTCCCGGCCTTATTCGGTACAGTTCTAATGGTGTTTCTGATGACTATCATTGTCACGCCATTTGGTGTACTCGCTGCCATTTATTTGAGTGAATATGCACCCAATACAGCGCTAACTACAGTGATACGGGTAAGTGTGAGCAATATGGCAGGCGTTCCGTCTATTGTGTACGGGGTATTCGGGTTAGGCTTTTTTGTTTATACCCTAGGCGGTAGTATTGATGAATTATTGTTTAGCGATTCGTTACCCGCACCGACCATGGGCAGTCCCGGCGTATTTTGGGCAGCATTAACTATGGCTATTCTGACCTTACCTGTTGTCATTGTCGCCACAGAAGAGGGGCTTCGCCGTGTGCCTGAAGGGCTGAAAGCGGGCAGCTATGCGTTAGGTGCGACAAAAATGGAAACCATTATTCGCACTGTTATTCCCATTGCATCTCCAGGCATTATGACAGGTGTTATCCTTGCTATCGCCCGTGCGGCAGGCGAAGTAGCGCCCCTTATGCTGGTGGGCGCGGTTAAGTTTGCGCCAACGCTCCCTATTGATGGTGAATTCCCCTATCTTCACCTTGACCGGCAATTTATGCACTTAGGGGTGCTTATCTATGATGGGGCTTTTCACAGCCAGACCGACGGTAAAAGCGCCAGTATGATGTTTGCATCTTGTCTACTTTTACTGGTTGTCGTCTTTGTACTGAATATTCTTGCGGTCTTGCTACGAGCTCGGTTACGCAAACGCTATCTGAAAGGATAAATATGCTGAAGTTATTTGAACACAATACCCTGAATGTACAAGACATCACAGATGAGCAAACTGCGGTAGAGGTGAAGCATTTAGACTTGTGGTTTGGAAACAAGCACGTGCTCAACGACATCAGTATGCGTATTCCAAAAAACAAAATTACGGCGCTAATAGGTCAAAGTGGCTGCGGTAAGTCCACATTGATAAATTGTTTCAACCGACTCAACGATTTGTATGATGGCTGTAAATATAGCGGTGAAATTATTATCGATGGTCGGGATATCAATAATCGCAAAGTTAACGTGTCTCAGTTGCGTACTAAAGTGGGTATGGTCTTTCAGCGTCCAAACCCTTTTCCCATGAGCATTTATGAAAATGTGTGTTATGGGCTCAAATTACAAGGGGTTAAAATTAGACGTCACCTTGACGACGCGGTTGAAAGTGCACTGAAGCAAGCCGCATTGTGGAATGAAGTTAAAGACAGGTTATTTGAATCTGCCCAGGTACTATCGGGCGGTCAGCAGCAGCGATTGGTAATCGCCCGTGCGTTGGCACTAAAACCCGATATTCTATTGTTAGATGAACCCACATCGGCATTGGATCCGCTGACTACACTGTTTATTGAAGAACTGATGGATGAACTTAAAAAGCGCTGTACCATTATCATTGTCACTCATAATATGCAGCAAGCCGCCAGGGTTAGTGACTACACCGCCTTTTTCCACCAAGGCCGATTAATTGAGTATGCTGACAGTGATACCTTGTTTACCATGCCCGACAAAAAGCAGACAGAAGATTATATCACCGGTCGTTATGGGTAGTACCATGCCTAGCGGTATATCCCCCAAGCAAGTGTTTGGACGTTTGCGTATCGATCAGGTTGTCATAGAGGAGAATGAGTAATGCGACAAGTTGCCTTAAATACCCACATTTCGGGTACGTTTAATATCGAATTGGAAAACTTGCGTAACTCTGTGCTGACCATGGGGGGAGAGGTTGAACAGCAATTGATCGATACCCTCAAGGCGATTAAACACAACCACGCTGGACTGGCAGAAAAAGTGGTGCTTAATGATTTAAAAATTAACTCCATGGAAGTGCAAATTGACGAGGAATGTTTGCGTATTATCGCTAAACGCCACCCCACCGCCAGTGACTTACGGCTGATTATGACCATTTCTAAGGCCATTACTGATATTGAACGTATGGGCGATGAAATTGAGCGTATCGCTAAATTGGTGACGCGCAATAAGTTACCAAACTCTGACACCATAAAAAGTAGCATGCTGTTAATTGGCGAACGGGTGGCAGCCATGATGCGCGGTACGTTTGATGCGTTCGCCCGTCAGGACGAAAGCGCCGCTTTAGACGTATACGACCAGGATAACCGCATTGACAGTGAGTATAAACGCCTACTTACTTACACAACGTCTGAAATGGAAAAGCGCACCGAAGATATGCAAGATTGGTTGGATGTGCTTTGGGCATTGCGTTCATTAGAGCGAATAGGGGATAGGTGTAAAAATCTTTGTGAGTATATTATTTATCTCACACGGGGAACCGATGTAAGGCATACACCGCTGGAAAACATGCAACAAAAGCTTGAAGACTTGACCTAAACTTGTCCATATGGTCAGGTCATTTTTCTAAAATTCTGAGTAAACTGAGCGAGTGCGAAATTTTTCTGTCATAAAAGTGAAATATTTGGTGGTTTTATCATCGCATTCAAATAATTCCGCATACTTTTATCGTTTTTCGATGATTTTCACTATGGCTTCGATGATGATTACGTTATCATGCGCCGCAGCCAAGAACAGATCGTGCAAAATTTAATCGAACCTTATGATAAAACACAATTTGTCTTTAACTTCTCTCTCTAGCCCTCGCGGCCAAGAGACTATGCTACGTATGCCTGTAGCATCCAGCCTAAATCGCGTTTAGATCGGGAGCGATTATCCGTGGAATTTTTTGAAAGTTATGGCCTAATCCTTATTATTCTTGCCGCTGGCGTTGGTTTCGTCATGGCATGGGGTATAGGAGCGAATGACGTTGCCAACGCAATGGGAACGTCAGTAGGTTCTAAAGCTTTAACTATTAAACAAGCAATCGTCATTGCTATGATATTTGAGTTTGCTGGCGCTTACCTAGCGGGTGGCGAAGTAACCTCTACTATTCGAAAAGGGATTATCGATTCTGCCTACTTTATAGACATACCTGAATACCTAGTGTTGGGTATGATTTCGTCTTTGCTTGCCGCGGGAATATGGCTGGCGGTGGCGTCATGGTTAGGTTGGCCTGTATCAACCACTCACTCAATTATTGGTGCAATCATCGGTTTCACCGCCACAGGCGTCAGTATGGATGCCGTTTCATGGGACAAAGTGGGTGGCATTGTGGGCAGTTGGATAGTCACACCTGCTATATCAGGGGTAATTGCGTATCTCATTTTTATGAGCGCCCATAAATTGATCTTCCAAACCCAGTCTCCTTTTGAAAATGCAAAGCGCTATGTACCGTTTTATATGGCGTTAGCCGGTTTTGTGATGTCGTTAGTGACTATCAAAAAGGGCTTAAAACACGTCGGTTTAGAACTTAGTGCAACCAATGGTTATTTATTGGCTATTGGTATAGCCGTGCTACTTGCCTTTTTAGGTAAATGGTTTATTGGACGGATGCGTTTCAGTGGTTCAGAAGATGCCGATTTACAGGCGGCTAACGTTGAGAAAGTATTTGCTTTGCTTATGGTGGTAACTGCGTGCTGTATGGCATTTGCCCACGGCTCTAACGATGTAGCGAACGCTATCGGTCCATTAGCGGCGGTGGTGAGTGTGGTCAGTAGCGGTGGTGCAATTAATTCAAGCGCTACGCTTGCTCCTTGGATCCTACCACTAGGTGGACTGGGGATCGTGGCAGGCCTTGCGTTATTTGGTCATCGAGTGATCAAAACGATTGGTCAGGGTATCACCCATTTAACACCAAGCCGTGGTTTTGCTGCAGAGCTTGCCGCAGCCTGTACCGTAGTGATTGCATCGGGTACTGGTTTGCCAATTTCCACTACGCAAACCTTAGTAGGAGCTGTGTTAGGTGTTGGTTTGGCGCGTGGTGTGTCAGCGCTTAATTTAGGCATAGTAAGAAACATCGTGGTGTCGTGGATAGTCACGCTTCCTGCTGGTGCCATCCTGTCGATAATCTTCTTCTTTATTTTAAAAGCTGCGTTCGGCGTGGCCTAATAAGACGCACCGCGATATAAGAAAGGCGCAACATTTTTCAATGTCGCGCCTTTTTTGGCTCTACTTATAACGTTTATTTAAGTTACCAATCTCATGTCAGCATAAGTTTCTGACTTTATTCTTTTTCCACTGAAATCGGTGTTTCAAAACCCTGAGGTTTCACACCTACCACTGCACATTTTAACTGATGGATAGTTTCCTCGGCAGTGCCCCCCATTATAAAGCCCACTAGGCCTATTCGGGAGACAGTACCCATCACAAGAATATCAGCATCGAGAGAAGCTGCTGTTGCCGCGATTTCTCTTTTGGAGTATCCGTGTACGATGTGTTTTTGTGGGTTTAAATATTCCATAACATTTTCATCGAGTTCATTACCAAGTTCGTCTAATAATGTATCGACTTCAGCTTCACGCTCTGCGTGAATCAAAGCGAGATCTGTGTCCATTTTATCGTTGTCTACAGAGATAAAACCATCTCGCAGAAGGTTCTCGGGCACGGCATCAAATACGTGAACAATGTGTAGCTGAGCAAATTCCAATAGTGCAATTTGGCTCGCATGTCGCAAGATATCGCGATTTAAATCCCTTCTTACTGACGCTTCTTGCTGTGGATAGTGATAGTTTACATCCAGTGCAGCGACTACATTTTTATACTGGCTGCGAGGCTTGTGATTAATGATCCACACCGGGCATGGACATTTTCTAAACAAGCGCATATCAAGACTGCCAAAAAGCTTGTCGAAGAAACTCTCTTCCGCTCGTTTAATTACCAGGTCAATATTGTGGTTGACTACATAACTCACTATATCGATAAGCGGTTGTCCCACAGTGACTTTGGTTTCGACTTTGTACTGACTACTCCAGCTCTCAGCCTGCTCTTTTAACCAGTGTTTAGCCTGCGTTTCCATGCTCTGTTGTGAATCGATATAGGTAAATGATTCCATGACCATGCTGGCATTAGGTGGCAGCGCCTCTAATGAGAGCATTATAGTCAATGATGCTTGGTGTGCTTTCGCGATGTGCAGCGCTTGCGCTACTGTATCGTCTTGACGATGCGAATCGCTTAGTACGCACAGGATATTCTTGTAGTGTCCTTTCATTATGCCCTCAGTCAATTAAATCAAGGTAGCGGGTTCAACATAGTTGAAGATCAATGCATTATCATCCTAACGCTACTTTAAAGCCCTTACCAGTGTTGGATGCAGAATTCATTAAACCGCAATAGTGCAGTGCGGGTAGGTTATTCGTAATCTTTATGTTAGATTAAACTCAACCGTTTTAATTCCTTTTTATTTGTTGAGAGAAGCCTATGAAATGGCCCAACCTTAAGCACCTGCAGTACTTAGTTACGCTTCACCAAGAGCAGCATTTTCATCGTGCCGCCGACCGTTGTAACGTGAGTCAATCGACATTAAGTACTGCCATTCAAAACTTAGAAGAACATTTTGGCAGTCAATTGCTAGAGCGCGAGCACAAAAACTTTGTCTTTACATCTTTGGGGTTAGACATTGTCGAACGCAGTAAAGTATTGCTACAAGAAGCCGGTGAGTTGGTCGAATACGCTCAAAATGCAGGGAACTGGCAACGCGGAACGCTCAAGTTAGGGGTTATACCTACAATAGCGCCGTTTTTATTTGAAGGCATGTTAGGTGCGTTTTCTGCGTTTCTGCCTGAAATTAATCTCGAGATGCAAGAAGACACCACTGAAAAGTTATTGCAACAGCTTACTGATGGCCGTCTGGATTTGCTTATTCTCGCGTTACCCATGGAAACACCGGGTTGTAAGCAAATGATATTAGGGCATGATCCCTTTCACCTTATTGCACATAAGGATATGGCTGAACAACTCCCCAATCCTGTGGATATTTCAAGCTTACCCAAGAAGAGTATATTCTTGTTGCAACAGGAACACTGTATGACAGGTCATGCAGTCAGTGCCTGTAACTTACAGCACAGCGATCAAATCAGCAGTGTCGCAGCCAGCAGTTTGTACACCTTGGTGCAGCTTGCGAACAGTAAAATGGGGTATACGTTCTTGCCGGAACTCGCGTTAAATCAATCTATTTTAGCGCATACGGGATTACAGAGTTTTCCTGCTGAAGAACAAGGCTTTAGGGAAATTGGCCTAGTATGGCGATCTGGCACTACACGGATGCAATTATTCCGTCGCATTGGCGAAATAATTTCACCTCTGCTGCCTATTCCGACATTAAAATAGCAATAAACCGCATGTTAATGAGCGGATAAGTAACCCGACTTATTCGCTTTATTCGATCAATACGCCCTAATATCTCGCTTAGCTAGCTTAAACCTTTCAAGATCTATTACCGACGTAAAGCGCCACTATGTCATTGCCTTCAGTTTTTTTTAATAATCAGCAAACTTTTTTGCTAAGCCTATCGACTTAATGATTAAGTAAATAAGAACACAACCACAAATGGGGAAACGCGTGTTTACAAAACGAGATGAAAAACTCGTGGAACAGGCATTGAAAGGCAACAAAAAGGCGTGGTTTACGCTTATTTCTCGCTATGAAAGCGCTATGTACCAATACGGGATCCGCATGACGGGAAATGGTCATGACGCCGCTGATCTCATGCAAGAGATTTTTATCTCTGTATTTCGCAGCCTTGCGTGTTTTAAAGGGGAAGGCAGTTTTAAGAGTTGGCTTTACCGAATAGCACATTGTCGATGTGTGGAGTTGTACAGAAAGCGTAAACCGCATAGTGACATTGATGATATTCCATCACCACTTAGCGACTCTCCTTGCCCTGAAATGCAATTAAATAGCGACAGAGAAAGTCGCGCACTGACAAACGCTATGCAGCAACTACCGTTGGGACAAAAAGCGGTGGTAGAGCTGAAGTACTTTGGACATTTTACGTTTGAGGAAATAGCAGAGCAAATGGATATCTCGGTTAATACAGCGAAATCGAGGCTTTACGCTGCGCTTGCCAAACTTAAATTGGAGTTGGAAGAATGACTTCTGTAGATAAAGAAACTTTACTTGCAGCCTACCTGGATGGAACCTTGAGTGAACAGCAGATTCAGGTATTTGACGCACTGTGTGAATCAGACAGTGATTTTGCTGCGCAGGTAGAAACCAGCCACAAGCTAAATAACATTGCGGCACAATTCTCATCTCCACCTGTACCGCAATGGGATAAGGAGCAGACATTCTTCGCTTCCTCTAATAAGAGGGGGGTAAGTCAGTGGTTCAGTCTTACTTCACTGGCGTTTGCGATGTCTGTATGTGCTCTTCTCGTTGCTTTCACAGGCGCTCATTTTACAGTCAACGAGCAGGGGGTAGCACTGACGTTTAGTCGCAGTGCTAGTCAAGCAGACATTGATGCATTGGTGGCGCGGGAAGTGGCCAATGCGTTAGGCGAACAGCGGGAATACTACCAACACGCTAACCAAATGTTGTTTAAAGAATATGCTCAGGTCTTGTCGACGCAACAACAGCAAACCAGTGCTGAATTAACGCAGTATTTACTGGCATCCAGCCGTGAAGAACGCAAGCAGGATTTTGCTGAACTTATTAAGTTTATGAACGACCAGCGCATTGATGATCAGCGTTTTTATGCACAGCAATTTAGCCGCTTACAAGATGAAATAGACAACATTGAAATAGGGTACAGCTCGGTTATTACGCCAGGCAGTACAGTGGCGGATGGCAACCTGCTTCCTCCTCCTTTTTCTCGACATACTAAACCCAAGTCTTCACTAGAAGACTAATGCAAACAGGTGAATTTATGAAATCCATAGTAACTGCTTTACTTCTCTGTTCTACCACAGTGGGTGTGGCAACAGCGCAAAGCGCAGCAACTTCTGAGCAAAAATACGATACCTTATCCAACGAATTGGAAATCATGTCTGGTGTGCTGAAAACTTCTCTTGGGCAGCATGTCAGCAGTGACAACTGGCGAGTGGGTAATATTGAAACTAGCTATTTAGAAGGGCAAGGCGCGGTATTTACGCTGTCAGTACGAGGGCAAAGTGGACGCTGGGTGCGAGAGATAGAATCCATTGTTGAAGGCTTTGTAGCCCGGGTACCGCCCGCGCCGCCAGTCCCACCCGTACCTGACGCCGACGATTTTGACAGTGTTGATGAAATGGTATTTGAAACCGCACGGGAATGGGAAGCGTTTGCTGATGCCACCAGTAGTCGTTTTTCAGAAGCGTTTTCTGATAGTAACGATAGGTTGCGCGATTTACGTTCCATGCAACGTGAAATGGCGTGGGAGGTTCGAGAAGCTGAGCGCGAACTCCGTGATATTGCCTTTGAACTTCGCCATGCCGATGAGGAACGCAAACAAGAGCTGCTGGCTGAAAAATCCCAATCAGAGAAAAAACTCTCTGAAGTTGAAGCGAAAGCAAACCGTATGAAAGAGGAAGTTAACGCTGTTGAAAAAGAACAGGCGAAACAGTTGGCAGAGCGCAAAGCAAAGCAGCAACAGGCTTACAAAACATTCCTCGCTGGGTTTGAAGTCGGCATTAGTGACACACTGTGTCGATTTGGAGCGGGGCTTAGAGGACTTCCAGAAAAAGAACACATTAGTATGGTGTTAAAAGACTTTGAGCAAAGCGACAATCGCACGCGCAAAGACAGAATCTATGTGTTTACTCGAAGTGATATCATTCGCTGTGTACAGGATAAAATAGACGCGAATAAATTACTGGCAAACGCTACTATTTATAGCTTTTGATGGTTATAGCTTCTGATGCTTTTGAAAAAAGCGCATCGATAGGGCTAGTGACAGTAACTAAATTCGCGGGGCTGTGTGACCGAGTTCAGCAGCCCACGTCAGTTCGGATCTGGCTAAGTTATTCGCTGCTTTTGCACCAAAACTATGAAGTGCACTGTAGGCGCTATTTGAAGGGATACGGCAATAATGGCAAAGCGCATAAAAGAGCAAACTGCAACGGTGCTGTGAACCATCACAATGAAGGTAAATATTGGCGCCCTCCGCTAGCATTTGTGTTAACTCGTGTAAGTATTGGTGCAGGTGTACGTCGTCGGTTGGGGAATCGGAAGAGGGGTGTAAAAACGGCACCCATAACCACTCAAGTCCAGCGCTTTTGGCAGCATCGCGAATGCTAGGCGCATTCTCTTCACTAGTTTGAACTGTGGCTAAATGGGTCACGCCTAATGCGCGTAAACGCAGATAATCATCTTTAGTAGGCTTCTTCCCCAAGCATATTTTACCGGCGCGTAAAGCAAACCACGCAATGTGTGACTTGCCCTCTTTTGAAGGCGTATCAGAATGTAGGGTAGGGGAAGTATTTTTTGTCATACCACAAAGTAATAAATGGAAAAATAGTGGCAACTGCATCCACCGATAACAAACATATGCCAAATAGCATGGGTGTATTTTACCTTTTTTGCGACATAAAAGCACACGCCCACACTGAAACACAATCCACCCGCAACTAACAGCCAGAGACCTGCACCAGGCAGAGACACATACAGCGGATAAATCAGTCCGATTGCAATCCAGCCCATGAGTAAATAGGTCATAACAGACACTTTGGGAAAGCGGTGTTGCGCGACTAATTTAAAAGCAACCCCGCCAATTGCCAGGCACCAAATAATAGCGGTCATGGTGATCCCTAGTACGCCACCGATGGCCACTAACAATAAAGGTGTGTAAGTACCTGCTATCAATAAATATATCGCACTATGGTCAAATAATTTAAGCCACCCTTTGGCTTTTTGATGCGTGATAGCATGATAAAGCGTAGAACTGAGAAACATTAAAATGAGGGTAGAGCCATAAATGGCTGCTGTGGTTAAGGCTAAAGTATCCTCTGCGCGATACAGCATAAAGATCAGGCCAACAATGGCGGCGATAAAACCAGCGCCATGGCTAACACTATTTAGCCACTCCTCTATAACCGAGTATGCTTTAACCTGAATCGCTTTTGATTGAATGGATACCTTAGTCATCACAACTCCTATACATTCCAGTATGTGGGTGAGCAATACTGTCAGAGGTTTGAATATTTAAGCGAACACTTGTTCACTGAATTTTTAAATAATAACAGATAACCGGTGAAAGTGTGATGTACGGAAGGTGAAAATTTGTATTAGCGGTGTCAATGTGCGCTGGTGTGACTAAAACATCCTTCCAGTTTGTCCAACAAATCTCGTAATTTCACACTCTCTTCAAGTGTCATACCTTTAAGTTTACACAACATTTGCGCGGGTACCTGTTCGGCAACGGCTTTTTTTTCATGACCGAGTGTTGTGAGTGTTACCCGTTTTACACGCTTGTCGGTGTTGTCTTTTATTACGTTCAAAAAGCCCTTTGTTTCAAGCTTTTTAAGGATCAATGACATGGCTCCCCCGTCGATGGCCGTTTTTTCAATAAGTTCGGCGATGGTGATATTGTCGCTTTCCCATAGCGCCATCAGGGTCACGTATTGGGGATAGGTGATATCGAGCGCTTTAAGCAATGGGCGATAAGCGCGCGTGAACGCGTTGGACAAGGTATAAAAGCGATGGCATAGCTGATTTTCTAATTTTAAAAGTTCCGACACGTTTGCTCTCAATTTTCATCGTTCACTTGCAATATTTTGCATGCAAAACACTTGATCTTCAAGTTGCGATAGTGGTATTTTATTTTGCATGCAAAGTAATTGGTTAAGGCATTACTTTGTGTAGATCTTTTCACTTATATCCAATTTTTGAGGACAGTTAATTATGCATAAGCTTCAACAAGTGATTTACACAGGTGCAGCCACTGCCACTGGCGGAAGAGAGGGAACCGCCAAATCAAGTGACGGAAAACTAGCGGTTACATTATCTACACCAAAAGAATTAGGCGGTTCAGGCGGCACTGGAACAAATCCTGAACAAATGTTTGCCGCAGGTTACTCTGCGTGTTTCATTGGTGCGCTCAAGCACGTTGCGGCATCGCAAAAAATAAAGCTGGCAGATGACATCAGTGTATCAGGCGAAGTGTCGATCGGTCCTATTGAACAAGGGTTTGCGATTGCAGTTAAGCTAACTGTTGATTTAGGCGATATGGATAAAACGCAGGCACAGGCGCTGGTTGATGCAGCCCATCAGGTTTGTCCTTACTCGAATGCCACCCGTGGCAACATTGAAGTGGACATCAACGTGGCATAGCCTATTGAAGAATCCAAACTAACCCGAAGGCCATTGACTGGCCTTCGGGGTGTAAACCATCACTAAGCCCGACCACCTTAGGCCAAGTTCTACAGAACCTGAATAATGGGGTGCTCTTCGCATAATTGTCGCTACAGTTATTGCGACTTGATACACTGAGTCAGTATCCATTACTTTTGGGAAGTTTTATGAAAAATTACGGATTGTTGGCCGTCGTCATAGGTGCTCCGCTATTGTTTGCGTGCACTGAAAGTGAAAAGTCAGTCAATACTCACGAGATGGCGAAAGCTCAGCTTCAAACTCCATCCGAGGGTGCTGTTATCGCCTCTGGAGTGGACTACCATTCTTTTGCAAATCCCGATGAAGTCAAAGTAACGCATTTGAGCTTAGATCTCACTGCTGACTTTGATAATCGCCAATTAATCGGTGAAGTGACATTGGACTTCACGCGGACTCAGCCTGCTAACAATCGCTTAGTACTCGACACCCGTGAATTGGATATTAAAAGCGTTACCGTGGAAGGGGAAAGTGTGCCATTTGAGCTGGGTGAAAAAGATGTCGATTTAGGCACATCACTTAGCATTACATTGCCTGCACAAGCTGAGCGTGTCACCGTGGCCTATGCGACTTCATCGGCAGCGTCAGGAGTACAGTGGCTGACACCAGCTCAAACCGCAGGAAAACAGCATCCTTTTTTGTTTACTCAAGCGCAAGCGGTACACGCGCGCAGTTTTATACCCCTACAGGATTCTCCACAGGTACGCGTCACCTATGACGCGACTATCAGAACCCCTAAAGCACTCTTGGCGGTTATGAGTGCGGCTAACGATCCGGCCACCCCTCGTGATGGCGAATACACCTTTAACATGCCACAGCCCATACCGGCTTATCTCATTGCATTGGCCATTGGTGATCTTAAATTTAAGGCAATGGGTGAGCGCACAGGGGTGTACGCTGAGCCTGCATTATTAGAAAGTGCTGCTAAGGAGTTTGAAGATACCGAGGCGATGCTGGAAGTGACTGAGGCGACCTTTGGTGCCTATCAATGGGATCGCTACGATTTATTAATTCTTCCTCCTTCATTTCCTTTTGGCGGTATGGAAAACCCACGACTTTCTTTTATCACCCCTACGGTTATTGCTGGTGATAAAAGTCTAGTGTCGTTGATTGCGCACGAGCTGGCACACAGTTGGTCTGGGAATACGGTGACTAATGCCACATGGCGTGATCTATGGTTAAACGAAGGATTTACCACGTATTTGACCTACCGCATTATGGAAATGATATACGGCCACGAGCGATTCAAGAAAGAAGCGGTTTTGGGGTATCAGGATCTGCAAAACGATATCGCTGCGCTTGATGAGAATGACGAAATTCTTGCTATTGATTTGCGTGGGCGCAATCCAGATGATGTGTTCTCTAATATCCCTTATGAAAAAGGGGCGCTTTTTCTCCGCGAAATTGAACACAAGATTGGCCGAGAGAATTTTGATGCTTTCTTAATGCAATATTTCAAAGACTTTGCCTTCAAGAGCATCACAACAGATACTTTCATCCACTATCTAGAAGCAACGCTATTACAGCAATACCCAGATAAACTTGATGCTGAGCGCATAAAGTCGTGGATTTTTACTCCGGGTATACCGCAAGGTGCACCTGTACCCGAGTCTGATGCCTTTGAAAAAATCGACAATACCCGAAGTGCGTGGCTGGCAGGGGATGCGACAGCTGCCAGTATCGATACAACGCAGTGGACGGTACATGAATGGTTGTATTTTCTTAACAACATGCCTGATTCGCTCAGTAGTGCTCAGCTTAAGGAACTGGACTCTGCGTTCTCTCTGACTGCGACAAAGAACAATGAAATCGCCCATAGTTGGTTGATGATCGCTGTAAAGAATCAGTATGAACCTGCCTACGAGCGTTTGCATGATTATTTAGTGACTATTGGTCGCAATAAGTTGGTGAAGCCGCTATATCGCGAGCTGTCGAAAACACCACAAGGGAAAGCCTTTGCTAAGCAAGCGTTTGAACAAGCCAAGCCGGGTTATCATCCGCTGACTGTTAGAGCCAATGAAGGGTTTGTGAAGTAACAACTGTCTTACGCATTTTCTATAGTTTAAGAGCAGCCTATTAAGGCTGCTTTTTTTTGCATTCCTAAGAGTAACTACTGTGTCCGATTACTAATGATTTAGTCAAGTAGCTTCAGCTCACTCGTAATGGGAGCCATGTGTTGCTGAAATTCCACTACCTGATCCAGTGGTAACTTTATCCGCATAGCAACAAGGTGCGAATAATCACATTGCACAACGGCACCTGACGCTGAGGAAGTCATGTGACGTACAAACTGTTCATGTTTAAAATCTGTTTCTAAATATAGCGCAATAAGTTTGACTTCTTCACGTACTTCAAGGGAGTCGATGGCCTGTTGCGCAGACGCCGAATAGGCTCTGACTAATCCACCCGCGCCTAGTTTAACCCCGCCAAAGTAACGGGTGACAATCACCATAATGTCACCAATATTCTTGTGCTGAAGTACGTTCAGTATAGGCTTGCCAGCCGTGCCACTGGGTTCACCATCGTCGGACATAGCGGCACTGAATGGCGAGGCTGGGTTGCCAAATAGATAGGCCCAGCAATGATGCCTTGCATCGGGATACTGACGCTTAACCTCTTCAAGCAAGGTCATGGCACTTTCACGGGAATGCGCGTAAGCAGCGCAAGCGATAAACTTGCTCTTTTTTATTTCGTGGAAGATCTCTACCTGACTAGCGGGAACGGGATAGCTCATCGTTTTATTGTAAATGAATTAGGTCAGGTATTTAAGTCAGTGCGCAGAAAAAGAATCAGCTGATTCCAAGTTTGTGCTATCGGTTAAAATGAAATTATAGCAAAAAAAAACAGGTACACACAAAATGTGTACCTGCTTACAAGTCAGGTAAATAATTGTTACCGCTATCTCTTAATCAGAATACCCGATACGGTTTCAGACACGTTAAGGGCACCTTTTTGAATCTCATCAATAATGCTTTGCACCTGGATAATTTGCTGACTATTTTGGTCCACACTTTCTTTAACTGTTGCCATTTTCTTAGTCGATTTGTCAGCTAACTTTCTGTTTTCTGCCACGACACTTTCAATTTCAACAGTAGAGTCACTGGTGCGCTGAGCTAACTGACGAACTTCATCAGCTACCACGGCAAAACCGCGACCTTGTTCGCCGGCTCTTGCGGCTTCAATTGCTGCATTTAGTGCCAACAAATTGGTTTGATCGGCAATACCGCTGATGGTGGTTACGATGGTTTCAATTTTAAGTGACTGCTCGCTAAGCTCATGCATTAACTGATTAGTTTGCTCAACTTCATCTAGGGCAGATTCAAAAATTTCCACGCTGCGCTGAAGGGACGAGGCACCATCTGCCGCAATTTGAGATGTTTCTTCAGCCGTAGAT
Source organism: Alteromonas sp. D210916BOD_24 (assembly GCF_047159385.1). GTDB lineage: Bacteria > Pseudomonadota > Gammaproteobacteria > Enterobacterales > Alteromonadaceae > Alteromonas. The sequence continues at coordinate 599,555 of NZ_AP038333.1, forward strand.
ACCGCAAGCTCTGCCGCTTGAGAAATAGCGTTCTTTTCATTCACGGCATCAGTGATGTTAGACGCAAATTTAATCACTTTAACCACTTGGCCTGATGCATCGAAGACGGGGTTATAAGTGGCTTCTAACCAGAGTGGGTTGCCATGTGCATCTACGCGTTCAAATTGGCCAGATGCAAATTTTCCACGGGCAAGACCTTCCCAAAAAGAGGGGTTTTCTTGATAAAATTTATCTTTACAGAACATACGGTGATGTTTGCCTTGAATATCAGCCAGGCTGTACTTTACCGTAGCGGTAAAGTTTTCATTAGCAGTAATGATGGTACCATCTGGTTCAAACTCGATAACCGCCATAGATTTATCTAACGAATCTGAAACCGCTTTACCTTCAAAATACGCAATTTCATGCTCAGTCACGTCGTGGTAGATTGCATGTACTTCGGTCGCCCCAGATTTGAGGACGCCAACATAACTGGCTTTTAGCCACTTAGTTTCACCGCGCGCTGATTTTCGTGCAACTGTGTCGGTAAAGTTTCCACCATCTACAAGGCGTTTCCAAAATGCGTTGTATTCAGCATCGGTATCTACTCCCTCAACACGCAAAGCTGCATGTGAAAAAGATGCAACACTGGAATTAGGGTAATCTAAAATGGAAAGCAACAGGGGAGATGCATAAGTGCATTGACCATCTGTAGTATAAATGGCATAAGCCATATGTGATTTTAACGCATCCAGCGTACCTAGCAAACTTTGACTCTCTTCCCTTAGTGTTGAAATGTCATTATTGTACCTACTACTTGATACGAACATAGCCTTTTCCTTTACTGCCTTTTAATTAATCAATAACCACGAACGATGTTAAAGATTTTTAGCATTTATGTCGCTTAGACATTAGGTGAAATCGGGAGTTTCTGACTTAGACATTAGGTTAATGTGAGGGGTTTGACTTAGACAAAAGGTGAAGTTTTCAGTCTATTTTGTGAGTTTAATAACACTTTATATAACTTATCACCGTCAATGAGTTATAAAAACAACTTAATGTGAATTTAAAGCCTGTTGACCTTTAGTGTACAAAATTCGGTCTAAATGCAACCCTTTTAATCGAGAAACAGACCGCAGCAAAAATGCACAGCAAAGATCGACAGGCTTTAGTACTATAAAATTAAGGCCATGAAGCAAAAACAATTAGAGCGATTTATTCCTTTTCGCAAACGAGATATTTTTACATTATGTGAAAGTATTATTCTTTCCTCCTCTCGTGATAATAAACCTAATTCGCTGACAGCGAATTCCGACAACCAGCTAGACATTCAAACTGGCAGACTTTTTGGTACTTTCTGTCAGTTACTTGAGAGTAGAATTCACTACCAATATCACGCCCAACTTGAACATCTTAAAGACTGTTATCATTTACTTGACCCCAATAAAGACACCAAAGCACTTTTCGCACTAGCGCCAGAACAGGCAAAACAGGATCAACACGCTTTTGCGTCTGGTTTTGCTCAATTGCTCGATGCGGCAAATTATGAAAAGGTGACAGACAACGACTTAAAAGCAGCGTTAGAAGAGGAATCGTTATTTAAAGTGAGACTTGCGGTGAATTTTGACGATTTCGAAGACGTAGTATTTTATCGTCGAGGTGAATCAGAGAGAACAGAAACCTTACGTTACTTCTTTGGCCTTAGAAAGAAGCAAATCTCGTTTACCCACTATGACAGAGTGGCAGTCTATTTTACGTTTAAAGATGAGGCCTATTTTGAGAGTAAGGGGATGAAACCGGTTACTTTCACACCAGGGTCAACCCTTGTAAAACTTTTTCAAAATGTGCCTAAAGCCGATTTGGAAATGTTATTTCCCAATAGTGAAGTTAAGATGCGCCCCATTGATAAGTTTATTATCAGTGCCTCTGCAGCCATTGGCGGAACGGTGGTATTGGTCACTAAACTCGGTGCTTCCTTGATCTTAATGGGCTCTTTCATCGCTTTTTGGTTGGGCTTAAAAGAAGAAGAGGTGACGTTAACTCAGCAAAGTCTTATCACGTTTGGCATAGGTATGGGGGTGTTTGGCAGCTTTGTAGTGAGAGAATGGACAAAATTTAAAAATCGTAAAATTCGTTTTATGAAGGCATTGTCAGACAACTTATATTTTAAAAACCTTGATAACAATGCGGGTGTATTTCATACCCTTATTGATTCTGCTGAAGAAGAAGACTGTAAAGAAGCTATGTTGGCATATAGCTTTTTGCTTCGCCATGGGGACAATGGGGCGTCAGCCTCCGCCTTAGACAGCACAATAGAAATGTGGTTTAAACATGAACATCATTGCTGTATTGATTTTGACGTTGCAGATGCACTAAACAAGTTGTTGCACATGTCATTGGTGATTAAACAAGATGAGGTATTTGTTGCTCGCGCATTACCAGACGCCGTAAATATACTGGATGAGTATTGGGATTCTATTTACCAGTCGGCATAGCTTCTGTCCTTTTGTGATTTATTTGATCCCTAAGGAAATCTATTGTTTATAGAGAATGCAACATTGTCTTTAAATAGGAAAATCTCTATAGTTCTTTTATATTCGTCGCGCTATTAATGTAGCGCGCCACGCAAGCGTTACCCACATACACCTTGGTCTTCCCCTACATGAAAATATTGCACACATCTGATTGGCATTTAGGTCAGAGTTTTTTTACTAAAAGTCGCAAGCGTGAACACGCAGCCTTTCTTAAATGGTTAGTTGAACAAGTAGAATTGAATCAAATAGATGCAGTTATTGTTGCGGGGGACGTGTTTGATACTGGCACACCGCCTAGCTATGCCCGCGAGCTGTATCACGAATTTATCGGTGCCTTACAAGGTAAAGAGTGTACCTTAGTGGTGTTAGGGGGTAACCATGACTCGGTTTCCGTTCTGAACGAAAGCAAAGCACTCCTGAAGTATTTAAACAGCCATGTCATTGCCAGTACGTACGGCGACATCACTGAGCAGTTGGTGGCGTTAAACGATCGCAACGGGAAACCCGGCGCCATTATATGCGCCGTCCCTTTTATTAGACCCCGCGATGTTATCACCAGCGAAGCGGGGCAAGACGCCATTGCCAAACGTCAGGCGTTGGGTGACGCTATAAAGCAGCATTACGCCACCCTTTATCAGCGTGCATTAGCACTCAAAGAGACGCTCGAAAAACAATATCATCGCGCGCTTCCCATCGTGGCCACTGGGCATCTGACTGCCTTAGGGGTTAGCCAGTCAGAAAGTGTTCGCGACATCTATATTGGCACATTGGAAGGTTTCGATGCCAAAGGGTTTCCACCTGCTGATTATATTGCACTGGGTCATATTCACCGGCCTCAAAAAGTGGCTAAGAAAGACCATATTCGTTACTCGGGCTCACCCATACCCTTGAGCTTTGATGAGCTAAATACCACCAAACAGGTGGTTGTGGTGGAATTCCCCAATATCGCCATTGAGGAAGTGGCTACCCTGCCACCCAGCTCGTCAACCGTCACGCCTATTATTACGCCTATTGAAATACCTCGCTTTCAGGCGATGGAAGTGGTGAAAGGTGACTTGCAGGGCATTGAAACTGCTATAGCCAATAGTGAAGCGATTGCCAATGCTCGCGAAGAGGAGCCGGTGTGGTTATGCGTGGAAGTTGATACCCAGGATTATTTAACTGATTTACAGCAGCGTGTACAACGCTTACTAGATGGTAAACACGCCGAAATCCTGCAATTAAAGCGCATAAGACGTCAATCGGTTAGGCAGTTGAGCAGTGAACGCAATGTACAACTCAGTGAGCTTACTGTAGATGAAGTTTTTCAGGCGCGCTTAAAGTTAGAAAATCTAGACAACGATGTCAGTGAGCAGGGCGATTTGCTGAGCCAGAAAATTGAGCACAATAACGAGCTTGAAAATAGCCCTAAGAACGGCTTAAACGCGGCTCGTCCCTCCCGTCGCTCACGTATGGAGGTGCTGTTTGCAAAGGCCGTTGAGCGCGTGCAGTGCAACGACGAAGATAATTTAGAGCAGCCGCAACAGGTAAGTACGCCTGTTCCAGAATGTTCGTCAATTAATGACGAGGGCGAGTAAATGAGAATACTTACCTTACGCCTTAAAAACCTGAACGCGCTAAAGGGTGAGTGGAAAGTCGATTTCACTCAATCCCCCTTTGTGGATAACGGACTTTTCGCCATCACAGGTCCTACTGGGGCGGGTAAAACCACTTTGCTCGATGCTATCTGTCTGGCGCTCTATCACCAAACACCTCGCCTGGGACCCATATCGACGTCAAATAACGACATTATGACGCGGGGAACCGCTGAGTGTTTGGCTGAAGTGGAGTTTGACATTAAGGGCAAAGCGTACCGAGCGTTTTGGAGTATGCGAAGAGCAAGAGGAAATGCAGACGGTAATTTGCAAAGCGCCGATGTGGAACTGGCTGAGGTACAAAGCGGTAAGGTTTTAGCCACGCAGGTTAGGCCGAAAAGCGAAGAAATTGAGCGACTAACCGGGCTTAATTTTGCGCGCTTTACCAAGTCGATGATGTTGTCTCAAGGGGACTTTGCCGCCTTTCTTAATGCCAACGAAGGGGATCGTGCTGAACTGTTAGAAGAGCTGACGGGCACGGAAATATACGGTCAAATTTCGCAAGCCGTACATCAGCAGTTTACCGAGGCAAAGCAAAAAAAGAATGAGTTTGCGGTAAAGCTCGAAGGCGTAACCCTATTAAGTGAAGCGCAACTCTCTTCATTACAGCAGCAGTTAACTGACGCCAAAACCCAAGTTGCAGCCCTTAACCAAACCATTGAAGATTTGCATCAACAAAAGCAATGGCAACAAGGGCTTGAGCAAAATCATTTGGCGCTGACCCAGGCTCAAAACGAAAAAACACAGGCCGACGATGCCATTGAGAAGGCACACAACGAGCTTGATAAATTAAAAAGAAGCGAGCCTGCTGAAAGTTTAAGGCTGCCCTATGAAAAAGTCAGTTCACTGCAGCAGGATCTGGATACCTATCAAACCCGTTTAAATGAAAAAACGACGGGATTGCCAGAAGCACAAAGCAATAAGCAACACGCTCTACAAGCCATTAACCAAGCAGAGCAAGGCTTACGCGAGGTAAAATCATACAATATGGCTCTTGAGCAGCGCCTGGCCAAAGACGTTATTCCCATTGATAATGACATAGACCACACGCTAAAAGCGCAACAAGCGAGCAGTGACACACTAGCCCGTCATACCGAGAAATTGAGTTCACTACAGCAACAAAAAACACAAAGCGAAAATAGTGTTGCCGGTCAAAAAGCACAACTCGACGCACTGACACATTACGTTCAGGAAAACCAGGTGCTCGGGACAATGGCTGAGCATATCAGCGGGTGGGCTGAAAGCGCGCGGTATATTGCCAGTGAAGAAGACACGATTAATGCGTTGGAAGAAAAAGGCAAAGGCACCCAGCGTTCTTTAGATAACCTCAAAGACAAGCAGCAACATGTCCAACAAGGGGTCAGTCAGCTTACTCAAGACGTCGACCGCGAAAAGCACACTCTTGCACAGCATCACCAAAAACTGGATGCGCTGCTGCTAAGTGGAGATAAAGCAAGTTTAGCCCGAGAAAGGGACGCCCGATATACGCAACTAGACACGCTGGTTCAACTTGAACATACGCAGCAGCAGTACTTATCGGCTGTAAATGAACAGCGCGCGTTAACCCAGCAAAGGCAAACTCAACATGAAACCCTGACGCAACAGCTTGCTGAGCGCAACACACTGGCTGAACAATACAAACAAACGCGAACGTTGTTAAAAGACATTGAAGCACTCATTGCATTGGATGCAGAAGTGGCGCATTTGCGAGCACAGTTAAAAGCGGGAGAGCCGTGTCCGGTATGTGGAGCAGACGAGCATCCTGCGGCAAATGTGTCGATAGACATTCCAGAGGCCGTTATTCGGCGGGACGATGCCAGACAAAAGCTCGAAGACATAGAACAACGTGGCGCGCAGGCAAAAGACAGTGCCAACCAGACAGAGTTGGCCCTTACGCAGACAGACAGCCAACTGCAAACCCTAGCGTCTACGTTAGAAAGCCTAAACCATAAATGGCATAGTCTGCTTACGCCTTTTACCCAGCACCAAGATGAACAGGGGCAACCCAGTCAAAGCCAAATTACGCAGGTGTTGGGTGACAGGCAAAGTGACCTGTTATCGCTTAGCATTGATGACGCTGAAGGACTGATTGCGTGTGTGAGCCATTTTAAAGCGCGTGGTGAAGCCATCAAAGTGCAACTAGAACAGATAGCAGACGGGGAAGCAGCGGTAGAAAAAGCGCGAGCTAGATTACATGAGGCCAATAGCACGTTACTGAATAAAAACAGTGAACTGCAACTCCTTTCACAGCAAGTCATTAGTTTAACAGAGCAATGCGCCAATGATCATGCGGCGCTCGTTACCAAGCAAGAGGGCGTTACCACGCGCACAGAAAGCCTGCTAGAAAGTATCGCTGGGTTAGGTGTGCAGGTGCCTCGTCCAGAGCACCTACAAACATGGCTGTCTGATAACGTTGAGGCAATAAAAACCTATAAGCACAATCAGCAGCAGCTAGTTGAACTCACCCCACACATTACAGCGTTTAACAATAAACTCATCGAAATTAACCGTGATATAGGGAGCGTGTCTGCACAGCTACGCGATGCACAAACACAACACGCCACCCTCGCTTCAAGTCTATCGGCACTGAAGGAAAAGCGCGACAAGGTCTTTCCTGAAAAAGACATTGAAGCAGAAAGAGCGAAAGCGGCACTGGCTATCGAACAGGCAGAGAACAGCGTAAATGGCTGTAGAGCACAATATCAACTAGCAGAAAACACAGTGGCCCGGTTAGAAGCAGAAATAGCACAGTTGCAAGAGCAGTTAACCGAAAAGCGCAACGAGCATAGCCATGCAAAAGCCCAGTTTGACGCTCAGCTAGCGTCCAGCCCGTTTGACAATGAACACGCCTTCACCGCCGCCTTGCTTGATGAAGATGAGCGCAAAACACTGCTAAATTTGCAGCGCACATTAACAGAAGCACAACAGCAGGCACGTATACGCCTGGACAATGCAAAGACGCAACAAGACACCCTTTACTCCCACCCTCAGGCTGCAAAGTGGCAAGCGGTGATAGACGAACACGGTGTAGGCTGGGTAACAAGCTGCTTAAACCAACACATGCAGCAAAAAGACGCGTTACTCTCAGGGGTAGGCCAACTTGAGCAGCAACTTACTGCGAACAACCAGGCACGTGAGAAACAACAGCAATTGCTCGATGAGATGGCTGCGTTTGAAACTTATTACGATGATATTACCTACTTGCACTCGCTTATCGGGTCGGCCAGTGGTGATAAATTCAGGCGCTTTGCTCAGGGACTAACCCTTGATAATCTTGTGCAGTTGGCCAATCAGCAGCTGGACAAATTGCACGGGCGTTACCAGCTTGCACGAAAAGAAAACGAAGGGCTCAGCTTAAGTGTGCTTGATACATGGCAAGGGGATGTAGAGCGCGATACCAAAACCCTGTCAGGAGGCGAGAGCTTTTTGGTCAGCCTGGCGTTGGCGCTGGCGTTATCAGATTTGGTCAGTCATAAAACCAGTATTGATTCACTATTTCTCGATGAAGGTTTTGGTACGTTAGACGCAGAAACTCTTGATGTAGCGCTGGATGCGCTAGACAACTTAAACGCCAGCGGCAAAATGATCGGCGTGATCAGTCATATTGAGGCGATGAAAGAGCGTATTCCCACGCAGCTTAAAGTGATCAAACGCAACGGGGTTGGATTAAGCGCGCTAGAAAAGCCCTATGCGGTAGGGTAATTCCACCGCATCGCTCAGTTATTTAAGCCTTGGTTATGCAGTCTGTCTCGTTATCAACAGGCTTGCGTTTAGACTGAAACTCGCACGCCAAAGGACAGTGGGCTCTAGCAAGTTTATGAATTTATGATACTTTATTGTTTTTCTATGTAGAAATAGACATTATAAAAATGAAACAACTTGCACTACTTCCTCTTTTTGCTTCTTTCTTTTCGTTTGGTAGTACCTTTCAGTGTGAAGACGAATTCGAATGGTTAAAAACCACGTTTGAAAACAATGATGCAGGTTTTCACTATACGGTCTTGCAAAAAGGGGATGACCTTTATGCTGCTCATAACAAAGCCACATCTACGCTATTACAAAGCGCAAAGGACGAGGAGCAGTGCCACACAGTATTACGCGATTGGCTGTCGTTTTTTCGCAAGGGGCATATTGGTCTTTCGCTAAATGCGAGTCGTTCTAATGAGGCGGTACGCGAATCGGCAGTGCATGATTTTGATTTGCCCGCATTCAAACAGTATTTAAAAAGCAAAAGTGATGAAAGTCTTGAAGGAATATGGCGTTTTTCGAGCTATACGGTTGCGCTAAAAAAAGAGGGTAATGTCCATAACGGTTATATCATCGAAAGTGCCAACCCATCGTGGAAAGTGGGGCAGGTAAAACTGGTTATTCACGAGACTGAAGACAACAGCAACCCAAAAGTGACGTTTTTCATGGGCGATCACTCCGCACGTCAGATAGATACCATGACTTTTTTGGGTAACAATGAAGTGGTATTGGGTAATAGCTTTATCGTTATGTCTCGTCAGGCGCCGCGGCAAGAATCGTCACCTGAAATAAAACGTTATTTGCGCATGCTAAGTACTGATGAACCTCTGTTTGAAAAAATCTCGCAAGACACGGTGTTAGTCCGTATACCGTCATTCGAGCATGTCTTCAAAAAAGACATCGATGAAGTTATCGCCAAAAACTTAGATACCATTTTAAGCACTGAAAACTTAATCATCGACATCCGAGGAAACGGTGGCGGCAGCGACGTAAGTTATGCGTCTTTAATACCGCTTTTATACACCAACCCTATTCGAACCGTGGGTATGGAGTACTTATCTACCGAGCTTAATAACAAAAGAATGCTTGGCTTTTTACAAAATCCTCATTTCAGTGAAGAGGAAAAGCGCTGGGCAAAGGAGGGATACGACACCCTTCAGAAACACATTGGCAGCTACATCAACATTGATAAAGACGTAACCGTCGAGACATTCAACAAAATAGAGCCTTTGCCCAAGCATGTAGGTGTACTTGTTGATGCAAGCAACGGCAGCACCGCTGAACAATTTCTGCTCGCGGCAAAGCAAAGTAAGAAAGTGAAACTATTCGGGCAAACCACTGCTGGTGTGCTTGATATCTCGAATATGTATCAAACTGATTCGCCGAGCAGCGTGTTTACTTTGCATTACAGCCTGACAAAAAGCTTGCGTATTCCTCACATGGCAATAGATGGAGTAGGGATCCAACCCGATTATTATCTTGATAGTAAAATTCCACTATACGATTGGATTTCTCATACCCAGAGCATAATGGAAGGAATGTAAATGGGTATTGGCAGGCGCACGTATACAGCCGGTGCCAGGTTCAAGCCAGCTTCAACGCTACATGAATAGCAATCCCTTCGTATGTAACGCTAATTGGATGAATTGATTGCATCTACTGCTTCAAAAATTAGCCGTGCAGCAAGCTTCGCTGTTCGGCTATCAATATCATAGTTGGGGTTCATTTCTGCAATATCACACAGTCGCCATTGGTAACCAAACGTGCTCTGATGCTGTGCTAAGAAGTGCAATGTGTTGATGACAAGTGTGGGGGAAATGCCTAATGCACTGGGGGCGCTCACGCCAGGCGCCTGCGCTGCGGAAAACGCATCTAAACATACCGTGACATAAAGTTCGTCGATGTCTTTTAGCATGGGAGATAGCAGTTCATCAATTCGCTGCATACTGAGCGACTCATCATTTAACGCCACGTCGGTGAGGTAACGCGTGTTAGACGCATGGGCAAAATTAAATAGTGCTGGCGTATTGGCTGCTTTCGACACACCCAAACAAGCATAGTGAAACGGTGTATCGTGAAGTTGGCAATGCTCATATACCTGTCTAAACGGTGTGCCTGAACTGGTATTGGGAGAAGGCTTTCTCAGGTCGAAATGCGCATCAAAATTAATGATGCCAATGCGGGCATGTTCCGATTTGGCATTGAAAAGACCTTGGTAGCTACCCCAGGCAATCTCATGTCCTCCGCCTAAGCCGATGGTTAAACCGTTGTTTTGCTTAAGTGCATAGGCGACGGCGTCGGCATATTGGGTTTGCGCGTGGCTTAAATTATCTATTGCGGCGACGTTACCTAAATCAGTCAGTAAAGCGTCAGGCCAGTGCCAGGGTAAGTTTGACAATGCCTGGCGAATGGCGTTTGGGCCAGCCGCTGCGCCCACGCGCCCTTTGTTAAAGGCCACGCCCAAATCACTTTTAAACCCAACAAGGGTAATGGTATTAGCAATAGTCGCGTTCTTATTCGCATCTTTACCTTTAGCGCAAGCGCCGTTTTCAATAGCGGTGTGTTCGCTTACTTTTTGATGCCAACGCAAGCCTTCAATACCATCTTCGCTGTCTACTCTACCTTGCCACTTAAACATGTTTACCTTCCTTATAGACCGCAGTAGGGCGGTGGCCATTAATACAATAGGCAAGCTCAGCAGGCGTTTCGATATCCCACAGGGTAAGGTCTGCAAGCTTCCCGGTATCAATAACACCTCGGTCTTGTAATCCGAGGGCGCTAGCTGCATGTACTGTTGCGCCGCGCAATGCTTCATCTGGTGTCAGTTGAAACAATACGCAGCCCATATTTATAGCAGTAAGTATAGATGCTAAAGGCGAACTACCCGGGTTAAAATCGGTCGCTAAAGCCATAGGCACATTGTGTGCGCGCAACGCGTCTACGGGCGGCTTTTGCACCTCGTTCAAATAATAAAAAGCGCCCGGTAGCAGCACAGCGACAGTGCCACTTTGAGCTAGCATAGGAATGTCGCTGTCGGCCAGATACTCGATGTGGTCGACCGATAATGCTCCGTATTTAGCTGCTAGTACCGCGCCTTTGCTGTCGCTAAGTTGTTCTACATGGGCCTTAATTGGCACGCCATAGTGTTGTGCGCAGGCAAACACCCGTTCAGTTTGCGAAACTGAAAAGCCAATGGTTTCACAAAAAACGTCTACCGCGTCGGCCAATTTCTGTGACGCAATATGGGGTAGTACGTCGTTGCAAATAAAATCGATATAGCCATCTGCGTTATCGGTAAATTCATTGGGCAGGGCATGGGCGCCTAGATAGGTGGTTTGAATGCTAACGGGTAGGTGTTGCTCCAGCGATTTAGCGACCCTTAGCATGCGCAATTCAGTATCCAAATCCAACCCATAGCCAGACTTCACTTCTATAGTGGTTACCCCCTCTTCGCAAAGTCTTTTGGCGCGTTTTATCGCAGTATTAAGCAGTGTGCGATCGTCAGCACGTCGTGTTTTTTCCACCGTACCTTTAATGCCGCCGCCTCGTTGTGCAATTTCAACATAGCTTGCGCCTTGTAAGCGCATTTCAAATTCTTCAGCGCGATTGCCGCCATAAACCAGATGGGTATGACAGTCGACAAAACCGGGCAACAGCCATTGTCCTTTGCCATCGACCACGTTGTCACTCATTTGTTGCAGGCGTTCAAGCTCGTCTGGCGTTTGACACTCGGTAAGTAAAGTAATGTGCCCATCAGTTACGCCTAAGGTGTTGCTGGTAAGCGCACCGTAGGGAGATTGATTTAACTGCATTGAGGCGATGCGAACATTGTATATCAAGATATCGTATCGGTTGGTCATGGCCACACTCTTCTTTCACCTAAACATATTTACAATGAGTCTACTTGTACATACTTGTATATACAAGTATGCTGTTATGAAAATGTTAATACGATTAAACTGTCGACCCCAGCTATGCAACCACGCTATGTACACATAAAAACCAAGTTACTGGACGCCATAGAAACCGGCGCGATGAAACCCGGTGAACAGGTTCCGTCAGAAAATCAGCTGGCGCAATTGCACGGCGTAAGCCGAATGACAGCGCGGCGCGCATTGAGCGAAATGGTTGATGAAGGCATTTTAATGCGTAGCCAGGGGCTAGGTACGTTTGTCTCTGACCACCGACCCATGAGCTCGATGTTAGAGATAAAAAGCATTCGCGATGAAATTGAACATCGCGGGCATGCGTATACCAACCAAATACGCTTGTTAGAACGCACCTTCGCCAATGCGGATATTGCCCAGCGATTAGCTATACCAGTGGGAAGTGACGTTTTTCACAGCATTATCGTGCATTGCGAAAATGCCCTTCCTATTCAATTTGAGGACAGATGGGTAAACCCTCAGTGGATACCTGACTATCTCGAGAAAGACTTTACAGCACAAACCGCCAATTACTACTTAAACCAAGTGGCACCGTTATCTCAGGCCGATCACAGTGTAGAAGCTGTGTTGGTAAGCCCTGAAGTGGCAAAAGCATTACTTATTCAAAGTAATGCTCCTTGTCTAAAAGTGACCAGACGTACGTTTACAGGCATTAAAGCCAGTGACAACCCGTCGGCCAACAATGTGGTTAGCCATGCGGTACTTTATCACCCTGGCAGCCGCTACCGTTTAGGTGGACATCTTGAGTTTTAATGGCGCTACAAAATAACAATGATGAACGACAAGGTATTTGCAGGTAAGCAGTAACAATAACCTGCAAGTTTGAGGAGAAGTTTATGGATCGCCTAGACCCTAGTAGAGAAATACGCGCCCCCAGAGGCAGCAAGCTGAACGCCAAAAGTTGGCAAACCGAAGCGCCATTGCGCATGTTGATGAATAATTTAGATCCTGAGGTGGCAGAGCACCCTCAAAACCTGGTGGTTTACGGGGGAATTGGGCGTGCGGCTCGGGACTGGGCATCCTATGACAAAATTGTGGAAGTCTTAAAGCGTCTGAATACCAATGAAACCTTGTTGGTGCAGTCAGGCAAACCCGTTGGCGTGTTTCCCACGCACGAAAATGCGCCGCGGGTATTGATTGCTAACTCGAATCTGGTGCCCCATTGGGCAAACTGGGAACACTTTAACGAACTCGATAAAGCTGGGCTGATGATGTATGGCCAAATGACGGCGGGTTCATGGATTTATATCGGCTCTCAAGGCATTGTTCAGGGAACCTATGAAACCTTCGTTAGTGTGGCGAAAACCCACTTTGATGGCGAGGCGAAAGGGCGCTGGATCCTCACCGGTGGTTTAGGGGGAATGGGCGGTGCTCAGCCGTTAGCTGCCACTATGGCTGGTTTTTCCATGATAGCTGTCGAAGTAGATGAAAGCCGTATCGATTTTCGCCTGCGCACTGGCTATCTGGATAAAAAAGCAACCACACTAGAAGACGCCATTGCCATGATTGAACAGGCTAAAGGTGAAGGTAAGCCGGTGTCGATAGGCTTATTGGGCAATGCGGCAGAGGTATTTCCAGAGCTACTTAAACGGGGTGTAATTCCTGATGTGGTGACCGATCAAACCAGTGCTCACGACCCGCTAAATGGCTATTTACCGGTGGGCTGGACACTTGAACAAGCAGCGCAACGACGCAAGACAGACGAAGCAGGTGTGGTAAAAGCTGCCAAGCAATCTATGGCTTTACAGGTAAAAGCCATGCTTGGCTTTCAACTCGCTGGGGCGGCAACCTTGGATTATGGCAATAATATACGTCAAATGGCCCTTGAAGAAGGCGTAGACAATGCCTTTGACTTTCCTGGTTTTGTACCGGCCTATATTCGACCCCTTTTCTGTCAGGGAATAGGTCCGTTCAGATGGGCGGCCTTATCCGGTGATCCAGAAGATATTTATAAAACTGACGCCAAAGTGAAAGAGCTCATCCCCGACAACCCCCATCTGCACAATTGGTTGGACATGGCCAGAGAGCGCATTCAATTTCAGGGACTGCCAGCACGTATCTGTTGGGTCGGTTTAGGTGAACGTCAGAAGCTGGGCTTAGCGTTTAACCAGATGGTCAGAGACGGTGAATTAAGCGCGCCTGTGGTGATTGGTCGCGATCATCTGGATTCTGGCTCGGTGGCATCGCCAAACAGAGAGACAGAATCAATGCTCGATGGGTCAGATGCCGTATCAGACTGGCCATTGCTAAACGCTCTGCTTAACACGGCAGGTGGCGCCACGTGGGTTAGTTTACATCACGGTGGTGGTGTGGGTATGGGCTTTAGTCAGCACTCGGGTGTGGTCATTGTTTGCGATGGTTCAAAAGAAGCCGATGAACGCATTGCCCGTGTCCTTCACAACGACCCGGCCACTGGTGTTATGCGTCACGCAGACGCAGGTTATGATATTGCGAAAGCCTGTGCACAAAAACACCAACTCGACTTGCCTATGCTTAATACCGCCAAGGGAGAGAAATAACCCTATGCAATCGACTTTAACACTTATCCCTGGCACGCTGACGTTGTCTCAATTGCGCGAAGTACACCGTCATCATGTGCATCTAACGCTTGATGAGAGTGCCAAGCCAGCTATTCACGCCGCAGAACAGGCGGTGCTTAATGTTATAAAAGAAAACCGCACGGTATACGGTATAAATACGGGGTTTGGTTTGTTAGCGAACACCCGCATTAATGTGGACGAACTTGAGCTACTTCAGCGTAGTATTGTGCTCTCTCACGCGGCGGGCACCGGCGACTTTATGAGTGAAGACACCGTACGTCTTTTGATGTTACTTAAAATCAATTCCCTTGCCCGAGGTTTCTCTGGTATTCGCCTGAGCGTTATTGAAGCGCTTATAAAGTTATACAATGCCGAAGTTTACCCTGCTATCCCGGAAAAGGGCTCAGTAGGTGCAAGCGGCGATTTAGCGCCATTAGCGCATATGAGCGTGGTCCTTCTGGGGGAAGGTGAAGCATTTTATAAAGGTAAGCGAATTGGTGCTAAGCAAGCACTATCCCTTGCGGGCCTCGACCCTATTGCCCTTGCGCCCAAAGAGGGGTTAGCGCTCTTAAACGGTACGCAAGCTTCAACAGCGTTTGCCCTACAGGGATTGTTTTATACCGAAAATGCGCTTCACAGTGCCATTGGTATTGGTGCACTTACCGTGGAGGCCGCACTGGGCTCTCGGGTGCCCTTTGACGCGCGTATTCATCAGGTTAGAGGGCACCAAAGTCAGTGCGATATCGCTCAGGCTTTCAGAGAGCTATTGGCCACCTCTGAAATAGGTGACTCCCACCAACGCTGTGAAAAAGTACAAGATCCTTATTCTTTGCGCTGTCAGCCACAGGTGATGGGGGCGTGTTTACAACAAATGCGCTATGCCCAGGAAATCTTAGTGACAGAAGCCAACGGCGTCAGTGACAACCCTTTGGTTTTCGCAGATGAACATGGCCAAGGTGATATTCTGTCTGGCGGTAATTTTCATGCAGAAACAGTGGCAATGGCGTCAGACATGCTGGCTATTGCCCTGTCTGAAATTGGGGCGTTATCGGAACGAAGAATGTCACTTATGATTGATACTCACTTAAGTGGACTGCCCCCATTTTTGGTCGAAAATGGCGGCGTTAATTCGGGGTTTATGATTGCGCAGGTGACCTGTGCCGCGCTGGCCAGTGAAAACAAAACGCTGGCTCACCCTGCCTCTATCGACTCATTGCCCACCTCGGCCAATCAGGAAGACCACGTATCGATGGCCACGTTCGCGGCGCGTCGATTGCGAGATATTTTTGACAATGTGGCCGGTATTTTGGCCATTGAGTGGTTGGCGGCATGTCAGGGGCTGGATTTCAGACGGCCACTTCACACCAGCGAACCGCTTAAGCCTTTAAAGGCGCTGTTGCGCGAACACGTCGCGTTTTACGATAAGGATCGTTACTTTGCCCCCGATATCGAAGCGGCAAAACAATTGATTAAACAGCATGATTTAATGGATAAAACTGGCTTGTGCTTATTGAATGATTAGCATAATTACCCCATGCTTAGTGTGACAGGCGACGTGAGTTCACGTCGCTTTATCACCACTAGGGGAAACATGCATGGATAAGTGGACAAAAAAGTTATTCGCAATCGGCATCACCGGGCTCGGGCTAGTGCTCTCGGGCTGCAGTGATAATGAAGTGGGGGATGTATCTCTGGGGCTTTTTACAACAAAAGACATTAAAATAGATGCATTGCAAGATCCCATTGTAACGGGCGTGACCTGTCACATCTCAAGTATTGAGGCGGACTTAGATTTGTCAGATCCGTCTGATAGTTCAATTGCATGTCGTCAAACCGGCCCTATTACTGCACAAATGCTCGCAGCCATCGACAAATCTGATTCCGGTGAAGTGATATTTAAGAAATCGAAAAGTGTATTTTTTAAAAACATGAAGCTTCGTCGAATATACGATAAAGAGTCCAAAACATTGATCTACCTTTCCTATAGTACCAAAGAGACTTCAGGCAGCTATAAGCACAGCTTGTCTACGGTGCCACTCTGGGAGACAGAAGCCTTTATGCACGTTCAACGTCCCGCAAGCTGAATTAGGTAGTGCCCCTGTTATCTGATTGATTTAAAAAGGGGCACATTCGATTTATTTACACTGGAGCTTCACACAGCCGGTATGTCTATACGGCACACAGGCCGCGGCAAAAATGCACAGCTACTATCAACAGGTGCTAAAACATACGGGTGAAAACAAGCATTGCACTTAGTGCCATGTCATCATCGGTAAGCGGACTGTCGCTGATAGTGTCGTCGTAGAAGGTGCTTGTAATTTGAAGTCGCGTCATTCCGCTTAAGAACCGCGTGGTTGATATGGCAAGCTGCAACTCGGTATTAAGCGCACTTTCTCCCTTATAAGCACTGCGAAAATCAGTGGCCTCTTCGGGTTTCACGCCATAGTAATAATCGACATAGTGGCTGTCTTGATAGGTAAAAGATAATGCCGGTTCAATGACAAAATCGTTCACGCGAAATGCTTTACCGATTCGAGCCGTTCCCTGATAACCGTCAAACTTACCCAGGATATCCGCATTGGTAGATAGCGAATATGTCCACCCCTTGTGTGAGTAATTAAGCGCCACGCCAGCCGCATAGCTAAAATCTCTGTCATCCATGCCGCGAAAAACGGCGCTATCGTCTTCTTCATAGCCCGCAAAAACAGGCACGAGTTGTGCGTCAACAGTTACGCCTATATCGCTAAACAGCTGGTAACTGACAAAGGGGCCAAACACACGCAGCCGCTCTCCTGCGTAACCAATCAGCGGAATTGGAATGACACGGTTATCGAAATCAATATAAACATCTTGTGAAGCAGAAACACCCACACCCCACAGCCAACCCTGAGGTTGCTGAGGAACTTGAGCTGTAGAAAAATGGGCAAATACAAGGGAAGCTAAACCACAAATTAACCCCCAGTTTTTGCGTTTGTGGGTGCGCCTAGTGAATTTCATAGATTGTTATCCTTTTTTAAAACAATACTACGTAAAATAACAGTTCGATCACTATGACTAAGTTTTCTTTCCATCTTAATTGAGAACATCAGATGGTTTACTCAAAGGCATAGCGTAAACGGGTAATATCCTCACGAAAATGCGTTGAGACCAAATCGATGAGCTCGGTGGTGTAATATTGCCTGAAGTCCGTTCTGTCGGTCGCTTGACGCTTGTGAGGAAGTGTTACGTTATTAAGGCCAAGTTGGCGACATATCTGACTAAAATCTTCGTCTAAGGTTTCATAGTGACCGATAAAGTCGACTAATACCTCGCCCCGTAAATCGACAAGGTAATCGGTTTGCAGCTGTAAAGAGGTATCAATGTGATATTGAAACTGTCTGTCTGGGTCAAATTTCCATTTCATAAAGCTTTCAAAGTCGCTATGGTCTTGCATGAGATAAGGGCGCTCCCGTTTTATGTGGTGAAAAGAGCTCACCTGTAGGTCCCAGGGGTTTCGTACAATCGCAAATTTAAATAAGCCCCTGAAATAGTCTTCAGGTAACATTTCCTTTGCGGCAATGATGCGAGCGTGGCGGGGAAACCGGCTGGCAATTTTATGACCAGTTAACTGGCTCATTTTATTGCAAATAAATTGCGGAACTGCATAGCGATGGCCCCATCGATAGGGCGCAAGTGCAGCGCGAACACTGGTACCGCCCGTCTTGGCAATATGCACAAATAAAAACTGTTTTTGGTGTGACAAAAGCACGTAATATCTCAAACCGTATGAGTAGGAAAAATTCATTAACTCCCATAATGAGCACATATTGTGACAGCAAGATTTACGCTCAAGTATTTTCAACCTGTGGTTTAAAGCGCAAATGCCTGTTAGTAGTTCATTGAGGCTGTGTTAAAGTGTGTGACTAATGAGTGACGTGTGGAAAAGTAGTGAGTCAGAGATTTGTAATTGGTATTGATGGCGGTGGCACGCACTGTCGCGCCATGTTGCAAGATACCCATGGAAACATCTTAAGCGTTGGCGAGGCTGGCCCGGCGAATATTATGAGTGATGCAAAACAAGCACTCGCTTCACTGACTAAAGCGTGTAACAAAGCGATTGAAGCCGCGCCAGTAAACGTCAAACTGGACGATGTGGTGGTAGCCGCGGGGTTAGCTGGGGCAAATATTCCTCAAGCTAAATCTGCGTTTTTGTCGTTACCCATGCCTTTTAAACAAATTGAAATAATAAGCGACTTACATGCCGCCTGTTTGGGGGCTCACGGTGGAAAAGATGGGGCATTACTCATTTGCGGAACAGGCTCAGCCGGTACCCTCTACCAAAACGGGCAGTTTACCGATAAAGGTGGCTATGGATTCAACGTGGGCGATAACGCAAGTGCCGCATGGTTGGGTCACGCAGCAATAAAACACACCCTGCTTGCCTTTGACAATATAGAAACCCGCGGTGCGCTGTTTTCCCGCATAACTAGCCATTTTGCGGTTGCTGATCCGCACGCTCTTGTCGAGAAAATTGCTCACTTTAATGCCCAGTCCTATGGCACTCTTGCTCCATTGGTGGTGGAGTGTTTTTCTGAAGGTTGTCAAACCGCTGAGGCGTTGCTTAATGCTGGAGGTGAGTACCTGTCAAAGTTGGGTAAAGCGTTACTTTGCGAAACCGATACCCCTTTGCCGGTGTGTTTTTTAGGTGGTTTGGCAAAGGTGTATATTCCATTTATGGACAAACAATTAACCCGCAGTTTTGTCGATGCACAATCTGATGCGCGACAAGGTGCAATTGACTACGTAAAACAACAAGCACTGATATGATGCAAACATTGACCGTTGAGCGCGTGTTGCTACCACAAGGCTGGGCGAACTACCAAACCCTGTCAGTGAGAAATGGTATTATTCAAGGTGTCCGCGACGCAAGCCTTGAAGAGCAAGCGCAGGCGATACGAGGTAGCTTACTGCCGGGGTATTTCGATACCCAGGTGAATGGCGGTGGTGGCGTGCTGTTTAATCACTCGCCCTGTGCGCAACACATAGAAACCATGGCCAAAGCACACCTTCGTTTTGGCACAACTTCAATGCTGCCCACCATTATCACCGATAATGCGCAAACCATGCGCGCCGCAGCAGATGCCATTAGTGAGGTAAGAACCACGGGGCAGCCTGAGGTTAAAGCGTTGATTAAAGGGATCCATTTTGAAGGACCTTTTTTGAGCGTAGCCAAAAAAGGTGTGCACGACAGTGCTTTTATCCGCGTACCGTCTGATGCAGAGTTGGCCACCCTGACTCGAAAAGATGTTGGAAAAGTGTTGCTCACCGTGGCGCCAGAATCGGTCAGTATGAGTTTTATCAAAGAAATGGTGGCTGAAGGCGTGGTCGTCGCGATTGGCCACACCAACGCGCCGTTTGAACTGGTACAAGACGCCATTGATGCCGGGGCAACTGGCTTTACGCATTTGTATAACGCCATGTCTGCATTGACATCCCGCGAACCTGGCGCAGTCGGCGCGGCATTGCTAAACAACTCCACGTATTGCGGCTTTATTATCGATCACCACCACCTTCATCCTAAAAGTGCCGAGCTTGCATTGAAGGTGAAAGGAGAGAATAGGGCGATGTTAGTAACCGATGCCATGGCGCACGTGGGCAGCGACATCGAACGACTGGCCTTCTTTAACACGGAAATAGTCAGACGTGGAGACAAGCTTACTACACCCGATGGCATTACGCTGGCAGGCTCTTGTCTCGATATGTACAGTGCACTGTTAAATACCCATAGAGACTGTCATTTTAGCCTCGAGCAAGTCAGTAAAATGGCCAGTACCACACCCGCTCACTTTATGGGATTAGACGCGGAAATTGGTAAGATAGCCGTGGGGCAGAGCGCAGATTTTGTATTGGTTGATGACACACTGGCGTTAACGCAAGTGTATAGCAGAATGCGACCAGTGTTTTAGCGCGTTTTTACTTTAATAGCGACAATACTCGGAAAATAAGAGTGGGGAATGTGTTAAGCGCCATTCCCCATAAAACCTTAATCCAGCGCCTTTTACGCTTTGTCACAGCCCTTTAACTTAGCCCAGCTTTTTGGTCTTTGGGCCAGCACGTCTGTTTCCCGATTAAAAGGCTGCCAATTAGGTACGTCAAAGATAAACACACTCGAATATTAGGCGTTTTCTTTATGCGCGAGAAACTCGTCGTAATTCCCGTCAAAGTGATTTAGGTTTTTATCTTTAATCTCAATAATCTGCGTCGCTAGTGACGAGACAAACTCTCTGTCATGGCTGACAAAAATGACGGTGCCGTCAAATTTGTACAACGCGTTATTCAACGCCTCAATCGACTCCATGTCCATGTGGTTGGTCGGTTCGTCCATAACCAGAACGTTGATGTCCTGAAGCATTAATTTGCCGAACAGCAAGCGGTTTTTCTCACCACCTGAACATACCTGAACGCGCTTGTTAAAGTCGTCTGAGGTAAACAATAAGCGCCCCAGCATGCCTTTAATTTGCAGGTCGTCGTGCTTCGGGCTGCGCCATTGGCTCATCCATTCAAACATAGTGATATCGTCGGCAAAGTACTTGGCATTGTCCTGGGGAATATAACCAATCGCAGCATTTTCTGCCCACTTGTAGCTACCTGACGTGGGTTCAATGTCATTCACCAAACACTTTAAGAGCGTGGTTTTACCTGCACCGTTCTCGCCAATAATAGCCAGTCGTTGTCCAGCTTCTAGCAGTAGGTTTGCGTTGTCGAAAAGTGGTAAGTCAGGGTAGCTATGCCCTAAGTCTTCTAAGGTAATGGCCAAGCGGTGTAGTTTTTTGTGTTGATTGAACACAATATAAGGCTTACGGCGGCTAGACGCTTTCACTTCAGCCAATTCAATTTTCTCAAGACGACGCGCCCGCGAGGTGGCTTGTTTCGCCTTTGATGCGTTGGCAGAGAAGCGGGCCACGAAATTTTGTAGTTCTTCTATTTCGGCTGACTTTTTGGCGTTTTCTGCGTGCAATTGTTCTTGAACCAGCATTGCCGCTTGAATGTAGTCATCATAGTTGCCCGGATAAATGCGCAGCTCACCGTAATCAATATCAGCCATATGTGTGCATACAGAGTTTAAGAAGTGTCTGTCGTGCGAGATGATCAGCATAGTAGACTTACGCTTGTTTAACTCGTCAGCAAGCCAGCTGATGGTATAGATGTCCAAGTTGTTGGTTGGCTCGTCAAGCAACAAAATGTCGGGTTCGGCAAACAGGGCTTGAGCTAAAAGCACACGCACTTTCTTACCCGGAGCGACTTCTTTCATCAAGCCAAAGTGGTAGCTTTCATCAATACCTGCCGAGTTAAGGATATCACCGGCACGGGCTTCGGCAGTATAGCCATCCATTTCAGCAAACTGTGTTTCTAAGTCAGCCACGCGCATGCCGTCTTCTTCTGTCATTTCAGGCTTGCTGTAGATGGCGTCGCGTTCCTGTTTGACTTCCCATAACTCCCGATCACCCATGATCACGGTATCCACCACACTGAATTCTTCAAACGCAAACTGATCCTGACTCAAAATACCGAGTTTCGTCCCCGGTGCCATAGACACATTGCCCGATGAAGGGGTTAATTTTCCGCTTAGAATTTTCATGAAAGTGGACTTTCCACAACCGTTTGCGCCGATAAGGCCATATCGGTTGCCGTTGCCGAATTTAGCGGAAATATTTTCAAATAAAGGCTTAGAGCCAAATTGCATGGTGATGTTTGCAGTGGTAATCAAAACAGGTATCCAGAGGGTAAAACAAAAGGGGAGATGCTGACGAATACGTCATCAACATATGAAAGCGCGCGCACTATAAGGAATTGCGTTTAATATGTCGAGGGAATTTTGACCAGTAGAGGTAATTACTGGTACATGGCACCCGTACCACCCACAGCAGTGTCAGATGAAATGCAGCCTTTTACATATATAAGCGCAGCTTACGACTTATTAAAGGTGGGTAAAACGCCCGTGGCATTACAATTTTTACAGTCGGCAACACAGCAGTGGCCGTCTTATTGGTTAAGTTATTTCTTGCTCGCAAATCACTATCTATCGCTTAAGGATCCTCAGGCAGTAGATTGGTTTGAAAAGGGGTATGAATATGGCAATCAACAAAAAGCCTATGTGCATAACTACGCCTTAGCGCTTAAGCAGGCTGAGCGTTATGAAGATGCCAATCGAATACTTACACAAGGACTAAGAGACTTTCCTCGCGACGAGGATCTAAAGGCGCTGTTGAATTGACCGTGCCGTGGTAGCGACAAGTTGGTGAGATAGTTGGTGCGTCTTTTGCGTGTCTTACTTCAGAAGTAGATGAAATGTCTGCCCAATAGATGCGCCATAAGCACAGTTATTGTAGGTCAGTCATGAGAAACTCATAATCTCTAACCTAGTAGATTCGCTTCTACTTGAGTGAGGCAGACCCATCTTGTTGGCGGCTCAGCACTTCATATTACTCGTGCTTATTAGGCTCAGGGAATTCTGTCATCGTGAACACCATTGCAAATATTGAACAACAACAGCTTTTTGCCATCCTCGGGTTATTTGTGACCGTTATTTTTCTATTTGGGGTAAAACGCCTTATTTTGGTGCGTTTAAAAGACAAAGCCCGTTCTGAAACCAGCTCCATGTCAAGCATATATCGCGTATTAATTCTGTCGTTAAATGCCCCGCTTAATCTATTTATCTGGGTCATCTTTTTGCTGCTGGTGAGAAGCGTTGTCTCTATTTTTCAGGTAGAAGGCAAAGCAGTGATAACGGCCTTAACCATGGCTATTGAAGCAGGGCTAATCATTACGCTTTTCCTGTTTTTTGAGCGGTTTGTAACCCATTCACTTAAGCGTTACAGCAATGAGTCGACTCTGGTAAAAAACACCAGTGCTATCGCAGGCGGAGCCGTTAGAGCGCTATTTGCCGTACTCGCCATTCTAATAATTCTAAGTACCATAGGTATTTCTGTTACCCCGTTGGTGGCGTCATTAGGCATTACATCACTGGCTGTGGCACTTGCGCTTCAGCCTACCTTAGAAAATTTCTTTTCAGGGATCCAACTGGTAATGGACAAGCCTATCCGCATAGGCGACTTTATTGAGTTGGACTCCGGAGAACAAGGGTTTGTGGAAAAGATAGGCTGGCGCTCTACCTGGGTCAGAATGTTGCCAAATAATATTGTGATCATGCCAAACAGTAAGTTATCTAATTCTAAGCTGATTAATTATTACTATCCCGAGCGTGAGCTCTCTGTACCTGTGGAAGTGGGCGTTCATTACAGCTCTGACCTAGAGCATGTTGAGAAGGTCTGTTTAGACGTGGCCAATACCATTTTGACTGAGCATGAATACGGGGTAAAAACATACCAGCCATTTGTTCTTTTTCACACTTTTGCCAATTCCAGTATTAATTTGACGGTCATGTTGAGAACACGTGAGTACTTTAATCGCTTTTTCATAAAAAGTGCCTTTATCAAATTGTTAAAACGGCGCTTCGACGAAGAGGGTATAGTTATTCCCTTTCCTATCACGGCACTTAATCTTGACCAAGAAGGTGCTAGTGACCAAGAAAGGGCTGCGCGAAGTGCTGTGGCACAATGGCAGCGCGACAATAACTAAGCCTTGTCTGGCTTTTTCGCGATTAGCAACTTTCAATTTAGACCTAAAGTTGTACCGCAAAGATCAACAGACCCCAATAATTCAGTTATATTACCAGCCAGTCAAAACACGCCGTGCGGGTCAAGCGTATATACGAAGAACCAGCAGGGCTTTTATCATTGAGGTAATGCGTGTATCGGTCCGTCACTTTGGTGCTGTGTCTTATTTATCTGCTTGTGGTTGGTGGTATAGCTTATGTGCAGGTGGTAGAACGGGTTAAGAGCCAAGCCGAACAAAAAATTCAGACCGTAGCCAGTCGTTTAGAAATTCAACTGGACAAGTATCGCACCTTACCTCGCGTTTTGGTGCTTCATCCTGCTATCAGACGCGTCCTTGCTCAACCCAATGAAGCCAACGTGACTGAAGTGAATCAGTTACTTAATACTTATAATAAGTCGCTTTCCAGTGATGCGGTGTATTTGATGTCACACCAAGGAGTCACCTTATCCTCGAGTAATTGGCAACAACAAGACAGCTTTGTTAACAGCAACTATGGCTTCAGGCCTTACTTTCAACAAGCGATAAAGGGAGAGGAGGGGAGTTATTTTGCACTGGGCACGGTGTCGGGTAAACGGGGCTATTATTTTTCATTTCCCGTTAGACACGACGACACTATAACCGGCGTACTGGTGGTCAAAGTCGCACTTTCTGTGATTGAGCAATACAATGCAGAAGACGACGCGCCTTTTATGGTAACAGACGATCACGGTGCAGTGTTTTACAGCTCTTATGCTAACTGGAACTACACATCACTGGTAGACTTACCAGAGGCGGTAAGAGCTGAAATTAAACGTCAGCAACAATATGGTGAGGGAACGTTAAAGCAATTAACACCCTTGTCTCAATTGTCTGATGTATTGCATGCTGAAACCCTCTCTTTGACCTATGAGGGCCAGCCTCGCACTTATTTACTGGCTGAAAAAACCTTGCCTCAGGTGGGTTGGCACCTGATAGTGTTAACCCCCATTATCAAGGTGTATGGTCTGGTCACAGGGATACTTGTCGGCGCGCTGGTATTGTTTGTACTAGTGGCATTACTCAGTATGATTTGGCGGCGCAACAACATTGCGCAGCGCCAACTGGCTGCGGTGAATGAGCAACTTGAGCATCGTGTTGAACAACGTACTGCCCAGCTTCAAGCGACCAATAATACGCTGCTCGACACCATCGACATGCAAAAGCAAACCGAACAACGGCTTAAAGAAACCCAGAATGAACTGATTCAAGCGGGAAAGTTGGCCTTGTTAGGTGAAATGTCTGCCAGTATTAATCACGAACTCAATCAACCACTTACTGCACTGTTGACCTATAGCGAAACCCTAAAATTGATGATTTCAAGAAATAAGACAGAGGGTATTGAAAGCACGTCTGATGAAATAATCAAACTGGTGCAGAAAATGGCGACCATGGTTGCGCAATATAAATTGTTTGCCAGAAAATCCGCTGGAAAAATAGGGCCGGTCCTCGTATCAGATACGATAGCCGCGTCGTTGTCCATTTTAGAAGGCAAAATCAGCAAAATGAACGCGAATATCTCTGTGAGCTATTCCCATCAGGGGTTAACTGTGATGGCAGAAGCGGTGCCACTTGAGCAGGTATTGGTGAACCTCTTAAACAATGCGCTGCAAAGTCAGGAAAATGTACCTCAGGCAAAGGTTGAAGTTAATGTATACGCCCACGATGAAAAGGTGGTTATTGAAGTGAAAGATTGGGGAAGTGGTTTTTCACAAGAACAACTCTCGGTACTCTTCGAGCCGTTTTACACCACTAAAAGCAAAGGTCTGGGCTTAGGTCTGACCATATCCCAACGGATCATGGCGTCATTCGGTGGTACGATAAGCGCCGCTAACCACCCTGAAGGTGGCGCAGTATTTACCCTAACTCTGCCTATGATAAAGAGTCTGTAGTATGAGCATTCCTATTTACATCATTGACGACGAACCCAGTATTTTACATGCACTACAGCAGTTGCTTGCCATGGAGGGGTACCAAGTAGAGGTATTTGGTGATGCACGAGACGCGCTCAAGAAACTCGACAGAGATTGGTCTGGGGTGATCTTATCAGATATTAATATGCCTGAGTTGGACGGCGTTGCCTTTTTGCGCGAGGCGCTGGCAGTAGATCCGGAGTTTTCAGTAGTCATGCTGACCGGTCATGGTGATATTTCTACCGCCGTTGAATCTATGCGGTTAGGGGCCTATGACTTTATCGAAAAGCCCTTTTCTAACGAGCACATTTTAGATGTATTAAAACGCGCTGGTGAAAAGCGTGCCTTAGTGTTGGAAAACCGGGCATTAAAAGATGAGTTAGATGCCCAAACCGGGGCAGGGCCCAGGTTATTGGGTAATACCCAAAAAATAAAGGCATTGCGCCGTTTGCTTATGCAAATAAAAGACATTCCTGCCGACGTGCTCATTCGCGGTGAAACCGGCTCAGGCAAGGACCTTGTCGCCCGTTTTCTTCATTATAATAGCCATCGCAAGAACGAAAATTTTGTTGCCATTAATTGCGGTGCTATCCCTGAAACAATGATCGAAAGTGAGTTGTTTGGTTTTGAAGCCGGTGCATTTACTAGTGCCCAGAAAAAGCGCATAGGCAAAATTGAACACGCCAATGGCGGTACGTTTTTCTTAGACGAAATTGAAAGCATGCCGATGGCGCTACAGATTAAATTACTGAGAGTATTGGAAGATCGCCGCATAGAACCACTTGGTAGTAATCGCCATGTAGATTTAGATATCCGCGTGATTGCTGCGGCTAAAATAGACCTCCTTGAATTAGTGGACAAAGGAGAATTTCGCGAAGATCTGTTTTACCGATTAAACGTGATCAACGTTGAAATACCCCCACTACGAGAACGCAAAGAAGATATTTCTCTTCTGTTTCAACATTTTGCTGCATTGGCCAGTTCACGGTTTAATACTGACGCCCCAAGGTTAACCAATGATCAGCTTGTCAGACTAAAGCAACACAATTGGCCGGGTAACATCAGAGAGCTGCGCAATGCGGCTGAGCGCTTTGTGCTTATGGGCGGGCAAACTGTGTTTGACGATCCCACAGGTGATGAGCAGGCAACCCACACCACGTTAGCTCAGAAAGTTGCTCAATACGAAAAAGACATGCTTGAAGCCGCCCTGAAAGAGTACGATGGGCGATTAGTTGATGTGCAGCATCAGCTGGGGTTACCCCGTAAAACCCTGTATGACAAAATGCGCAAGTACGGTCTGGTAAAAGACGACTTTAAACTTTCATAATCCCCTATAGGTAAAAGGGGTGGATTTCCACCCGTTTACACTTTTTTTACGTGTGGTATCTCACCCGTTTTTTCTTTGTTGCCACACGAAACTAGCGCATTTATTTTGTAAGTTACTGAAAAATAATCTAAAAAAATTTATTTAGCAGTGTGGCAAGGTCTTTGCCTTATGTTGCCATGATGTAACAAATGTTGCTGGTATTTTGCTTTTAACAATTGTGCATCATTTGAGTTGAGGACACATTTTCCACTTTTAAGGTAAAACAATGATTAATAAAATTACCCAAGTGATCCGTACACGGCGCAGCCTGTTGTCGCCGGTATGTATGTTGGCCATTGCCACATCGCTATCGCCCTACGCACAAGCGCAATCCATTGCGGAACAGGAAAGCACTATCGAAAAAATCGCTGTTGTGGGTTCACAAATAAAGGGCGCTGAAATTAGTGAAGCCCTGGCGGTTTCGCAGCTCGATGCAGAAGACATTGCGGTCATGGGCGTAGACTCAGGCGACGACCTGTTACAGCTTATCCCCGAGAACGGACAAAATTTCTTTAACGAAGCCGGTAACATTAGTGGGGGCGTGAATGCCGCTCGCGGTGATGTGGGGGCGTTTAACTTACGCAACATTGGTACGGGGAACACACTGGTACTGATCAACGGCCGCCGCATGGTGAACTCTGCGTCTTACCAGACGGAAGAAGTGGGCGGCAGTTTCGTCCCCGTGAGTTCTGTAAACTCTCAGCTTATTCCCGTGTATGGCGCTAAACGCGTAGAAGTGTTACGCGACGGTGCATCAGCCATATATGGCGCCGATGCAGTGGCTGGTGTGGTAAATACCGTCACTCCCACCAACTTTGAAGGTTTCGATATACGTGTAAAATGGCAGGAATATGAGCATCTGCCGCGAGATGATCAAACTCTCTCCATGCACTGGGGTAAAACTTTTAACGGTGGCAAGACCAATATTGGTGTTATCGCGAATTATTACCAGCGCGACCGGGTTAATTCTCAGGACGATCCTCGTTGGAGCAATGCCGATCTTACCGACCGACTGCCAACTGATTCACCTTGGTACGGCCATTCAGAATTTAACTCAACCAGTGCGAATTCTCTTTATGGGCAATTTGATTTTGTAGACAGAGTCGCGGCGAGTAACCCACTTCGCACAGAAGGTTACGTCGACGGAAGTGGTGAATTCGAGACCTATCCCATCGGCGATGAACGCTGTGTGTGGGAGCTAGGCAATGGTCTGTGTGCGGCGCCTGACGGCCAAGGTACGGTGCGTTTTAATATGAATCAGGATCGCGATCTTACTTCTAAGCTTGATCGCACCAATGTTTTTATTAATCTCAACCATACCTTTGAAAATGGCTGGGAAGCATTCTCAGAATTTTTAGGTTACCGATCGAATACGAATTTACGCCGTCATCCAACTGCCTCATTTTCGTCATCAAAATTAATTGTCGCAGCCGACAACTACTACAATCCATTTGGTCCGTGCGGTTCCCCTAATCGACTGGAAGATGCAGCTGTTGCGGCAGGCGTTTCATGTGAAGGTGCGGCCCTGACAATTGATAATTATCGCTTTGCTGAGTACCCGCGCATTGTGGAAAACACCGGTGAAACCTTCCGCCTATTACAAGGGTTAAGAGGTTATTGGGGAGAGTGGGACTGGGAAACAGCAGTATCCTGGTCGAAAGATTCTAAAGATGATGTGACCCACAACCGCGTGTCGAACACCCTAATGCAAGAAGCGCTAAACGATACCACCGAAGCGGCTTATAACCCCTTTTCGGCGGGCGTAAATTCAAATATTGAGCGCGCGTTGATTGACGTCTACCGCAAAAGTGAAACAGAGCTAAAAACCTTTGATATCAAGTTTTCAAACCCTGGCATTTATGAATTGCCGGCAGGGTTTGTGGGTTTTGTGGCTGGGCTTGAATATCGTCATGAGTCGTTTAAAGACGACCGCGACCCACGCCTTGATGGCACCATTCAATTTGTCGATGCCGAAGGCGACACGTATCCGTTTGTGTCAGATGTGGTTAACTCAAGTCCAACACCTGAT
This sequence comes from Alteromonas sp. D210916BOD_24, assembly GCF_047159385.1. Lineage (GTDB taxonomy): Bacteria > Pseudomonadota > Gammaproteobacteria > Enterobacterales > Alteromonadaceae > Alteromonas. The sequence continues at coordinate 628,916 of NZ_AP038333.1, forward strand.
AACTCCGGTCATCGCGCGGTAGCCTCTGCATTTGCTGAACTGCAAATACCGGTTATGGAAAACTTCGACATACAGCTTGCTGCGCGTTATGAAGATTTTTCTGATGTGGGTGATACCACGGTAGGTAAGGTGGCGTTTGGCTATCGCCCATTTGAACCTGTCTTACTAAGGGGCTCTTGGTCTCAGGCGTTTAGAGCGCCTAATCTGGTTACTATCAATGAAGATATTGTAGCGCGCACGCAAACCCGCACCGATTACGCTTGTTTATATGCCGCAGAAAACGGCGGCGATCCCAATCAGGATACGCTGGATTGTTCCTACTCGTTGCAGCGTATTGCGCAAGGCAGCCAGGAGCTAGAGCCAGAAGAGTCTGACAACACCTCTATTGGTATTGTGGTTGAGCCTATAGAAGGGTTGGCAATTACCTTAGATTACTGGTCTATCGAGAAAGAAAATACCATTGGCCTGTTTGGCGAGGAAAACCATTCGTTGCTTGATTTACTGTATCGATTAGAGCAGGGCAATAGCAATTGTGAGGGTGCTGCGTTTAACGCCAGTGTCAACCGCGGTGACATAGACCCTGATGAGGCCGCGTTCTATACCGCTGCGGGTATCTGTCCGGCAGGCCAAATCAACTACATTGACGATCGCTACGCCAATTTAGATAAGCGTACCGTGAGTGGTCACGATCTCGGTATTTATTACAACATTAAGACAGACTACGGGCGCTTTAAAATTGATTACAACGGATCGTTTCTTGATAAATTTGAGCAAGAAGCGGGTGGTTTAGCTACTCAGTTGGTTGAAGCAAGTGAAAGTGGTGTGTTACCGGCAAGTTTCCCCGTCAACGGCTTCGCTGATTTGATTGGCCGCAATGGTAATCAGAAAGAAAAACATAGCTTGCGCTTAATGTGGCGTGGAGACGTGTTTGGCGCGTCATTGTCGGGCTATCGCATAGGCAGTTTCTATCAAAGTGAGTTGACTCTGGAAGACGGTACCCGTTTTGTTATTCCAGCGATGACCACTTTTGATGCCACCTTTGACTATAAAACTCAAATCCAGGAAGTGGATACCCGTTTTCGTCTTGGTGTGAAAAACCTAACCGACAGACGCGCGCCACTTGCCGCGGAAAGTTTTGGTTTCTTCAACGACGCACATCGTGATTACGGTCGTTATTTCTATATGGACGTAAGCGCAAGCTTCTGATCCAGTTAATCTGGCGGCAACTCTGCCGCCATTCTTAAAGACGGTTATTATGTTTAAAAAAATAGTTTTCACTTTTTGGCTTTGTTCGGTGGCGATAATGCAAACCGCCTGCGCAAGCACCCAGCCTTGGCAGGACAAAGAAGTTGGGCATTACACGTTTAATAAGTGGGTAGGGGGCAAAATAGATGTGCATTACATCGTTCCCCGTAACGCAGATGCGAAATCGAAGATATTGCTGGTTATCCCCGGTGCACGACGCAATGCCGATGACTATCGCGACCAGTGGCTGAATCTGGCGCTCAAGCACAATTTTGTGGTTTTGGCGATTGGTTGCAGTGTGTCGGTGTGTGAAGATGAGTATCAATACAATCTTGGGGGCATCACCACGCCATTAGGCGCACCGCGCCCTGAATCAAAACAATTTTACAGCGTCCCTGAAAAAGTGTTTGGCGATTTTGTTACGCGATTTGGATCTGAGCAAACTGAGTTTGTTTTGTATGGACATTCTGCCGGTGGAGGCTTTGTGCATACCTATATGCTGGCAAAACCCGACGCGCCCGTATCGCAAGCCGTTGCTGCCAATGCGGCATTTTTTACCTTTCCTGATACTAACCAAGCCTACCCGTTTGGTTTGTTAAACAGCCCGTATGAGGCATCGCGCATCGACACCTGGTTACAACAACCGCTGGTGATTATGTTAGGCGATCAGGATATGGGCCCACGCACTAAAACCATTAGCAATAGTGATGCGGCCAACCAACAGGGAAGAAATGTGTTTGCCAGAGGGTTGTCTTTTTATGCTAAGGCGATGAACGTGGCGGTGGAAAGAGACGTTAAGCCAGCATGGCAGATTGAAGTGGTCCGCCAGGTTGGCCACAACAGCACCAATATTGTGCCGTTTGCTTTCAAATACCTGTTTCCTGAGATTAGCCAAGGGAATGAGGAGAAGTAAGTGGCGAGTCATTCGGTTTCAATAGACTCGTCATCGCCGACGGGCGAGTCAAAGCGTCCCACGTACCAAAAAATAGGGACAGTGTTAGGCCCGGTGGCCTTTTTAGTCATGCTGCTCATACCCTCACCGGACTCCTTAAATCCCATTGCCTGGTCGACGGCTGCAGTGGGCGTGTGGATGGCCATTTGGTGGTCCTGTGAAGCGGTGAATGTATCGGTAACGGCATTATTGCCGCTGGTACTGTTTCCCCAGCTGGGTATATTAGACATTAAAGCGGCGTCTGCGCCCTATGCCAACCCCACTATCTATCTATTTTTGGGAGGCTTTATGCTGGCGCTGGCGCTTCAAAAAGCCAACTTGCACAAACGCATAGCCTATTTCATTTTAAGCTATGTTAGTCGCTCAGCCCGTTCTATCGTGCTGGGTTTTATGTTGGTGAGCGCGATCCTCAGTATGTGGATGACCAATACCTCCACTACCATGATGTTACTGCCTATTGCCTTATCCATATTATCGACGATGGAAAATGAGCAATCCCACTTTACCGCTGAGCAACGCAAAAACTTCCAGCTTTCCCTGCTGTTAGGTATTGCGTATGCGGCGACTATTGGCGGCATGTCAACGTTGGTCGGCACACCGCCCAACGCTTTTCTGGTGGGATTCATGAACGATACGTATAACGTGCAACTGGATTTTGCCAAATGGATGCTAATTGGTATCCCGCTGAGCATTGTTTTATTGCCTCTGGCGTGGATTTTATTAACCCGATGGGTTTACCCGGTCAATTTCACCACCCCAGATGCGGCAAAATCGCAACTAGCTGAGCAACGAAAAGCCTTAGGACCCATTCGCAAAGAAGAATGGCGAGTAGGCATACTCTTTTTGGCCGTGGCGCTCGCGTGGATGACCCGGCCTATTGTGTCAAAGTGGTTTGCTCTTGAAGGACTCTCTGATGCAGGTATTGCGATGACAGCTGCGGTATTACTGTTTGTCATTCCCAACGGCAAAGGGACAAATGCCGACACCCCAGCGCTGCTTAGCTGGGAGGACATGAAGGCCATTCCCTGGGGCATTCTGGTGTTATTTGGTGGTGGGCTGAGTTTGGCCGCCGCGGTATCGAATACCGGGCTGGCACAATGGCTTGGCGAAGGATTGGTGAACATCAATGTGTTTGGTCTGCTCTTTTTAGTGCTGGCTGCCACTACCTTAGTGATCTTCCTTACCGAGTTAACCAGCAATTTAGCCACGGCCGCGACCTTTCTGCCCGTGGTGGCGGTGATTGCACTGGAAATGGGATCTGATCCCATGACATTAATCTTGCCGGTGACGCTGGCAGCAAGTTGTGCATTTATGTTACCTGTCGCCACCCCCCCAAACGCTATCGTGTTTTCATCTGGGTATATCAGCATTACGCAAATGGCACGGGCCGGTTTTGTACTCAATATCGTGAGTATTTTGCTGGTTACGGCCATTGCAGTTTGGTTAGCGCCCCTCGTTTTCTAACACTCTTTTAGCCCAGCGTTATGCTGGGCTTTACTTACTATCATTATGAATAATCAAAACAAGAAGCCCTTATATTTGTCGCATGCGGGACCTAAATTGCTTGATATGCCGCTACTGAATAAAAGCAGTGCGTTCAGTGAAAGAGAAAGAATAGCATTTAATCTGGAAGGCTTACTGCCACCGCGTTATGAAACTATTGAGCAACAGCGGGAGCGTGCGTATCTGCAATATCAAGATTGCACCACCCCGATGAGCAAACACATTTTTTTACGGGATATTCAGGATAAAAACGAAACCTTGTTTTATCGCCTGTTAAGCGAGCACCTTGAAGAAATGATGCCAATCATTTACACCCCGACGGTGGGGGAGGCATGCGAAAAATTTTCCGACATATACCGAAGTGCCCGTGGTCTTTTCATCTCTCATCATCAACAAGATCGCATCGACGCTATTTTACACAACGCTACTAAGCGCAACATTAAAGTGATTGTGGTCACCGATGGTGAGCGCATATTAGGGTTAGGCGATCAGGGCGTAGGTGGCATGGGTATTCCGATTGGAAAGTTGTCGTTATACACGGTGTGTGGAGGCATAAGCCCAGCGAACACCTTGCCTATTACCTTAGATGTTGGCACCAATAATACCGCTTTATTAGAAGATCCCATGTATATGGGCTGTCGCCACCCCAGAATATCGCAAAGTGAATACGATGGGTTTATCGATAAATTTATGCAGGCAGTCAGTCGGCGCTGGCCTAATGCACTTATTCAATTTGAAGATTTTGCTCAGGCCAATGCCACGCCGTTATTGAACCGCTATCGACAGCACTATTGTTGCTTTAATGACGATATACAAGGTACCGCAGCAGTCGCCGTGGCTACCATGCTTGCCGCATGTAAAGTCAAGAAGGTATCAGCAGCTTCGCAACCTTTGGTTATTGTTGGAGGCGGCTCGGCAGGCTGTGGTATTGCCGAGCACTGGGTGCGTTGTGTGATGGCCGAAGGCGTCAGTGAGTCGCAGGCGAGAAGTAACGTATATGTGATTGATCGCAAAGGGCTTATTACAAATAAGTCGACGAACCTGATGGCCTTTCAACAGGCGTTTGCTCATGATCTAGACACATTCCCCAACTGGAAACACGCCTTTGAACCAACCCTCATCGATGTGATTAACACCGTAAAGCCGGGTATTTTGCTTGGGGTGTCTGGCTGTGCCGGTTTGTTTAATAAAGACGTCGTCAGCGCCATGTACAATGCTTATCCACAACCCGTGATATTACCTCTTAGTAATCCCTCGCGATGTGTTGAAGCCTTGCCCGAAGATATACTGGCATGGACAGAAGGCAATGCCATTGTCGCGACAGGAAGCCCATTTGATGATGTAAGGGTAAAAGGTAAAACCATGGCGGTCAGTCAATGTAATAACAGTTACATTTTCCCCGGTATCGGACTGGCCGTGGTAAGTTGCGGCGCAGCGCGCGTCACAGATAATATGCTCATGGCGGCAAGTCGCGCTTTAGCTGCAGCTTCTCCGCTGGCCAATACCGGCGAAGGTGCGCTGCTTCCTCCCTTGCAAGCGATAAAGTCGCTGTCAGTCGATATTGCATTTGCAGTCGCTACTCAGGCCATCGACGACGGCGTTGCCCCAATTAGAACACCAGAAGAAATACACAGTTGTATTGCGCAAACTCAATGGCAACCGAATTACCGCGAGTATCACCGCGTAGCCAGTTAGTAGAATATGTGCTTACGATGGTTATAACGTGAGATGACCGTAGAAGATCTGACATTGATCTCAATTGAGGTAAACCGGTTTTAACGCCACTGATATCGAAGCTACAGACCTTACAATAGTGACGCAGGCCTTGCTATACTGGAGCTGCGTCAGTTGTACACGGGTTATAATTTGTATATGAGCAGTTCTACGGCTCTTACCAATGAACGCGTTAGTGACGTCTCTTTGGCAGAAGTACGTAGTGAAGCGAGTTGAGTTTTATCTAACCACGCACCGTTTTTCACTACGCCTTCTAAGGCAGATAGGGTGTCCATGTTCTCCAGTGGGTTGTCAGCGGTTAACAGTAAATTGGCTTTATAACCCACTTTAACTTGCCCCGTTTTTTCAAATCCTAGCGTTTGGGCACTTAATCGGGTGGCACTGTTTAACACCTCAAAGGGCGAAAGTCCTGCCTCGTGAAGTAAATTGATTTCTTCCAACATGGAGTAACCGGGAATGACGCCAAAGCCTCCGGCATCGGTCCCCACTAACATTGGAACGCCGTATTGATGTAATAGCCCAGTGGCGGTGACATAAAAATCCGAATGCGGACGTTCATAGTCTTTGGCATCGACGTGGCTCCAGTAGTCAATGGCCCCTTTATTTATAAGCGTAACAAGTGGGTTTATGGTATCGGCATCGGGGTGAGACAGGTATTTACCCTGTGTTTCAGCTATGTTCACCAGCCTTCTATAGGCGATAAGCGTAGGTACCAGTACGTCGCCACCGTTTTTCAGTTTCGTGGCCAATGGGGCTATCCGTTGTAGATCTAAGTTGTCTCGCAGTGCGTGCCAAATCAGCGTTTCTGTATGTTCTAACGTTTGAAAACCCTTGCCCACCGACGATTCCCACGCAACATCAAACGGTGCCTCATAAGGAATTTGAGCTGTCCTTATGCCTTCTGGCGAATGGCCAGTTATCGCCATCCCCCGTTTTTGCGTTTCTTCTAATACGCCTTCAAATGCCTCAGCCGTCAAATTGGAATAGACTTTAACAAGCGTAAATCCCGACTGGTGCTGTTGCTTAACCGCAGCCTTAGCTTGGCTCTTGGTGGTGACAAGTTGTTGTATGGGCGTGGTATTTGCCCCGGGGCTGTTGAGTGTTGGACCTGTGGTGATGAAGTCAGGCGCAAGCAGTTCACCTTGTGCGATTTGCCTTTTTAGCCTGAGGTGGAAAGGGTAACCAGACATGTTACGTACGGCGGTAACGCCATAGGACAGGTAGCCAGCTAACTCTGCTTCGTCACTAATATGCACATGGGCGTCAATAAGACCGGGCAGCAAATACCGGCCTTTACCCTCAATGGTCTTAGTGACTATTTCCTTATTATCAAACAAATTGTGGTTAATAGGTGTATAAAGTGCATCGAAAATAGCAACGATGGTGCCGTTTTCGATGACCACATTGTGATCCATTAGGACTTCTTGCTTTCCCCTGGCCATAGTCACGACATTGGCATGGGTGATTATTAACCGCTGATAATCATTTTTGTGGGCGGTGAGCGCTGACGGTATATCAACTAACTGCACTGCAACCCAAAGTGAAACCACGAGTAAAACAGAAAGTGTGGTAAGCAGGAGTTTTTTCATAGTGTTATCGGGTTAAGTGAAATTGCCTAAATAATAACCTTTGTGGCTCTTTAATACCTATAAAAGCTCTATAAAAAGCTTATAAAAAAGCGCGGGTGTGTTTTTTAATTTATTGATATTTATGTAAAATTTATTTTTATGGCTATTTAAAACCAGAAAGGTGACGAAAAGTCTTGGAACTCTATTGTGACAGGCCTATCGAATGAACTCCTTGAATAATAAGAGAATAAATTTGATGACCGTAACACATGTAAGCAGGATGCTTGCGTTCCTGACATGCCTATTAGTAACTGGTGATTTAAAAGCAGAGAACTTTTCCTATATTGAGCCTGCTATGGTGAGAATAGAAGGCGCTACCTTTGTGATAGGAAGTGAGGACTATGAAGACAGTCAGCCCCTTAAACCCGTCACCTTGCCTAATTTTTACGTGGGTAAATATGAGGTGACGATTAAAGAGTTTGGCTATTTTGCAGCAGAAACTCAATTTTCATTACCCGACACCTGTTACCACCAGATTGGCTATTGGTGGTTTGAAAACGAGACAACTGGCTCGTGGTCAAATAATGATATTAATTCAGACCCCTATGAGCCCGTTACCTGTATAGGCTACGAAGCAGCGAAAGCCTACACCCAATGGCTAGCTAAGAAAACCGGAAAGCCCTATCGATTGTTGTCTGAAGCGGAGTGGGAGTTCCTGGCAACACAAGGGCAGCCAGCTGTTCGTCCCTCTGTTTGCCACTACGCCAATGTAGCTGATTTGCGGGCTGAATCCTTTGCACAAACCGTGCTACACACCTCCTATGTCAATCTTATTGGTATTGAACACTGTGATGACAAGTCTGGTACCGTAAGTAGGGTAGGCAGCTATCAACCTAATGAATTTGGTATTTACGATTTGATGGGAAACGTCAATGAGTTTGTTGAAGATTGTTATCAGGAAAGCTATGACAATATGGCCAGTAACGGTACAGCGACGCTAGATGAGCAATGCGACGCAGTGGTACTGCGAGGCGGGGCGTGGCACTGGCCATTATGGGATGAAAAAATAAGGGACGCCAAACTGAAAGACTGGGTTGGTGTTCTTGAAGGTTTTCGGATTGCACTGGATGACACGGGTCTAGAAAGGGGGAAAATAGCGTCAGCGGAATATTTTGAGCGCCAACTTAAAAAAGCCCATGCGAACAATAACGCGAACTTGGTGCCTGAATTACCCAGCCGGGTACGTGAGTTGCGCTTATCAGAGCAAGGCGATGTGGCCGTGCTTCAATGGCAACCCTTGCCACAAGCAGGGGTAAGTTACGCAATATTTGCCAATGATCATATCAATGGCCGGTATCAGCGGGTGGCTACTGTTTTATCGCCTTATTTTGAACATAAACGACTGCACTCTCATCGCTACCAGTATCGAGTTGCAGCTACGGTAAATGGCATCTCAGAAAGGAGCGGATCAGATAAAAATAGCCATGGCGCGAAAAAGTCAGATGATAAAACGTTAGAACGCACCAAATCAGGCAATGAGGTAATGGGGGTGTACTCAGATCCCGTTGCTACAACCTACACCCCACATACGCTACCTGCTAAGTTTGAGGCTGAGCATTTCGTCGACATGCAAAACGCGTTAGTCTTCGCGGTAAGTGACAACAATGCAATTACTACCGGTCCAAGAGACGGCAAAAGTGAAACCGGCTTTACCTATGCCGTAACCTCGCCCGTGACATCTTGGTTTGAGGTTCAACTCGTTGGACAAGCCTCAACCCCTGTCGAGTTTAACATCGCGCTAGACGGGCTGGTTGTTGGAAAGGTAACCTTGTCGTCAGAAAGTGAGGCTATATTTCCGGTGGCAATGGCGTTAGGGGAGCACGAACTAACCATTACGACGCAACAAGCCGGTTGGCAACTTGACGCTGTAACAATAACTGCGCAAGCTAGCCCATAACTTACATAGACTTTATGATTCTATCACCTTTTAAGCGCGTGGCACTGGTAGGGCCGCGCTCGCTACCCAAACGGTGAGACTGTCTTGGTGTACTTGCGTGAATAACAACAATAAGAAGGCCGAAAACGTGAACCATGCGACATTTTGTACGTTAACTGGTGAAGTCAGTATAGGTGAGCAAACCGCCCGTTTACGGCCCAAAACCTATTTACTTGCCCAATACTTAAGCGAGCGAAGTGGGCAAGTGATTTCAAAAGAGGAGCTTCTAGAGAACGTGTGGGAGGGCAGCTTTGTTGAAGAACAGGCAGTCTTTCAGTCTATCAATGAAATAAGAAAAGCGTTTTCGCCCACTGAAGTGATAAAAACATACCCTCGTAAGGGCTATGAGTGGGTCGTGCCCAGCCAGCCAGAAATGGTTGAAACTCACCACCAAGAGACGCTTGGTGGAATACAACGCAAACATGCCATTGTTATCTGCGTTACCGCTTTAGTCGGTTTACTGCTGCTGGCGCTGCTCATTGGGTGGCCCGGTGACAAGACAACGCAAAACATTGCTTTAGACGACACAGTCGCCCCATCTGCTTCGACCCATCAGGCACTTTTGGTGTTGCCATTTGATACGCGACAACTTGCCCAGTCAGAGCAATGGGTAAGCATTGGCGCTGTTCAGGCCATAGTGGATGGGTTTACTTCGACGACAGATTTGACCTTATTTCAGGTGTCAGATGTGTTGGATATCCTAGCCCGCGTGCCTTCGAACACCCCCGAACCACAAGCGCTTTTTGATGTGTCTGCTGCAACCCATATTATTGAAGCTACACTCAGTGGCGTGCCCGGAGAGTATCATGTGGCCTTCACTGTCTATGAACACCAATCTAGACAGCAAGGTGTTATTCACGGTCAATTCATTGAAGACGTGTTAAGCAGACTGGTTGAAACAATTGGCCGTGAACTGGCTGCATCGCCCACGGCTAAACGGGTGCTTTTTGCCAATCAGTTTAACAACGCCCTTATGTATAACGCAGTTCAATTGCTGGCATCCAACGACTTGCCTTCGGCTATTTCATTTCTGCAAAGTGCTATTACCCATGCCCCGAATAACCTAGCAGCCTATTTTCTATTGGCCAAAACTTATCAGCAGACGGGTCAATATGCACAGGCGTTGGAAATTGCTCAGCAAGGTATGGGCGTTGTGGTCACCAATAACGAAGATAAGGTCTATCAATCGAGACTGAATTACATCATGGCAGTCAGTTTGTTTGCACTTGGCGACGGTCAGGCGAAGTTACAGCTTGAGCAGGCCATTCAGTTGTCATCAGAAAACGAGGACTGGTTGTACACTGCATATGCCAAGGCGATGCTGGCACAATATTGGATTAAAGCGAAGCGCTTCGATGACGCATTGCCCTTGTTGCAAGCCTCTTTGGCATATCAGCAAATGTTAGGGTGCCCTATGGGCGTCGCGCAAGGTTACCTGGATTTTGTAGATTACTATGTTGCCAAGGAAGATGTAGAAATGGCGAATTCAAGTTACAACCTGGCTTTACAAGTCGTAAAGGAGAAGGGACTCACTCAGGTAGAGCCTTTGTTACAAGCCCAGCAAACAAAGTTGCGCACATTATCAAAAGGCCAATGAAACTGGCAGTTATAAAGCAATTTTAGGGCTTTTATAACGACCTTTTAAGACTTTCAGAGTGGTTCACTTCATGGTGCTCCTAAAGCCAGCATGTCGCTGACTTTGGTATGGAGCATTCAATGAATAAAATGAAAAAGCGCCGATTTGCTTGGAGTATTGTTGTACTACTTGTGAGTTTGCCAACCTTAGCCGCGCCCATTAACAAGGTGGAGTACGATCTTACCCAACGCGCATTTGTCAATGCACGCATTATAGGTGTTACTCCTCACGCTTCGGTGCTAGAGGGAACGCTACTGGTTAATCAGGGAAAAATTGAGAAAATCCAACCCACTGATGCCCCCATTCCGGCCAACTACGACATAATCGACTTGGAAAATAAATGGGTGATACCAGGAATGATAGATGGGCATATTCACCTGTCTCAGTCTGGCTCGGCATTTACAAGACCAGACATGATAAGCGCACAAAATATCCGCACTTACGAGGAGGATCAGAGTTGGTTGAAGGCGAACAGGCAGGATTTACTTAAGACTTATTTAAAAGTTGGCGTCACGTCAGTGTTTGATTTAGGTGGACCGTCTTCTGCATTACCGCACTATGCTCTGGCAAGTGCGTCAACACCTTCCCCTGACATTTATGCCGCCGGCGAACTGATATCAACGCAATCTGTACCTGAACTTGACGGAACGGGGCAGACGTTTATCGCAGTAAAAAGTGCTGACGAAGCATTGGCCGCGGTTAAGGCGCAGCTAGGGTTACCTGTGCATACGATCAAATTTGTGTGGACCAATGAGGCGAGCAAGTCTCCTCAAGCCTTGTATGCCTTATACGTTCAGGCCATGAAGCTTGCCAAGAAAATGGGCAAAGTTGTGGCGGTTCATGTAGAAGATTTAGCCTACGCCAAAATGGCCATAAGAGCAGGGGCGGATATTCTTGTGCATGGTGTAATGAGCGCCCCTGTGGATGATGAATTTCTCCAATTGGCTAAGCAATATCAAGTTACCTATATGCCTACTTTGTTCGCGTTTGAGCACTACAAAGATATTTTTAGCCAAGAGGTGCGTTTTAGTGAAATTGAGGAGCGACTGGGTCACGATGAGATTACCCAGTCCTTTACCCAATTGGCCCTAAACAAATCTGATACTGGTCAAATGTTTCAAGTGATGACGACGTATATGCCTTTTGTGGATGACGATGCCAAACAAAACACATTATCACCGCAAGAAAGGCAAATTATTGCCCAATTATCTCGGCTTTTTTCAACGCAAATAACCGACAACCAAAAAGCCAATCTGTTAGCCGTGATCAATGCGGGTATTCCGGTAGCCCTAGGGACTGATGCAGGCAACCCCGCAACCTTACATGGCGTAGCGCTGTTGGGCGAAATAGCAGCGTGGATAAATGCGGGCGTACCCGTAGAGAAAGTGATAGAAACGGTTACCTGGGGCAATGCCAAAGCGTTCGGTATTGATCACCAACAAGGCTCACTTACCAGTGGTAAAGATGCTTCCTTTGTCGTGTATGAGCAAGACCCCAGAACCAATAGTATTACGCATACCCTTCCTGTCACCATTGTCCTAAAAGGGCAACCACTTTCCTTTCATTAATTGGGTACCTGACAATGAAATTATTAAAGCTGGCCGTATTTATGGCTGCGGTATCACTGGTAAGTGTTGTTAGCACGCCTTCTTTTAGCATAGTCATCAGACATGACGTAAAAGACAAAAACTATCGCGCCACAATCGAAGACTTTCCTCCCCTAGCCACATTATACGCTGTGGGGGCACACGGCACCCTGATTGCACCTCAATGGGTAGCAACTGCAGCCCATACCATATTTTGTATAGAGCCTGGCGATACCATTAAAGTGGGTCACCAATGGGCACAAGTGGAAGCCAGATATGCGCATCATGAGTATGAGCGAGGAGGCGATAACGATATTGCATTGATTAAACTTACTCATCCCGTGTTGTCAGTAGAGCCAGCTTCGCTTTATCGCAACCAAGATGAGTCGGGACGGGCGGTGTGGTTTATTGGCGTTGGGGGAACAGGCAATGGCAACCTTGGGCAATCAGTGTCTTATAAAGAGAACAAGGGCGTATTGCGAAAAGCCCAGAATATTATTGAAGCAACCGATGGCAATGAAATTGAGTTTACCTTCGACAAAGCGCCCAATGCATTGCCGCTTGAAGGCGTGTCGGGGAACGGGGATAGCGGTGGGCCTGCTTTTGAGATGATAAACGGGCGTTACTATCTATTGGGTATAAGCTCTCGGGCTGACTCTTGGTTTAAGAAGATGGGCGAATATGGGGTAAATGAGGTGTACACACGGGTATCTTATCACGCCGATTGGATTGACAATGTGATGCTTGAAGCTCCCGCGTTTATTAAAACTTACACTACACAAAAACGCTTTGCGCAATCCAATATTGTTGCGCAACTTGACGCTGTTTGCCAAAAAGTGGGCTTTAATCATGAACAACACTAAGGGTATTTGGCTAAGTGCCCGTAAAGCCCATTTAAAAAGGTTTACTTACCAACTTCATCAAACCTGGCTAATGGTTGCGCTTAGTGCCTTTTGTATTACGGGGTGCGCCGGTATTCCGATAACCAGTGTGTATAAAATGATGAATACTAATCCGGTAGCTTTTGATCCTGACAAAGTGGCTGTGGCAGTGAAAAGAACCAACGTAGTACAGGTAGAAACCGGTGACGTTGAAATGCAGGTGTTTATTAAAGGTGGTGAAAGCCAACAGCCTGTTTTACACACGTACTATCTGGTGGTCGATAATGCGCCCACACTACCTACTTCTCTCAGTAAGCTTAGGCATGATGAAGCACTCACGGTGATGACCCTGTCAACTGACGATGCAAAGCGGTTTCACGCGCTCCAGCGAAGAATGAAATCGCATCTTCGCGCGGGTGGTCACATTGATGACTTTGGGTTTATAGTACGCATTCTTGATGGGTGTAAACGAGTATCAAACGTTCCTACAGACGTGTTTCTCAGCCTTTATTTAAAGTTGGAAAAATACGATGACTTCTTTCCGCTGTATCAGGACGTTAATATAGGTAAGGTGGATTTAGCACCGTTAAAGCAGTTAAGCGATTGGGATACGTGTACAGTGCCAGCGGAAGAGGGGTCAGGAGAATAGAAGTGAAACTAATAAAAGCGACGATTCGTGATAAAGACTTTCTGTTTGAATTGCGCAAAGCGACGATGGCACAGCATTTCGAAAAAATGGGACTTATAATAAGCGATGAAGAACATCAATCTCGCGCAGAGTATGCCTTTGAACAGGCTTATCTCATAGTGGTACAAGGAGCGCCCATTGGTATGGTTAAGTTTCAAGAAAGAGCGGATGAACTGGAAATTATACAGATACAAATCGCGCCGTCATATCAGGGTCAGGGTTATGGAAAAACCATGATTGAATATCTCATGGCACAATCACCTCACAAGCCAACGAAATTAACGGTACTTAAAAGCAACCCCGCTGCCAATTTATACAAGCGCTTAGGTTTTGCCATTTACGATGAAGATGACTACGAGTTTTATATGAGAAAAGACGCTAGAGTGTAATTGAGTGAAGAAAAAATGGTGGCCCCACCCTGACTTGAACAGGGGACCTGCCGATTATGAGTCGGATGCTCTAACCAACTGAGCTATGGGGCCATATAGAGATGTGCGCTGAAATTGTTAGGGTTAACAATCACAAGCGAGCGCAAGTATAAGCAGTTTTAGATGCCTTGTCACGCCCCTGTTGGCGCTTTGTGAAGCGTTTGCTTTATTTTTGTTCGAAATGGTATGTCTTGACTTCATCGGCTTGTTTTTGCCAAGAAGTATTTAACCTTTTGATATGGAATTATCTACATCTTTCAAAACTATGCTTCGATATGGTGAAAACCAAAGAGGAGCTGCGAAAAGCGAACCATCAAAGCCTTAAATAAATAGGTTTAGTTTACATGGCACAACGCGTTATTCATGCTTGACTCTTAAACAGTAAAAGCCGCACTATTACCAGCCAGACAAGCCCGTTATGTTCCTCAACAAACCAAAGGAAGATGGCACAGTAGGCTTGAGACAACCCCGAATTCTCCAAGGAATGATGCAAAACTATGAAAGTGCGTTATCGCAATGGTCTTCTCTTAACACTTTTTACAGC